>NZ_JBIWCW010000017.1:0-69787 GCF_044761665.1 Peribacillus sp. NPDC097295
AACAAAAACTGGCTAGCATGAGTCCAGTAAACTACCGAACTCATGCCAGCCAAATAGCTGCATAAAGAAAACTCTAACTTTTAGGGGTCACTACCCCAATTACTGATTAAGTGCCTCTTTTACTTTTTTCATTTTCACCCTTACCTAAATCGCATACATTAATGGATTGTTTACTCTGTTTCCGGGAAAAAGATTTGCGCCGTACATATATCCACTAAAGCGGGTAACTCCGAGTGTAAAGCTTCCTCTATGGAAGCTTCCAGGGAGCTTTCCGATTCTACGTGTAATCCCTTCCAACCACAAGCTTCTGCTATTTTTACGAAGTTCGGATTTGTGAGACCGACGCCCACTTCATCCCCACCTTCTGCATTGATTTTATCCCGCTCCATTTGTAAAGATTCATTATTCAACACAATGACGGTAATCTTAATGCCATAACGTCGGGCTGTCAGTAAATCTGCAAGTGTCATCTGGAGGCCACCGTCCCCGACAACCGCCACTACCTGCAGGTTCGGTTCAATTAATTTCGCTGCCATTGCCGCTGGAAGACCAAATCCCATCGTTCTCCAATATCCTGAAAATAGTACCCTTTGTTTTTGTTGGCGCATGATTCTATTCATCCATACCGTTACATCCCCTGTATCGATTGCCAGAATCGCGTTTGGATCGATTGTTCGTTCAATCGCCCGAACGATCCTTGCAGGATGTACTGGTGAACCCGTACTATTGCCTTCCTCCTCCAATTGAGCAGACCATTTATCTTTCACTTCCTGGCAACTGTCCATCCACTCGGCATTTCTATCATAACTTTCTAACCCTTGCATCAACTTAGGTATAACTTCTTCCGTCTTACCTGTAATCCCGATTTCGACTGGTATGTTTTTTTCAATTTTATCGAAATTGCTATCAATCTGAATGATTCTAGCATCTTCTGGCACATATCCTTCAGGCCACCAAGTGACACCGGCAAGCAATACGACGTCCGCCTCCATGAAGACACTCTTAGCATATGGATTGCCTCCTTCACCAATTCCTTGTAATAGGTTCGGAGAGCTAGCCTCGAACGCACCCTTCCCCCCTAGACTGGTTAGAATGCCTGCTCCCCATGTATCTGCAAGCATTTCGATGGCTTCTGAAGCACCTCTAGCACCCGCTCCAGCGAGGATCATGGGTTTTCTTGCTGTTTTCATTACATCAAGAATACGATTTATACTTTCTTCTTTTATAAAGGAGGCACTTTTGACAAGAGTGGGTAAACGCCTTGGTCGTACTGTCGTTTTTTTATCGAAAAAATCCTTAGGTATGGAAAGGTGAGTAACAGCCCTCTGTCCAAGCGACTTTTGGGCCGCTTTTTGCATAACATCGATAATCGCATCAGGACTAGTTAAATTGGCACTGTAAGAAGCAAAAGGCTTCACTAGCTCCTGCTGATTGACATATTGCTGATAATCCGTACCGATTTTAACACTTGGAGCCTGTCCCGTGATGGCCAGCACTGGGGCTTTATCGGAATAGGCATCACCGAGTCCATTAAGTAAGTTTGTGACCCCAGGACCCATGGTCGCGGTACATACACCCAATTTCCCTGTTAACTTAGCCTCCGCCGAAGCCATTAAAGCAGCTACCGATTCATGCTTAACTGCAATAAATTGAATATCATCTTGATTCGCCAGTGCATCAATCAGTCCGATTATCGTATCTCCTACCACTCCATAAATTCTTTTCACGTCCATAAGATGTAGTTGTTCAATGATTACTTCTGCTACCTTATTCTTAGAATATTCCAAATTCCATCAACCCCTTTTCTCTCATATGAGTACATGGTAAACGTTATGATTGTTCAGTCTGGTATCTTCTTGTTATTTTTTACACTAATCCATCTACTTTTAAACAAAGATGGTGAATTTTTATATAAAAAAGCTACCTGATCTATTAAAATGTACCCTATCAGATAGCTTTTCTTCATATGGATTTTCGAGAATGAAAAGATTTATTATCGAGGGCAAGCCAAGGCACTCAACCTAGGTGATTGAGTGCCTTTACCACTTTATAAATCATGATCATATTGTTTATATAATCTTATAATCATCGTAAGTAATTAATAATCTGCTCATGGACACAGTTTCTGCACGTACTCTATTCTTATCTCGACAATATGCGATAAGAGAACTATTAGGAATTTTTGCCGTACTATTCCATTTGTCATATTTTTCAGAGTATCTGGAGGATATTTCGATAATCTCTCCATGAATTTTTAACAATCGACGTTTTACCAAAGGCATCATCTCCAATACAGGTAATTACTTATACCCTCATTTTGCAGTGTTTATTCTTAAAAATAAAAAGAATCTAAAAAAGTAAAAGGAATTTAACAAAAAAATTCCCGTTCCTTTTCTTTAAAAAAAGATTTTATTTTTGATAAAACATAAAATTTTCCGAAGACACCAAGAGAAATCTATATACCCTCATACCATCGTAAATAATCAACTTTAAAATTATATTTATATCGTAAAAATAAATTGAAATTACCAGTCGGTAGACGTATGATTAGGAGTGTTAGGATAAAGACACGTGAGTTCAGTAAGTAAAAAGGTTTTATCATAGGGTACAAATTCAGGATGGACCTCACGGAAGCGATAACTTTTAAGATAGTTTAAATGTTATAGTTTTTTGACCTCACAATTAATGTGACTTTGCATCCTAATTAGCAAATTAAGTTCAACGCAAAGGGGAAATAGATATGGCAGATGTAATCTCAAAATCAAAACCTGAAAATGAAACACTTAACATCTCTGCAAGCCAAGAACAAAGAGATATCCTAGATCAACTTTTAAACCCTGAAGTACAGCAATCATTGAATAATTTAGTAGAACAACTACCAAAATTAACTGAATTAGTTAATATTATGACGAAGTCATATGATTTTGCTCAATCTGTAGCTACTGATGAAGTATTGAAAAACGATACTGTCAGTGCTATTTCAGAAATGGCAACGCCTGTAGTTTCTTCTGTAAAGGGTCTTGCTGCCAATGCAATCGAAGCAAAAGATCGCGCTGAAGAAAGCACGGAAGTCATTGGTCTTTTCGGCTTATTACGTATGATGAAAGATCCACAAGCACAAAAGCTATTCCGTTTCGCAAGTGCTTTCCTTGAGATTTCTGCAGAACGTAAAAACCAAAAATAATTCTAATTTATCATTCAACCAGTTAGGACGGGGGATTAACAAATGTCAAAACAAATCGTCATCTTAGGTGCAGGATACGGCGGATTATTATCTGCATTGACTGTTCGAAAATATCTAAATAAAGATGAAGCACAAGTCACAGTGGTTAACCAATACCCAACACACCAAATCATCACGGAACTTCATCGTCTTGCAGGAGGATCCGCTTCTGAACAAGCTGTTTCTATTCCATTAGAAAAACTTTTCAAAGGAAAAGACATCGATCTTGTCATTTCAAAAGCTGAATCCTTCTCAGTAGATAAAAAACAAGTGAAACTTGCAAATGGCTCTACCCTTACTTATGATGCTTTAGTTGTTGCTTTAGGAAGCCAAACAGGATTCTTCGGCATTCCAGGACTTGAAGAAAACAGCATGGTATTAAAATCTGTAAACGATGCAAACAAAATATACAAACATATCGAAGATCGCATTCGCGAATATTCCGTTACTAAAAATGAAGCGGATGCTACAATCGTAATCGGCGGCGGTGGTTTAACTGGCGTTGAATTAATCGGAGAAATAGTAGACCACTTCCCTAAGATCGCTAAGCAATTTGGCGTGGATTATAAAGACTTGAAAATCAAGCTTATTGAAGCAGGTCCAAAAATCCTTCCAGTCTTACCTGATCACTTAATTGACCGTGCCATGACAAGCCTACAAGCGCGTGGTGTTGAATTCTTGACTAGCCTTCCTGTAACAGGTGTTAAAGGAAATGTCATTGAATTGAAAAATGGACAAACTATCACGGCTAATACACTTGTTTGGACAGGTGGCGTTGCTGCTCTTCCTATCGTTGGTGAATCAGGTCTTGAAGTAGATCGTGGTAAAGCAACAGTCAATGAATATCTTCAATCTAAGTCTCATAATGACGTATTCGTTGTCGGTGATAGTGCTGTCGCATTCCCTCCAGAAGGTGGCCGTCCATACGCACCAACTGCACAAAACGCTTGGCAAATGGGAGAACTAGTCGGTTACAACCTTTACGCAGCATTCGAAGGCAAAAAACTAGAAGAATTCTCACCTATCAACTCAGGAACACTTGCTAGCTTGGGTCGTAAAGATGGTGTAGCTACAGTTGGAGCTAACAACACTTCACTTAAAGGCTTACCAGCAACATTAATGAAAGAAGCAAGTAACATCCGTTATTTGACTCATATTAAAGCCCTTTACAACTTGGTTTATTAAGTTCACCACTGAACTTACTTTTGTACGAAATCTGTATATGCAGCAAAATATCCAGTTCCCCGCTTAAGAAGGGGGAACTGGATATTCTAGTTTACCTGTTTTATAGTAATAGTTCAGTCCTATGTACAACCTCACAATCCCATTTAAAATTCTCCCCATGTGCAAAGAATCACTTGAATTCACCCTTTCCCCTTTTAGTAAGTCGAGCACTAGTTTTGATTCAATATTTCAATTGATAGATTACAAACCTCTCATAGGAATCGCGATTAGATACATGAGGAAGCAGTATTTCTTCCTTCAGTTCGAACGCCGTTTGATCCTCCAGGAAAAAGATATAATCCTCTGAACCGTAAAAGAGTATCAACTCGATTTGCCGTGGATGTTTTTCGATGGAAAGCAAGATATGATTGATAATTTTCATGAAGATTTGTACCGAAAATGGATTAAAGAAATAAAAGCGATTGTCCCGGTAATCAATTTTATAATCTTCTGCCAGACAGCAATGAAATTCGATGCTGTTTTCACACGTTTTTACTTCCTTCATATAATTATTACGGTTTTCAATCGCCTCTAGATAGAAATCTTCATTCATCTCTACACCAACAACAGATGCATGAAACAAGTGGGAGATAAAGAAATTCAATCTCCCTTTTCCACAACCGAAGTCCACAATACGGTCACTGCTTTTCAATTCATAGGATTTGAATAGTTGTTCTAGTGCGCTATATGGAGTTGGTTCATAGCGGTGATAATGTAAAGTGTCATTGAACCCCATCTGATTTCCACTGGTCTTGATATTAAGTAATTCATCATAGTCATTCTCTTTCATTTTCATGCACCTGCTTACAAATATTTATTCAATTCCAACCGTTAAAAGGACATCTTGAATAAGGTTTGGCATACCCTTTTAAGCTTAGCATTTCTTAAATTCCAGCATCAAAGAATGTACTCTTCTTCCCCATCTTTCCTTATACCATAGAAAACAACCTTCTTTACTCTCTTCCATAATAAAGTAGGTTGTTTTTCTTTTCAAATCGCCTATACTTTTAACTCTTGATATAGCTGATATCATTGCAAAGAGAAAAAAGCAAAAAAACAAGCCGAAGCATTTAATATGTGCTTCAGCTTGTTTTTTATTTTCCATCTTCCCAGACGATCCATTCATGAACCTCAAGGATTTCCAAAAACTTCACAAGGCGGGGTAAGGCTGGTTCGGCTTCTTCCCCAAAATGCTCAATCATTGCTTCAGAAATCTCATGGACTGTCTTGTGATGGTCCATTTGTTCAACGGCAAATCGACCGAACTTGTCAAGTTTGATTTTACGGAATGCTCGTTGCTTCAAAAAACGAATCGTCAGTCTCTCGACAAAATTAGTTCTCTGGATTATTAAGAGACCGCTGTCCGATGAAGTATCATATTCAAGGGTGACACGACTTTCTAAGAGAGGAACCATAGTTAACAGGTTCCTCTTCATTTTTTGTTTACGAAACATCTTCTTTATTCCTTTTGCTAGAAACATACCAAAGCACGCCAGCTAAAGCAAGGAATAATAAGAATGGTATCAAATTACTAGCTATCACCGCTACTTCAGGAACATGAACGCCCACTGCGATCAAGATAGCAATCAGCACTCCTATCAATGATTCACCAGCGATTAAACCGGAAGCGAACAAGGTACCTCTATCCACCCTTGTTTTACGTGCTTCTTTAGATTTTGCAAAGCGTTCTACGAAGTAACGTACAAAACCACCGATCATGATTGGCGCACTCGTATGAACTGGCAGGTAGATACCCACGGCCACACTAAGTGAATTTAATCCAAAGAATTCTAACGTGATGGCAATGGCCGTTCCGATGAAGATAAGAGTCCAAGGTAAGTCTCCTCCAAGAACACCTTCAGCAAGTATTTTCATCAAGGCCGCTTTAGGTGCTGGAAGTTCTGCAGAACCCATAGTATAGGCATTATCCATTAAAATCAGGGTGAAACCGATGACAGCTGCAGAGGCAACCACACCAATCATCATCGCAACCTGCTGTTTCCATGGCGTACCACCGACAATGTAACCTGTCTTCAGATCCTGTGAAACGTCTCCTGACACCGCAAGTGCTGTACATACGATCGCGGCCACCGTCACTACAGCAATCATGCCATCCATGCCAGTGAAGCCTGTTGCCTTATAAATAAGAGCCACAATAAGTAAAGTGGCAATGGTCATGCCTGATGTTGGTGAGGAAGAACTTCCGACAATCCCAACAATTCTTGACGCAACCGTTACAAATAAGAAACCGAAAATGCCGATTGCAACAGCACCGATGATTCCTACTTCCGTTACTGGTGCAAAGGCAATAATCAACAGAACTACGATCATTCCCAACCAAACGAATTTAGCGGGGATATCTTTTTCAGTACGAATGGTACCTGCCTTAAGGTGACCTTTGTTCGCTTGTACGCCTTTAAGCGTTGCAAAAGCTGAACTGAATAGAGTCGGCAGTGTTTTAATCAATGTAATCAAACCACCAGTCGCAACTGCTCCCGCTCCAATATAACGGATATAGTTATCCCATATTCCCCAAGCATCCAATTCACTGATAGGTACTTCAGATGGGAATATAGGGGTAGTGCTACCGCTACCAAAGAAACTGATTGCTGGTATAAGGACGATCCAGGCTAATAAACCGCCCCCAATCATTTGTCCGGCAACACGGGGTCCGATGATATAACCGACACCCAATAGGGAAGGAAATGCATCAAGGCCCACCACTGCATTTTTGAAACCAGTTATGCCCGTTTCAACTTCCGTTTTGAATAGCTTAAATCCATCTCCAAGAGCCTTAACCGCACCACCGATCACTAAACCGACTCCGATTAATTTAGCACTTGATCCACCTTGTTCACCTGATTTCAGTACTTCAGCGCATGCCGTACCTTCAGGGTAAGGTAATGTTTCGTGCTCCTTTACAATTAAAAGCTGACGAAGGGGTACCATCATGAAGACCCCAAGGAATCCACCAGTTAAAACGATGAAAAGGATCAACGCTTGACTAACATCCATCCCCCACATAAATAATGCTGGAATAGTAAAAACAGCTCCGGCACCAATGGCCTCACCTGCTGTTGTCATCGTTTGCACAATATTGTTTTCTAAGATCGAATCTCGACGGAAAACCCCTCTCAAGATTGCCATAGAAATGACTGCTGCAGGTATTGAAGCGGAAACAGTCAATCCGATAAGGAGACCTAAATATGCATTAGCTGCTCCAAATACAATTGCAAGAATAATACCAAGAATAATTGCAGTTACAGTTAATTCGGGTAAAGATTTTGAAGCAGATACGTACGGGACGAATTTGCTCTCTTTTGAATTGTTAGACAATTTAGACACTTCCTATATCTATTTAACTTTAAAATCACAGGAATCATTATATCACTGTAATTTCCAATCATGCAATGGGAAAATTCTGCTTATTCTTAAATAAGATAATAGGGAAAATTCAGTTAAATTATATTTTACAAGAATACTGATTTAGGAGGACAGGAATGCTAGAAACACTCTTTACCCCAGGTAATGGAACATCTGATGAAAAACCACATATCCTGCACATACAAATAACATTATAAAGGAAGGAAGCACTTATGGATTATACATCACCTGCGACCCATTTTACCTTCGATATAAATAAAAGCACTCTCGTAAAAAAGGATAACCTGAATTATATAAATGTACTGGGCATTTCACAGTTGAATACACTCGATAACACTTCTTTACTCGACATTTTTTTAAGTGCCAATAATATTATCGAACCACATTACCACCAAAATGCCGCTGAGCTAGTGTATTGCATTTCAGGTGCAGCTACAGTCTCCCTACTGAATCCATTTACTAAGCTCATTCAAAATTACCCAATCACTCCAGGCCAAGTAGCGAATGTCCCTCAAGGGTGGTGGCATTATGAAGTAGCTACTGAGGACAATACACATTTACTTGCTATTTTCAATGCACCCACACCTGAAGTCATTCTGGGTTCAGATATCTTGAAATTAACGCCTGCCGACATTATGACACACACGTATGGTATGGATGAAGACCATTGGAAAAGTACCACTGCACCAGTTAAACCCTCAACATTCATTGGTCCGCCCTCCTCTTATGACAGATCCGTGGAAAACCGTGCCACTCACCAACAACATTATATAAATCAAGCATACGTAAACCCAAACCATCCATATTACTACCAAAGCCCAGTCAACATACCCTATTATTTTTATTAGTAGGACCATAATTGATATTTCAATAAAACATAAAAGAAGAACCACTAGCACAACAGGGTTCTTCTTTTATTATCCTTTCAGATACGATTACATTCTTTTTTATCTTAATCAGGAATGATTTTGACTCGATTTTACCCCTCACTTTATATATTTTTCTGTATAAATAGAAAATATCTTGGTCATCACGAATCCCTATTCACTTTTAATGATAAAATCCGCTAAAAACTATTATTATATTAAAATATTTTTTATCCCTCTTTTTTCTTCTGAACCATGTTAATATACATTAGGGTGATATAATAATGAAAAAAATTAAAATTTTCTTAGCAGTTGTTCTTTTCTTGACTTTATTTACAGGAATTCAATCAACGGAAGCAGCTTCCAACGTAAAAGTACACTTTATCAATGTAGGCCAAGGCGATTCCGTCCTGATTCAAACCGGAAATGAAAACATTTTAATCGATGGTGGCGGAAAAGGAAAAGGCGATGAGGTAGTTGCTTATTTAAAGAAACAACAAGTAAAAACCTTACACGCAGTAGTCTTAACACATCCGGATGCTGATCATGTAGGCGGGTTAGCGTATGTCATGACAAATCTAAAAGTAAATGCAGTGTATGCTCCAAAGATTTCTCACACCACTCAAGCTTACAAAAGCTTCTTGACAGCGGTTAAAAAGAAAAAACTCACCATAAAAAAAGCCCAGACTGGCGTAGAAATTGCAACGAAAGCCAAGAATACAACGTTAAAATTCATTGCCCCAGTCAAAACCTATTCGAAATCAGACTTAAACAACTGGAGTGCCGTCCTATTGCTTAAACACAATAAGAAATCATTCTTGTTCACTGGCGATGCCGAAGAGAAATCCGAAAAAGACATGCTTGCCAAAAAGCTGGTACCAAGTGTCGATGTCCTTAAAGTTGGGCACCACGGGGCAAAAACCTCCACTAGTTCAGCCTTTGTAAAGAAAACCAAACCAAAATACGCTATAATCAGTGTAGGGAAAAATGGATATGGGCATCCTACTTCTACCGTGATAAAACGTTTGAACTCCGTTAAAGCCAAGACCTATCGTACAGATAAATCTGGAAACATCATTTTTACTTCTACCGGTACGAAACTTACTGTAAAGACGGTGAAATAATGGTTCAAGGTATTATTGATCGCTTCGAAGGAAAAATCGCCGTCGTGGAAATCGATGGCGGGGATATGAAGGATTTCCCGAAAAGTTCCCTTCCTAAAGGGGCCAAAGTCGGGGATATGCTGATAATCGATGGTGATAAAATTACGGTTTCCAAAGAAGGCACGAAACAGTTAAAAAAAGAAATTGATGACTTGATGGATGAGTTGTTTGAAGATTAATAAGGACTACCCCCTTCTCAAATTGAGGAGGGGGTTTTCTTATGGGTTTGTTAATAAATATAGCCTATTAAGTTATCTGAAAAAAGAGAACCCCGATATAAAGGAGTTCTCCATTGTTTAAAATTACATCACCCGTTTGAACATCTTCTCCATTTCATAAATGGAATAGGAGATGATGATCGGTCTTCCGTGCGGGCATGTGAATGGATCGGTTGTGTGCCTTAGTTCATCTAGCAGAGCTTGTATCTCGTCATTGCGGAGATGACGGTTTGCTTTGATGGAGGCTTTGCAGCTCATCATGATGGCCGCCTCTTCACGCAGCTTTTTGATGTCGACCTTTTTCATCGATAGTAATTGCTCAATCATGTCTTCAAGGATTTCCTGTTCAATTCCTTTAGGGAACCATTGCGGATGGGAACGGACGATAAAGGCGTTATAGCCGAATTCCTCTAGAAAGACGCCTACTTTTTCCAGTTCATCCTTGTATTCAGTGATGCGGATGGATTGATCGGTCGAAAATTCCAGCGTAATCGGAACGAGCATATCCTGTAGCTCATTTTCGACGCGGCCGACCTTTTCTTTGAAGTATTCATATTTAATCCGTTCCTGTGCAGCATGCTGATCGATGATATATAAACCTTTTTCATTTTGAGCGAAAATATACGTCCCATGCATTTGCCCGATTGGATACATGGGAGGTATTCGGCTTGATGCTTCATCCGCCTCGACTTCTTCATCCTCCTCGACTGTATACGTTGTATACCCTTCAGCTGATTCGAAGTATGGTATTTTTTCCTCTGGAGGGAAGACAGGGATAGAAGCATCATCCATTTTCTCGCTTCCTTCACTGCTATAGATTATCTCTCGCATGGTATCGATAGTCCGATTATCCTCGACAGGTTCTATAGGATTTTCGTGCTGCTGTTTTTCTCGTATCAGGGTATTCTTTAGCAATGACGTTTCTTTTTTTGCTTCTTCGAGGACCCGTCTTCCTCTTTCCACGACATGGTCCAAACTGAGTTCTGTCTGCTCGCTTCTAGGCTCTTCCTGCTTTGGCGACGGTGTAAAGCCGCTTGGTATCAAGGAAAGTTTCTTGAAAGCTGATTTAATCGTTTCCGAAACTAAGCTGTATAATTCTTGTTCCTTACTAAGTCGGACCTCTAATTTGGATGGGTGTACATTGACATCGACCAATATTGGATCCATTTCAATATTCAACAAGGCAATCGGGAAACGACCAATCGGTAGCAGCGTGTGATATCCTTCCAAAATTGCCTTCACAAGGACATAGTTTTTTATGAATCTACCGTTAATCATCGTCGAAATATAATTTCGTGAAGCTCGCGTGACCTCAGGCATCACGATATATCCAGTAATAGTGAAGTCCAGTGATTTTGCCTCTATCGGAATCATCTTTTTGGCAATATTCATACCGTAAATGGCCGCCAATACTTGACGGACATCTCCATTGCCATTAGTATGCAAGATACGTTTCTCATTATGTGTTAGGCGTATCGAAATGTCCGGATGTGACAGTGCTAATCTATTGGTGACATCCGTAATGTTTCCAAGCTCGGTATGAATCGTTTTTAAATATTTTAACCGAGCCGGTGTATTGTAGAATAACTCGGAAACCGTGATGTCCGTTCCTTTACGGCTCGACGACGCCTCTAGTTCCCTGATGACTCCGCCTTCAAGCAGGATCCGGGTTCCCGGACCCTCGCCCGTACTGCTTTTCATCTCAAAATGGGATACTGATGCAATACTTGGCATCGCTTCACCACGGAACCCGAGTGTCCGAATCCGGAACAAGTCATTTTCATCTTTTATTTTACTTGTGGCATGACGTTTGAAGGCTGCTTCTACATCATCTGCCGTCATTCCATCTCCATTATCTATGATTCTTATCGAACCGAGACCAGCCTCCACCAATTCTATTTCTATGATGGTGCTGTTGGCATCTATAGCATTTTCTACAAGTTCTTTCACGACTGAGGCAGGACGTTCAACAACCTCGCCAGCTGCTATTTTATTCGATAAAGCCTCATCGAGCTGTTTGATTTTCCCCACGTTCATCGCCTCACTTCAGTTATTTATTTCAGTTTCTTTTGCAATTTATAGAGTATATTCATTGCTTCTAGAGGTGTCATTTCAAGGATATCAAGCGACTTGATGTCATCAAGCACCTTTTTTTCCTTGGGTGATGAATTTATTTTTTCTCTAGGAGCTTCTTCCCCGAAAAAGGAAAGCTGCGCCGCTTCATTGACAGCCATTTCGACCTTTTCCTTAGTTACAATAGGAACATCCACATCACGACCAACGGGTGGCCGCGAAGGTATTTCATTCATTTGTCCATTTTCATTTTCAAGTTGAGATAAAATGGCAGATGCCCTGTCAATTAACCGCTTAGGAAGATCGGCAAGCTTCGCTACATGAATACCATAACTTTTATCAGCTGGACCTTCTTTTATCTTGTGAAGAAAAACGACATTTCCATTCTGTTCGACCGCACTCACATGGATATTTTTCAGTTTAGCAAGTTCCTCTGAAAGTACCGTCAATTCATGATAGTGTGTCGAAAAGAGTGTCTTTGAGCCGATTTCTTCATGAATGTATTCAATGATGGCCTGCGCTAGTGCCATACCATCGTAAGTAGAAGTCCCACGTCCGATTTCATCGAATAGAATCAGGCTGTTCTCCGTTGCATTCATGATGGCATTCTTCGCTTCGAGCATTTCGACCATGAAGGTACTCTGTCCGGAAATGAGATCATCCGCTGCACCAATACGAGTGAACACTTTATCAAAAATCGGCAGTTCAGCAGTTGTAGCCGATACGAAACAACCGATTTGGGCCAAAATGGACGTCAACGCAATCTGGCGCATATATGTGCTTTTACCCGACATATTCGGTCCGGTGATCAAAAGCAGTTCCCGGTCGCTATCCATCAAGCAGTCATTAGGGACATACTCCTGAGAATCCAATACCTTTTCGACAACTGGATGACGCCCTTCTTTGAGAACAATTTTACGATTTTCTGAAAAGATCGGCTTCACATAATGACGTTCTTCACTGATGGTTGCAAAGCATTGCAGCACGTCAAGCTCACTGACACCTTTTGCCAGCTCTTGCAAACGTGGGATATAGCTTTTCACCTCTTCACGTAAACCGAGGAAAAGATCATATTCGAGACCGACGCTTTTCTCTTCGGCTTGTAAAATCAGGGCTTCCTTTTCTTTCAGTTCAGGTGTGATATACCGTTCAGCATTCGTCAAAGTTTGCTTCCGTTCATACCGTCCCTCTTCAAGTAAATGCAAGTTGGCACGTGTCACTTCTATATAGTAGCCAAACACTCGGTTATAGCCGATTTTCAGTGATCGAATCCCGGTGCGTTCCCGTTCTTCCCGTTCAAGCTGGGCAATCCACGTTTTCCCGTTTCGGCTGGCGTCTCGATATGTATCCAGTTCCGAGTGGAAACCATCTTGAATGATGTTCCCTTCCTTAACGGATAACGGCGGGTTCTCAACAAGAGCCGCTTCAAGCAAATCGGTCACTTCTTCGCAGGGATCCAGTTTTTCGGCAAGAGCTGCTATATCCAGGTTGGAGGCCATGGATTGTACGATTTCACGAATGATGGGCACCTGTTGAAGTGAACGTTTCAATTGGATTAAATCACGCGCATTGACGTTCCCAAAGGCGACACGGCCCGCAAGCCGCTCTAAGTCATATACCTCCTTCAAGCGCTCCCGCAGATCTTGACGTTCAAAGTATTGCTCCTTCAACGTTTCCACAAGATTTTGTCTTCGTTCGATTTGCACTCGATTGATGAGTGGGCGATCAATCCATTGCTTCAGCATCCGCCCCCCCATCGCTGTCTTCGTTTCATCCAAAAGCCATAATAACGAACCCTTTTTCCCTTTGGAACGAATGGTTTCCGTCAATTCCAGATTACGTTTGCTATAATAATCGATTTTCATATATTGGGACGTTTCATAGGCAAACACGGGTTGAAGATGATCAAGGCTTCTTTTTTGGGTGCGATATAAATAATTTAATAAACGGGCAGTCGTTTGAGCCTGCTTGTCCTCTTTTAACAACCGGAGCAAGGAAACGAACGACTCACTTTGTTCCGAGTTATCCTCAAGGGAAAGGGCTGCCGCACCGCGATCCTGCAGTTGCTTTTTCCATTCTTCGGCAAAATCCGTGGCAATGACGACTTCACTTGCACCAAGAATGGCAAACTCGTTCAATACTTCTTCAAAACTTTCAATCAAAGTGACCTTGCTTTCACCAGTCGATAAGTCGTTGTAGGCAAAACCGAATTGTCCATTTGTAAAAGAAGTGATTGTTGCAATGTAATTGTTTTCTTTTTCTCGTAGTCCTTTACTATCCATTTTGGTTCCCGGTGTAATCAGCTGTACAACTTCCCGGCGCACGACCCCTTTTGCTTGTTTAGGATCCTCCGTCTGCTCGCAAATGGCCACTTTAAAGCCTTTTTCTATCAAAATATCAATATAATTGGGGGCGGAGTGATAGGGTATGCCACACATGGGAATGCGGTTTTCAGTACCACCCTCCCGGCTAGTTAACGTAATCTCCAGTTCCTGCGACGCCTTCAAAGCATCCTCGAAGAACATTTCATAAAAATCTCCTAAACGAAAAAATAAAAAGGCATCTTGATACTCTGCCTTGATTTTTAAATATTGTTGAATCATTGGTGTATAACCAGCCATTCTTTCAAAACCTTTCCAAACTATTATCTGTTATTATTATATGTCATTTATTATACCATATGGGATGGCACCTTTCCTGTATTCGTTATAGTAAGAATACATCTAAAATTCACTTGTAACGCTTCTCATCAATGAGTGAAATTGGCTTAATTCAGAGGTTTAACGGTATAAACACTGCTAGGTTAACATTATTCGACTGAATACCCCTTTTTGACTTCAACCAAAATAAAACCGGATGAAGGGAATGTCATCCGGTATTGACTATATTTATGATATTTTATTCATCTTCGAATTCATCTAGGAAATCCGGATCTAAATCTTCGAACTCATCATCATCAAAATCTGAGCCCCATTCATCCTCACAGCGGCCATCTGGACTTACAGCGACACAGATTTTCGTCTCGCCAACGACCTCTACAAAGAATTCTCTTTCCACATGGACAATGATCTTTTGTCCACAAGGGGAGATTAAAGCTTCTAAACAATTCGGCTGTTGGACAGCTTGCGCTACGATTTCATGGTCATCTTGACAATCTGGATCACGGTATTTTAATGAAATCACGTCGGTATATTGTACTTTTTCTGTGACAACTTCCGTTTTGGAATTATGGTTATATGAATACCAAACGTTGATTTCGTAGCTGCCGTGAATTTCTACCTTTTTGCCGACTTTCTTGGCATCGTATTTATGGTTGATGATCCAACAACCTAGAATGCTAGAAGGATGATGAGCCGGGCCAATGGTGTGTGAGGACTTTGTGAATTTGCGTCCTTTGGCCACCACCGCTTTAGTGATTATCTCTCTATATTGTGACATGCTAGCGAACCCTCCTCATACAGTTTCCATTCATCCTATGCGTGGTAAAAGTCTAGTGTGCGTAGAATTTTTTATATCTGAAAACTGCTGTAATGTTTAAATCTAGGTTATTTTATGCGCCAGTTTTGGGATATGTGTCACGAATGGGCGCTGCATAAGGGTTTCAGGCATAAAAAACCCCTTCTGAAGTCAGAAGGGGTTTTAAGAGATTTATGAACAGCCTCCGCCGCCAGCCTGTACCTTTGATCCAGTCTCCCCGCGAAGGATATCACCTGCAGTTGATTCAATGATCAAATCCGTCACCTTATTGGATACTTGAGAAGAGACCATTTGCAATAGGTCATTGACATCTACTTGAGATTGCTTGAACTCTTGGACGATTGGCAATTCATCTAATTGCTTTTCAAGGGCATCGATTTTAGCCTGAACTTGTCCGTACGCCTTTTCCTTTCCATAATGTTGGAAATTCACGGCTTGTTTTTGCAAGCTTTTGATACTGGCAATCATTTCACGGATTTTTTGATTTTCATTAATATGAGCTTCTGCGCGTTTGAAGAAATCAACCTCTTCCGTGCTGGCAATCATTTGAGCTAACTCTGCCGCTTTTGTTAAGATATCGTCTTTCGTATACTTTGTCATTTAATCCACCTCAATCGCTGTCGCTTCTTCGACCATGTCTCCATTCAATGACCATGTTTTCGTATCGGTGATTTGCACCTTGACGATTTGGCCAATCGCGGATTTTGGGCCCTTGAAGTTCACAAGCTTATTTTTCGTAGTATAACCTGCTAATATATCTGGTTTCTTCTTGCTTTCACCTTCTACAAGGACTTCAACAATCTGACCATTGTACTCTTTCATTTTCAAAGCGCATGTTTCATTAACAAGTGCATTCAGGCGTTGCAGACGTTCTTTTTTAATTTCCATCGGGACGTTATCCTGCATTTTTGCCGCAGGCGTTCCTTCCCGCGGAGAATAAATATACGTATAAGCCGCATCAAATCCAACTTCTCGGTATAGAGACATCGTTTCCTCAAAATGTTCTTCCGTTTCATTTGGATAACCGACAATGATATCCGTAGTTAAGGACGCGTTCGGAATCGCTTCCCTGATTTTTCTAACAAGTTCTAAATATTGTTCGCGTGTATATTTACGAGCCATGATCTTAAGCGTTTCCGAACTTCCGGATTGAACAGGAAGATGGATATGATCCACTAGGTTACCGCCTTTAGCAAGCACTTCAATCAAATGATCATCAAAGTCACGCGGGTGGCTCGTAGTGAAACGGATTCGTGGGATATCGATCTTACGGATTTCTTCCATCAAATCCCCGAGACGGTACTCCATGTCCGTGAAGTCTTTTCCATATGCATTCACATTTTGACCGAGGAGGGTGACTTCCTTATAGCCCTGGGCTGCCAAATGACGCACCTCCTGAATGATGTCTTCCGGGCGGCGGCTTCTTTCTTTACCACGCGTGAAAGGCACGATGCAGTATGTACAGAATTTATCACACCCATACATAATATTGACCCAGGCTTTCGTTTTCCCTTTACGTACTTTAGGAAGGTTCTCGATTACGTCTCCTTCCTTGGACCAAACTTCAATCACCATCTCTTTTGAAAGATAGGCTTCATTAAGGATTTGCGGTAGACGGTGAATGTTGTGCGTGCCAAAGATCATATCGACAAAATGATGTTTCTCAAGAATACGTGTAACGACGGACTCTTCTTGGGACATACAGCCGCAAACGCCCAGCAACAAATCCGGTTTTTCCAATTTAAGTGATTTTAAATGTCCCAATTCCCCGAACACCTTGTTCTCCGCATTTTCCCGTATTGCACAAGTGTTCAGTAAAATCACATTCGCTTCTTCAACCATATTGGTCGGTTGATAGCCGAGTGCCGTAAAGATACCAGCCATGACTTCTGTATCGTGTTCATTCATTTGACAACCATATGTACGAATAAGAAATTTCTTACCCTCACCCATTCCGCGGAATTGTACAGGAATAGCAAAGTCATCATGATATTCAACATCTTCTTTTCCACGTTTTTTAGCATCTTTCAAGGAAGGGGGGATATAAACTGCTTGAAAGTACTTACTGTAATCCTTTTCGGATTTTTTGTCCATTGGATTTTCAGACTGTACTTGTTGTGATTCTAATCGCTGTTTCTCGTTCATGTCAATCTCCTTTCAAAATAGTTAGTTTATTTGACATGCTAACTATTTCAGCACAGTTTACCTTATAAAATCACGATTCAATATTTACCTTTTATTGTGAAATATCCACATTACCATAGTATAAAGCTTTTATCTGGAAGAAACAATCATTCTGTCGCTCCTTGAGCATTTGTTAGAAAAATTTCACAAAATAGTAATAACATATGAAAATGCATACCGCGTATTTCAAGAAATTATCGATCTACTTTTATAAGTCTAGGTCTATCGTACATTTTTACTAAATGGGACATGGTCCTATAACATCCTGTCCGCTCTTGAATAAGATATCTCGTACAACAAAAATAATTTAAGGAGTGACTTATATGTCATGTTCTGGAAATAACAAAAATTGTAACAACGGTCATCATGATGATAACAACAATAATAACAATATCGAAAGAGATTTCTGTCGTGCGGTGAGGGGTTGTCAAAGACGCGACAATGACCGCGACGACCGCCACAAAGACAACAACAATCACCATCACCATCACCACCATCATCATAACAACAATAATAACAACAATAATAACAACTGTTGTTGTAGAAGAAATCGTTGTAATTTCTTCTCTTTCGGGTGCTGTAACCGAGGAAACCGCTGCGGATGCAATAACGGTTTCTTCTAAGCCCTACTATTTAGATAGCACCATCTTCTAGCGTGCTGTCTCCTCATTAGAACGCTTGGTTATTAACCACAAAAAAGGTTCATCCCAAATTTGGGGTGAACCTTTTCATCCTTACATAAATTCTTCAACAAGTTTATCGAAATGAGCTTGATCTAGAGTTAAATCCGACTTATTCAACGATTCCTCTGCATAACCAGGTATTAACTCCTGGTAAGACGGACGTGAAGAATCTTGATAAATGATTCCTGTCACAAGACTGTCATGCTTCATCAACGTTTGCATGGCCTGTTCTTTATTTGTGGAATCATATCCTTCAATCGTATTTAACTTTGTTAGGTTCTGTTTGAACCAATCATACGTATTAATCTTGTTATATGTTACGCATGGAGAGAAAACATTGATAAAGGAGAACCCTTTATGATTGATTCCTGCTTCAATGATTGCAGTTAAGTCTTTTAAATCCGTTGAAAAGCTTTGAGCCACGAATGTAGCACCTGCCGATAAAGCTAATTCCATAGGAGAGACCGCCCTCTCGATTGATCCTTCAGGGGTGGATTTTGTTTTAAACCCAGCAGCTGAACGAGGGGAAGTTTGACCTTTTGTAAGACCATAAATTTGGTTATCCATGACAATATACGTAATATCGATATTACGACGAATCGCGTGTATGGTATGTCCCATTCCGATTGCAAAACCATCACCGTCACCACCGGAAGCTATAACGGTCAATTCGCGGTTGGCCATTTTCAAACCTTGGGCAATTGGTAACGAACGACCATGTATGCCATGGAAGCCATATGATTTGATGTAGCCGGAAATACGGCCTGAACAGCCGATTCCAGAAACTACAGCCAAGTTTTCTGGCTCCAATCCTACGTTGGCTGCAGCACGCTGCATGGCAGCCTGGACGGAGAAATCTCCGCAACCGGGACACCAATTAGGTTTTACATCATTTCGAAATTCTTTAAACGTTGCCATATTCGAACATCTCCTTGCATTGTGTGTGAATTTCATGCGGGAGGAATGGGTTGCCATCATATTTTAGGATGCTTTTAATTTTGTTTACATGTCCGACATTCATCTTGATAATATTAGCCAATTGTCCAGTCGCATTATTTTCAATTACTACTACTTTCTTAGCTGATTCCACTAAAGAAAGAACTTCATCGGCAGGGAATGGATGAATCAAACGAACTTGCGCATGATTCACTTTTATTCCATCTATTTCCAAACGGCCGATTGCTTCATCTATTGTACCACGGGTAGAGTTGAATCCTAGAATCAATAAATCTGCCTCTTCGTGAGGTGCATTCTTGTATACAGGTGTATTGAACGTGTGAGTCAAATTGCCAAGCTTACGCATACGTTTGTCCATCTGCGCTACACGGTTGGCAGCGGATTCAGAAGGCTTACCTGTCTCATCATGCTCTACACCGGTAACATGATGAATACCGTTCTTCATCCCTGGAACGACACGCGGAGAGACTCCATCTTCCGTTACTTCATAACGTTTGAAGTATGTTTTTTCTTGAGACCCTTCAATTTCATGATCCAAAAGTTTACCACGTCTGATTTCCACTTTACTGTAATCTAGCGGTTGCACAGTCTGTTTACCGAGTGAAAGTTGTAAATCGGATAAAATGATAACCGGACACTGATATTCTTCTGCAAGATTGAAAGCTTCAGCCGTATCATAAAATGCTTCCTCAACTGTACTTGGGGCCATGACGATTTTCGGAATTTCCCCATGAGTACCATAAATCATTGCCATTAAATCCGATTGCTCTTGTTTCGTTGGAAGTCCCGTAGAAGGACCACCACGTTGTGTATCTACAATAACAATCGGAGTTTCCGTGATACCAGCTAACCCGATTGCTTCCATTTTCAAGGAAAGTCCTGGGCCTGCTGAAGCTGTGATAGCACGAACACCACCGTAATTTGCACCTATCGCCATTGTAGCTGCAGCGATTTCATCCTCGGTCTGGATAACGGTACCACCTACTTTTGGCAGTTTCTTGATTAAATACTCCATGATCTCGGAAGCAGGCGTTATTGGGTAAGCTGCCATAAAGCGGCAACCACCGGCAACTGCACCTAGTGCGATTGCGTCATTACCAATCATGAACAAACGTTTTTGGCCATCCGCTTTTTCAAGTTCCATGGCTCCCACTTTTTCACCGAGCAATGTTTCCATGGATTTATAACCTGCAGTAATCGCATCCATGTTCTTTTTAACGATTTCTTCCCCTTTACGGCCGAAGATTTCATCAACTACATCGTTGAACACGGAAATCTCCATACCTAAGACGGCACAGGTAGCTCCGATTGCAACCATGTTCTTCATTAAAGAAGTACCCAACTCAGAAGCGATTTCTGTGAATGGGACTATATATAACTCTGCCTTTGTGTCATCAGGGCAGACAGGTTTGAATTTTGCATCAGCGATAATGATGCCACCAGCATGTAGTTCTTTATAATTGACGTCTATTGTTTCTTGATCGAAAGCGACTAAAATGTCTAAATCATCTGAGATAGCACGAGTCTCGGTAGTACTTACACGAATTTTATTATTCGTGTGTCCACCTTTAATTCGAGATGAGAAATGACGGTAGCCATACAAGTAATAACCTAAGCGATTGAGGGCAATACAGAAAATTTCTCCTGTACTTTCAATACCTTCACCTTGTTGTCCGCCAACTTTCCATGAAAGTTGATTGATCATGTATTACACTCCTTTAGAACGTTCGTCTATAACTGCATTTAACTGTACCTCTCTCCAGAACGTTCAATATGTATATAATCGTTCTATTATTGCTTGAAAGGTGTACTAATCCTTATCAATTCTATCGATAATATACATAAAATGCAACCTTTTTGCTTTTGTTTTTTATATTTTCAGAATATTCATTCAAATAAACAAAGTCAGAATTACAAATCATTCACAGGACAATTACATTATCATCGAGGATAATTGCGGATGAAATTTTCATAAAGAATGCCATTTACAAATTCAGTGGAATAAAGTCTACCAAGTTCATTAATTAAATTTTGGTAATTCCTATAAGAAGTCAAGTTATCAACCATCTCTTCTATTCCATCGAAATCCGATCCGAAGCCAATTTGCTTATCGCCACCTAAACTGCAAATATGGTCAATGTGGTTAATGATGTCTTTTATCGTAGCGGATGCACCTTTGGATAAAAATTGCGGAACAAAAGTCACCCCAATAGTCCCGTTATTTTGTAGGATAGCTTTTATTTGGCTGTCTTTCAGATTCCGAGGGTGTGGGCATAGATGATAGGCGTTTGAATGGGAAGCAATCGGAAATTTTGCGATTTCCATCGTATCCCAAAAACCGGATTCCGATAAATGGGATAGATCGCACCAAACCGATTGTTCGTTCAACAATGCCACAACACCTTTTCCAAATCGGGTCAATCCCCCTCCCCTTTTTTCTAAAGCACCGTCAGCCACCAGATTGGCATAATTCCATGTTAATCCTACCGATGTAACCCCCAGTTGAAGAAGGGTTTTCATCTTTAATAAATCATCTCCAATGCAATCACAGCCTTCTAATGTCAGCAAGGCTCCAATTTCTTTTTCCTTAAGGGTATCGATATCCTTACTAGACCGTATAAATTTCATTTCCGGTTCGCTCAAGATTTTCTTGTGGAATATATCTATCATCGCTAAAGCAGCCTGAAACCTCATATCTGTGTGGACTTGTTCAGGAATGTAAATTGCAAAGCACTGAACCTTTCCACCTGTATCGATGAGCTCACGTTTCGTTATATGTAACTTATCGCTATCCACAAAAGAAATCTCCGGTTCCATAAACAATTTCATTAAAACATCACAATGTGCATCGAATATCATCCATTCATCCCCCTTTCTACTCTTTATATTTCGTCATGGACAAAAAATAACCTGCTTGTCATCCGACAAACAGGGCATCTACTTATCAAATTATCTTGGTTCTACGATTAGCTTGATAGCCGTCCGCTCTTCGCCATCAATAAGAATATCCGTAAAGGCAGGAATACAAATCAAGTCGACTCCACTAGGTGCGACAAATCCTCTGGCGATTGCTACTGCCTTAACGGCTTGATTTAACGCACCTGCACCGATTGCTTGAATTTCCGCGGTTCCTCTTTCTCTGAGAACTCCCGCCAGTGCGCCTGCTACAGAATTAGGATTAGATTTTGCTGAAACCTTTAATATTTCCATTCCTAGTCCTCCTTGTTTTCCCTGCCGATTATAACTTGGCTCAATAGTTATAACACTTTCCACTGCTACTATATTCAGCTAGGAAAACTTGTATGACAAAGAAAACCAGGATTGTCCAACAACCATTTACGAAAAAGGATTCATTATTGGTAAATCTCATATCCCCAATTCCCTTAACAGGTCAGGGACGCAACTCATGTACTATAAAACGCCATAATTCCTTTTTTTAAGAAGCAATACAGATTGAAATCATGGATTGAATCCATGTTAACTGATGCTTTCAACTGGAAAAATTAAAAATGGACAATCAGCCTTGACTGTTGTCCATTCATATCAGTTATAAAATGGGTTATCTTCGTTAATCAAAATCCGCTCAATTTTTAAAGCTTTACCGGACTTAATATCAATATCTATCAATACAGCACTTAATAAGGTACGGCCAGTTTTTGGCACTTCAAATCGAACTGGCAGGCCGGTCAAGAACTTATGGATGACATTCTCTCTTCCCATACCTAGAATGCCGTCATATGGGCCTGTCATCCCTACGTCTGATACGTATGCTGTTCCTTGTGGTAAAACCCGGTTATCGGCTGTTTGGACGTGTGTATGAGTTCCCACTACAGCTGTCACTTTTCCATCGAGATACCAGCCCATTGCCTGTTTTTCACTTGTCGCTTCACCATGAAAGTCAACAAAAATGATTGGTGTCCTTTTTTGTGCTTCCTTGACGAGCTCTTCTGCTTTTTGAAACGGACAATCCAATGCCGGCATGAATGTACGGGCCTGCAGATTGATGATGGCGACCTCCTGCTGATTTACCCTTATATATTTCAGACCCATGCCTGGTGAACCCTTGGGGAAATTGGCCGGACGGACGAGATACTTCGCTTCATCTATAAAAGAAAAAATATCTCGATTATCCCACGTATGATTTCCCAATGTAACGGCTTGAGCTCCCCACTCTAGAAAACTGCGATAAATCTTTTCCGTAATTCCCCGGCCTCCTGCTGCATTTTCCCCATTAATCACTGTAATATGAGGCTGATGTTTTTCTTTAAGTTTCGGGAGATATTCTTTGACCGTATCACGGCCGAGTGATCCCACTACATCTCCTATAAATAACAATTTCATACTAAAACCCTTTCCTATATACATTTCACGTGATCAGTTTAACCGAGGTATCCACTGAAGCGCTTCATACAAAAAAATGAAAACGAAGTGGTTTTCACCACTTCGTTCTCCAAAGCCAAATCATTTGGCATATTCTACCGCTCTAGTTTCACGGATAACCGTTACTTTTATATGACCTGGGTAATCAAGTTCTTCTTCAATCCGTTTCCGGATATCACGAGCGAGTTTATGTGCCGAAAGATCATCTATTTGTTCTGGTTTCACTAGAATCCGTACTTCACGTCCGGCTTGAATCGCGAAGGATTTTTCCACTCCATCATAGGATTCGGATATCTCTTCAAGTTTTTCAAGTCTTCTAATATAATTTTCCAGCGTTTCACTTCTTGCACCTGGTCTTGCAGCTGATAAAGCATCAGCAGCCGCTACAAGTACTGAAATTATAGACGTTGGTTCAGTGTCGCCATGATGTGAAGCGATGCTATTGATGACAGTTGGATGCTCTTTATACTTAGTTGCTAACTCAACGCCGATTTCAACGTGACTGCCTTCCACTTCATGATCGATTGCTTTCCCAATATCATGTAATAAACCTGCACGACGGGCAAGTACTTCATCCTCGCCAAGCTCTGCAGCCAGTAATCCCGAAAGTTGGGCCACCTCAATAGAATGTTTTAGTACGTTTTGACCATAGCTTGTACGGAATTTCAAACGACCAAGGATTTTGATAAGGTCTGGGTGAAGCCCGTGTACACCAACTTCGAATGTTGTCTGTTCACCGATTTCACGAATATGTTCATCTACCTCACGTCTTGCCTTATCAACCATTTCTTCAATACGAGCCGGATGAATCCGTCCGTCCTGAACTAGTTTTTCAAGTGCCAAACGTGCCGTTTCACGTCTAATTGGATCAAATCCAGATAAGATGACTGCTTCAGGAGTATCATCAATGATAAGGTCAATACCTGTCAGCGTTTCAAGCGTTCGGATATTTCGTCCTTCACGTCCGATTATTCGTCCCTTCATTTCATCATTTGGAAGATTCACTACAGAAACGGTGGTTTCTGCAACGTGATCAGCCGCACAACGCTGAATGGCTAGAGATAGAACTTCTTTCGCCTTTTTATCAGCTTCTTCTTTGGCGCGGGTATCACTTTCTTTAATCATAAGTGCTACATCATGAGCAAGCTCATTTTCTGTCCGATCTATTATGATCGATTTAGCTTCTTCACGAGTCAAACCAGAGACACGTTCAAGCTCCGTTTGTTGCTTACGTACCGTCTCGTCCACTTTGCTTTCCATCTCTTCAATATGCTGTTGTCTTTGGTTAAGAGACTCCTCTTTTTTCTCTAAAAGGCTTTCACGTTTATCCAACGTTTCATCCTTCCGATCAAGATTCTCTTCTCTTTGCAATAATCGATTTTCTTGTTTTTGTAATTCGTTCCTTCTTTCACGGGATTCCCGATCTGATTCAGAACGAACCTTATGAATTTCATCTTTTGCTTCCAACAAGGCTTCTTTTTTAAGCGCTTCCGCTTCACGTTTTGCATCCTCAAGGATATGTTCAGCAGAGCCTTTTGCCCCTGCTATTTTACTCTCAAATTTTGATTTGTGAATAAAATAACCAACAACTGCACCGACGATTAGGCCAAGCAAAGTGAAGATGATTGTCATGGGTTCCATCGTTTCACCTCCCCTTGCTATGAACTTTTACATAAAATGTTGAACTGTCGGCAAGTACATTGCACATAAATTCAATATACAGCTCTTAATTTTCAAAATTTTAGTTTGAAAAATTGTAAAATATACATATTAATTGTATAGTTGAGAATTTTTATTGTCAAGCCTTTGTCCCTTGTGTATCAAGGTTTATTCAAGTTTTATTACTATGCACAGCCATTATGTATCAGTTTAACATACTAGAGGACTATAAAACCGCTTAATTTTTTGCAATTTTTCCACTTTACCAATCTTAAGGAATATAGAAAAGGCCTAAGCATAAAAAGCTTAGGTCCTTTCATACCATCAATCAAGCAGTTCAAGATGTTCCTCTTTATCATCTTCTGGAAGTTCAAACTCTCCATCTAGATTATAATGGTCTCTGATTTTCTGTGAAATCTCCTGAGCGATTTCCTTATTTTCTTTCAGGAACAATTTCGCATTTTCCCGACCTTGTCCAACGCGTTCATCATTGTATGAGTACCACGAACCACTTTTTAGGACGATATCCAGGTCTGCGCCCATATCTATGATTTCGCCTTCCTGGGAAATTCCTTGCCCATACATAATATCGACTTCAGCTTGACGGAAAGGTGGGGCAACTTTATTTTTAACGACTTTAATTTTTGTTTTGTTCCCTACGACTTCATTGCCTTGTTTTAATTGTTCTGCACGACGCACTTCAAGACGAACAGTTGAATAGAATTTCAGTGCACGACCTCCTGGAGTCGTCTCTGGATTCCCAAACATAACCCCAATTTTTTCACGAATCTGGTTAATGAAGATTGCGATAGTATTGGATTTATTAATTGCACCAGAGAGTTTTCTGAGGGCCTGTGACATCATACGGGCTTGAAGACCCATATGGGAATCTCCCATTTCTCCTTCGATTTCCGCTTTAGGAACAAGTGCGGCTACGGAGTCGATAACGATAATATCAACAGCGCCACTTCGCACTAATGCTTCCGCGATTTCAAGGGCTTGCTCACCCGTATCAGGCTGTGAAAGCAACAATTCATCAATATTCACGCCAAGTTTTTCTGAGTAAGCTGGATCTAAGGCATGCTCTGCATCAATAAACGCAGCCGTTCCGCCAGTCTTTTGTACTTCTGCTATTGCATGCAATGCAACAGTTGTTTTACCAGAACTTTCCGGTCCATATATCTCAATGACCCGGCCTCTTGGAAAGCCACCTACTCCTAATGCAACATCCAATGCTAAAGAACCGCTCGAGATCGTTGAGATTCTTCGATCAGACTGTTCTCCAAGTTTCATAACAGAACCTTTACCAAATTGTTTCTCAATTTGTTTTAACGCCATATCTAAAGCCGCTTGACGATCACTACTCACTTAAGTTCCTCCTCTATATTCAAATAATCGGAAGTCCGATTACAGATGTTCTTACGTTAGCCTATGTTTGAGGACAAGATCAATATCTTGTCTCAAAACCTATCTTAACTATATACTCTTTTTACTATTTTGCCAAGCACAAAATCGAACATTCATTCGTTTATTTCTTTTGGTTAAATCTCCATGAAAAAGCATTTCGTCTACATGAATTTTACCTTTTCTTCTTAAGTTCTCCTAATAAAATGCCTTTTTATCAAATAAACTGTTTTCTTCTTTTCCCGTAAATCTTAGAACAAAAACTCTTAACACATAAAAAAACAGAGCCTTTTAAGGAGCTCTGTTTTTACGTTATAATTCCCGCAATAAATAATGACAGCCATATTTCACACTTCGAACACGGTTTTGTGCCCTGCTTCCAGATAAATTCAACTCTTTGAAGCGGGTGTCCCCATCTCTAAAGGAAATGCCTATGAATACTGTACCGACAGGCTTACCCTCTTGTTCATCCGGCCCTGCAACGCCAGTAAAACTAATGCCTACATCCGCATCAAGCTTTTTCCGGACGTTAGAGGCCATTTCCATAGCACACTCTCCACTGACGACGCCATGATTTGAAATAGTCTCTTCACTTACGCCCAAGACATTCGCCTTTGCATCGTTCGTATAACTGACTATACCGCCTTTAAACGCTTTTCCTGCCCCTGGTATCGTCGTCAACTGCTCTTGAAACATACCGCCGGTTAAGCTTTCCGCCACCGCTATCGAAAGCTTTCTTACCGTTAACTCTTTAACCAGTTCTTTTATGAGCGAAGTATTATCACTTCCATAATAATACTGGCCGACCCGGTTAAGGATTTCCTTCTCCGCTGCTGAAATAAGCTCTTCACATTTTTCTTTTGACGTTTCTTTAGCTGTAATCCTTAGCGTCACTTCCCCTTCCGCTGCAAGGGGGGCAATTGTTGGATTCGTTTGGTTTACGAGAAGATCTTCAATCACCGTTTCTAGCTCCGCTTCTCCTATTCCATAAAAACGAAGCACCTTGGAATCAATTCGTTCATGCTTTTCAAGTCTTTTCATGATTGCTTCATATCCGTGGTTTACGAACATTGGCTCCATTTCGCTTGGAGGACCAGGAAGCAACATATATGTAATTCCAGATTTAGACAATACCATTCCCGGAGCCATGCCATGATTGTTCACCAACACCTCGCAGCCCTCCAAGACAAGGGCCTGCTTTTTATTATTTTCAGTCATTGGACGGCCACGTTTTTGAAAGTACGCTTCTATGGACTGTAGTGCATCCTCATCAAAGACGAGTTTTTTGCCAATATGGCGAGAAATCGTCTCCTTCGTTAGATCATCCTTAGTTGGACCAAGGCCACCAGTAAAGACAATTAAGTTAGCCCGTGATTCGGCAATCTCTATGGCTTGTTGTAGACGACGATCATTATCGCCAACAACTGTATGATAAAAGACATTGATACCCATTTCGGCAAACTGTTGCGATAGAAACTTTCCGTTTGTATTGTTAATTTGCCCCAAAAGAAGTTCAGAGCCTACTGCAATGATTTCTGCATCCATATCAACGACCCCTTCATTACTTAGAATTGATAAAAGCTTGCTTGTTTTTGACAAAATAATCGACACCGGACCATATTGTAAAGATAAGTGCTATCCATAGAGTAATATTCGCAAATGGAATCGAAATGAACGCAAAGGGCAGGTTATGAAGCAATAAGGCTGATATCGATACTATTTGTGCCCACGTTTTAATTTTACCTAGCTGGTTGGCCGCGACCACTTCACCAGTACCGGCTAAAACCAGGCGTAAACCAGTAACGGCAAATTCCCGACTGATAATGACGATGGCAATCCAAGACTGGCCATACATCAAATTCAAATCAACCAAAACAATCAACGCGGCCGAAACGAGTAGCTTATCGGCCAATGGATCTAAAAACTTCCCTAAATCGGTAACCAAATTATATTTTCTTGCAAAGTGACCATCGATCCAATCCGTTGTAGAAGCTATGATGAAAAGTATAGCCCCCGCTAAATGTGATACCGGCAATGTGTACTCTCCCCAAGTAAGCGTTCCCCATGAAAAAGGTACGAGCATGATGATTAAAAAAACTGGAATTAGACAGATTCTTGCTACTGTAATCTTATTAGGCAGATTCAAACTTTTAACCTCCAAAATGTACGCCTGCTTATCGGCAATGCGCTTCCATCATTGTTAAGTGGCCTATGGCCAAGTTATCCCTATGTATAATTTTACCTCAAAATCAATTGATGTATGCCGGGTTTCCTTTTCCATTTCTAAATGAAAAATAAAAGAGAAAAATAGTCATCTAAGAGATGACTATTCCGCTTTCGTAAATTGTATCGTAACCAATTGCGTAGTCATATCATTTGGTGAAATAGTATACTTAAGCTTTTCGTCATTCACAAATATTTCCGTTTCATTTGCTCTACCAACATTGATGACAGCTTCTTTTTCGTCTGTAAAATCTATTTCTTGACTATCCTTGTCCTTGATCGTTCCTTGGAAAAGTAATTTACCTTCACCATTCGTAATACCAACCCATGGTGAACCTTTAGAAGTAACTTTCAATTTGAAGGTATCTGAACCTTTCAACTCATACGTGCTATTTTTACCGCTAGAGCTGACAACGGATAATTCCTGCTCAGAATCTTCTTCTTTTTCTGCAGCTTTATCTTCGTCATCTTTTTTGTCAGCCGTATCTGTTTTTTCTTCTTCCTGCTTCTTATCTGCTTTTTCTTCTTTTTCGTTAAACTCATTGCTTTCATTGTATCCAACGGCTTCACTCGGTTTATCGCTCTTTTTATCGTTGCTATCGGAATTGCTCATACTGTTGGAAACCAGTATCCAAATCAATATAGCGACACCAATTACTACAATGACCCCTAATATCTTAGGCAACATCTCTACGAATTTTGAGTCTTTGGCCGGAATCGTCTTACGGGTCTGTACCCTTGAAAGCTGCTCAGGTAGTTCCTCGCTATAAACAGAAGGCACGTCACTCTTGAATTCTTCGAAAATGTCTTCAGGCTCTAGACCTACCGCTTCACAATACTGCTTAATGAATGCCCGTACATAAAATTTCCCGGGCATCATACTATAATTTCCCTCTTCAATCCCTACAAGATACCTTTTTTGTATCTTCGTCAGTTCTTGTAAATCATCTAAGGTAAACCCTTTGGCTTCCCTAGCTTCCTTTAATCGATTACCTAACTCAGTCAAATAAAACACCTACCATTTTAAAAGTCAAAGGATCCAAATTCCGACCCTGAAAAATGATCTTTTTGGTCCACAACTTCATATGTAATTTCTTCTTCCGGATTGTTTCTTAATTCAATAATATAATCAAAGTCTTCGAGAGTATACTCGGTATTTTGAACAAACACATCTGGATGTTCAATTACTTTGACAGCATCCAGCCTCATTATTTCACGGATAAGCTGCCAATGTTTCTCATTGGCACGACGGGTCGAGACAATACCGTCTAAAATAAACAAATTATCATTGTTGTACTCGTCCTCGATAAGTTGACTGCGAATCGTCTGCTTTAAAAGGGTAGAAGACACAAACAGCCATCTCTTATTCGCACAGACACTTGACGCAACGATCGATTCAGTCTTTCCGACTCGAGGCATTCCTCGAATACCGATTAACTTATGACCTTCTTGTTTAAATAGTTCGGCCATGAAGTCCACGAGCAATCCTAGTTCATCACGTACAAATCTGAATGTGTTTTTTTCATCAGCATCACGTTGTATATAACGGCCGTGCCTAACAGCAAGCCGATCGCGTAATTTAGGCTCTCTAAGTTTAATGACCTTTATCGTATCCATCGTATGGAGAATTGACTCGAATCTCTCTATATTTCGGCTGTCATTTGTCCTTAAAAGCAAACCTCGCCTGCCTTGGTCGACACCGTTAATAGTGATGATATTAATGGATAGCATACCGAGCAAGGATGATATGTCCCCTAATAAACCTGGACGGTTAACTTGAATTTCATATTCAAAATACCATTCTTTTTTCTCCACGATAACACTCCTTAAGCCTAGAAGCTTTTATCAAACAATCGAGTATTACTTATCCGTCATACTATTTCATCTTTTTTACTTTTTAAATGATTATTGTCTAGCTTCTATAATATAGTATTTCTTGATAAGTTAAAAGGAAAAACCCCATAAAATTCTGCAATTTTCTATAAGGAGAGCGGAAAATTTTATATAACAAATGCAAAGGGCCCTGTTACCTAGGTAACAGGGCCCTTTGCATTTAGATATTACTCCGTTCCATTGTTCTCGACTAACTTGACCATTACACTTGCCATAGCCTGTTTTTCCTGATCGCTCGCAACGGACCAAAGATCTGCAAGCACTTTCTCTTGGTCGTTTTGGGGCTCAACTTGCTTAGCAAGATAATCTCCGATTTCGAAAGCCAAGCTATTGACAGTCTCATCGTTTAAGCCTTGTTTTTCACCCTCGTTTAGTCGATCTCCCAAGAAATTTTTCCATTGATCCCAATTGTCTAATACTGACATGAGTGGTCACCCTTTCCTTCAAAATCGTACACGTCTATTTTGTGAAGGAAACGAAAAAAATATACAACTTAAAAAAATTTAATCATCAGGTGTACCATCCGCCATTTACACCCAGAATCTGCCCAGTTATATATGATGCTTTATCAGAAAGTAAATAGGAAACGGCTTCCGCCACTTCCTTGGCACTCCCCATCCTGCCCATTGGGATGTCCCCTTTAATGATTTCCAAATCCTCAGCATTAAAAGATTCCAGCATGGAAGTTGAAATCGCGCCAGGGGCGACGGCGTTTACACGAAGTCCATTTAATGATACTTCTTTGCTTAATGCCTTGATAAAGGCATTTTGCCCTCCCTTGACCATCGAATAAAGCACTTCACATGAAGCACCCGTCTGACCCCAGATGGATGTAACTGCGACGATAGCCGCCTTTTCTTGATACATTAATTTAGGCAACAATTCCTTGGTTAATTGAAAAGGGGTGGTCACATGTAGCTGAACCATTTCATTGACGATTTGCTCATTCATGTCGGATATGAGTCCATAATAACTATTTCCGCTATTAAGGACGATGGCATGAAGAGCAAATATATTTCCTACCAATTTTTTGTATCCGTCCCCGGTAGACAAATCTGCCTGAATCGGGATGAGTTCGACCTGAAATGGACGAAGTTGTTCAATTAGATCATGAATGGCTTCCTCATTGCTATTGTAATGTAAATAAAGTGAATAATTTTCTTCTGCAAGTTTTAAAGCAATTTCCCGGCCGATTCCTCCGCTAGCTCCCGTTATAAGGGCAAAACGCTTTTCCACTTTCATGCCCCCTCTATATGTTATTTAGGAAGTACCTCGCAGACAGTCGTCCTCTCCTCCGAGATGAGATCATTGGCGATTCGTGCGATATCTTCCATTGTAAGTTTCTCTAATACTGGTACCACATCAAATAAATTCATCTCATTGAAAGCATAGCGCGTAAATTGATTCGCGATATATTCGGGTGAATTCAGAGAGCGTAGGAAAGAACCAATTTTTTTCTTGATCGTCCTTTGCAGACTTTCTTCACTTAAACCGGTACCTTTTTTAGACAGTTCAAGGATGTCGAGCAAAGACTTCGTTAATTTTTCGGGGTTTGCCGTGTCTCCGCCAATTAAAGCGAAGCCAAATCCTTGTTCCTGGGTATAATCATACGAAAAGGTTTGATCGATCAAGCCCTCCTCGTACAAGCGTTCATGAATGGATGAACTTTTACCGAACAGCATTTCTAGATAGATGTTCGTTGCCAACTCGCGTTTCAAAAGTTGTTCGCCAGTTTGATGAACATCGGTAGCCTTTATGCCAATCATCACTTTCGGTGTTTGAACATTCATTTTTAAAATGTCCTTATCCTTAGCAACTGTATCTGGCTCCTTATCGAATTTCCGTTCGACTTCCGGCTGTTGCTGATAGTCTTTACTAGCTTGGTTTTCCCGGATCAAGTTCATCGTATTCTCTACATCAACCGGACCCACAACGAATAACAACATATTACTTGGATGATAAAACGTATTGTAACAATCATAAAGCATGTCTTTCGTAATATCCGCGATAGATTCAACTGTGCCCGCGATGTCGATTTTCACCGGATGTTGATGGTACATGTTTGCGATCGCACCGAAATATAAGCGCCAATCAGGATTATCATCATACATATTAATTTCTTGTCCTATAATGCCTTTTTCCTTCTCCACGGTCTTCTCAGAGAAATAAGGCTCCTGGACAAAATCTATTAAGGTCGTTAAATTCCTCTCGAACTCTGATGTACTAGAAAACAGGTAAGCGGTCCTTGTAAACGAAGTGAAGGCATTTGCTGAAGCGCCTTGCTTAGAGAATTGTTGAAACACGTCTCCATCTTCCTTTTCAAATAACTTATGCTCTAAGAAATGGGCAATTCCATCTGGTACTTTTGTAAATCCTTCTTGGTTCAATGGTTTGAAATGGCTGTCAACTGAACCGTACTTTGTCGTAAACGTGGCGAATGATTTGTTAAACTCTTTTTTCGGAAGAATATATACCTCCAATCCATTCTCCATTTTTTCATGATAAAGCTCTTCTTTTAGTTGAGAGAATTCAATTTTCTCCATTATTCCTGCACCTCCGTTCCAGATAGGAAGTAAATTGTATCAAGCTGGATCTTTTGACCGACTTTGATGATTTCTTCCTTTGTTGTCTGTTCCGTTTTTGCAAACCATTCATCGAGGGAGATATCTTGCCCCGAGAGGACATTATGATATAGAATTTCGACTAATCCCCTTGATACATCAATGGTTTCAAGAAGCTGGTTTTTAATGACCGCTTTCGTTTGTTCCAATTCCTCTTCCGAAAAATTCCCTTGTTTCATTTCGTTCATTTGTTCATGAATGATATCTATCGCCTGTTTATAGTTTTCATTTTCGATGCCAGCCATCACCATTAGAAGGCCTTTATGGCTTTCAAGTCTTGAAGCAGCGTAATAAGCCAGGCTTGCTTTCTCCCTGACATTGATGAAAAGTTTCGAGTGTGAAAAGCCACCAAAAATTCCATTAAACAGCTGGAGGGCATAGTAGTCGGGATCGCCATACGAAATATGCGTTCGATACCCCATATTTAACTTCCCTTGTTTCACATCGGCATTCTCAATGATTTCCTGTTCCTTCGCAACTTCTTTTCCTACAGTTCTTTGCAGTTGGCCCGGTACACGCTCGGGTAGAGAAATATAACGGTCAGCCAATTCTTCGACTTCTGATTCGTCGATATCTCCAATGACATACAGATCAATTTCATCCTCAGCCAGCACTTTTTCATAATAAGTAAAAAGTGATTTCGGAGTGATCGTCTCCAAGTCTTGTAAATTGCCACTCGCGTCCATTGCATATGGCTCGTCTTTGCACATTTCCTCGACAAGTCGAGTAGCGGAGTACCTCATCTTATCATCATAAATTGACTGGATGCGCTGCCTTAACGACCTGATTTCATTAGTAACCGTCTTGGCATCGAACTCCTCTCCGTTTGTTTTAGGATGAAAGATCACTTCAGATAACAAAGCGAAAGCCTTTTCTAGAAGGGGGGTCGAATCACTCAGGAACTTTTCATTGACGATATCAATCGTAAAGCTCACGACTTGATATTCCCCTTTTTTAGCTACATCGACGTAAAATCCAGCTCCATATAAATCATCTAAATAAGACCTGAGTTCGGGCGTAGTCGGATATTTACTTGTATTGCTTTGCAGCACATATGGCAATAAAGCACGGTATGTAACGGAATCCTTTTTCAAGGGTGCCTTCATTTTCAACACGAGAGTGTTTGTTTTATATTTATCCGTCCGGACAATGTGCAGCTTATATCCGCTTTTTTCTGTAACTGTATCGGATGCAATAGACATGGATTAATCCTCCTCAATATGAAATTCAATCTTATTAAGTTATTGTTTGTAGATACGTTACCTTTTAAACATCTCCTTAAAATATACATGCGAAAGGAAAATTCATGCAAGTTGCAACTACTTTTTTTCCAAAACATTCACTAACATAAAAAAAGGTCAGCAATGAAAGCCGCTGACCGGTCAAACTATTATCTATTTCCCTTGATGTACGGCTGACCCGATGCTTTAGGTGCATCTGCCCGACCAATAAATCCGGTTAATGCAATGATTGTAAGCACATAAGGTGCGATTAACAAATAAACGGATGGAATATCTTTAAAGAATGGCAGGCTTGATCCTACAATACTCAAGCTTTGAGCCAGTCCGAAAAATAGCGCCGCTCCCATTGCCCCGATTGGATGCCATTTACCAAAAATCATTGCTGCAATAGCCATGAACCCTTGACCATTAATGGTTGCATGGTTGAATTCATTAGAAAAGATGGTAGCATATATGGCTCCTCCAATTCCCCCAAAAGCACCTGAGAGAAGAACGCCTGCATAGCGAATTTTTGTAACATTGACACCCATCGTATCAGCGGCCATAGGATGCTCCCCTACAGCACGGATGCGTAAACCAAATGGTGTTTTATAAAGGATATACCATACGACAAATGCGATTAAAATGGCTATATAGACGATATAATATCCATTTGAGAAAAAGATTGGGCCGATAAATGGAATATCGCTTAATAGCGGGACATCAACCCTCGGAAAAGTCTCTTTAATACGGTCTGTTTGTCCTTTATCATAAATCAACTTGACTAGAAACATTGTGAGCCCGACCGCTAATAAGTTAATGGCGACCCCGCTTACAGTTTGGTCAGCCCTGAAGGTAATCGATGCAACCGCATGGAGTACCGAGAATAACAAACCTGTAACCATAGCCGCTAAAACCGCTAGCCAAGGGGTCCAACCGCCAAACACATCGGCAAAAGTTAAGTTAAATACAATCGCGGTAAAAGCACCGATGACCATAAGACCTTCCAATCCAATATTTATGACGCCAGCCCGTTCAGAAAATACTCCACCAAGTGCCGTGAATATAAGCGGAGCAGCTAAAGCAATCATAGATGGTACAATAATTTGTAATACTTGATAAAAGTCCACTTATTTCACCCCTTTCTTAAACCGATTGGCAATCCAACGAATAAAATAACTGGATGCTACGAAGAAGATGATCAATGCAATGACAATATCTACAATTTCACTAGGTATGCCTGTTTCAAGAGGCATGTTCAATGCCCCGGCCTTTAGCCCCCCAAATAATAAGGCTGCAAGGACAACACCAATGGCCGTATTTGCCCCGAGTAACGCGACTGCGATACCGTCAAAGCCCATGCCCGTGAACCCACCCTTGACGGCGGCATAGCCGAACGTTCCCAAACCTTCCATAGAACCAGCAAGACCAGCAAACGCACCTGAAATGACCATGGATAGGATAATGTTCTTATTAACACTCATCCCTGCATACTCGGATGCGTGCTGATTAAATCCAACCGCTTTCAGCTCAAAACCCGTTTTGGTTTTCTCTAGGATGAACCACATGATGATCACACATATAATGGCTATGACAATTCCCCAATGCATCCGGGAATAATCGGTAATGCTTTCAAAGAATGGTGAACGAAGAGATGCAGAGTCAGCAATTCTCTCAGTCTTATCCAGCTTGTCCGTCAATACGTTCCGGATTAAATAGTTCGTTACATATAAGGCCGTATAATTTAGCATGATAGAAACGATTACTTCATGTACCCGAAACTTCGCTTTTAAATAACCTGGGATGAATGCCCATAGAGCTCCTGCAGCGGCCCCTGCTAAAATCGCTAAAGGTAAATGAATGATTCCAGGAAGTTCAAAAGCAATTCCTACCCACACTGCAGCCAGCCAGCCTACGATTAATTGTCCTTCAACACCGATATTGAATAGACCGGTACGAAAAGCAAAAGCGACTGCCAAACCGGTAAGAATATAAGGAATGATCGTCCTGACTGATTCTCCCACATAATAAGAATCCCCGACAATGCCACCGATCATGGACCCATAACCGGCAACAGGATCGTATCCACTGGCAAGCATGATGATAGCCCCGACAATTAAACCGAGGATGACCGCTATCACCGGATTGAGTAATGTAGATAAGTATTTAGATAAATATTTCTTGATTTTGTCCTTCGTCATGTTGTTTTTACACCTGCTTCCGTCCGTTTACTGCCTGCCATAAGTAGACCAAGCTCTTGTTCTGTCGTTTCTTTAGGATTGACAAGGGCAACGATTTCTCCCTCGTATATAACGGCAATTTTATCACTAACATTCATGATTTCATCCAATTCGAATGATATGAGAAGGATCGCCTTGCCCGCATCACGTTGTTCAATCAGTCGTTTATGAATAAATTCAATCGCTCCAACATCGAGTCCCCGAGTTGGCTGCGCGGCAATCAATAAATCTGGATTTCTATCAACTTCCCTGCCGATAATGGCCTTTTGCTGGTTCCCTCCGGATAATGCCCTTGCAGGTGTATATTCACTTGGAGTACGAACATCATATGACTTAATCAAAGAACGCGCTTTTTCGAATATTTTTTTTGAATTCAAGATTCCACCTTTGGAAAAAGGGCGTTGATAATACGTTTGCAAGACCATGTTTTCTCCAATGCTATAATCGAGGACCAGACCATGCTTATGCCGGTCTTCCGGAATATGCCCAACTCCTGATTCCGTAATTTTGCGAGGCTTAAGGTTCCGAATTTCCTTGCCGTTCAATTGAATGCTACCAGCTGTCGTTTTCCTCAAACCGGCCAAAGCCTCAATGAGTTCGGATTGTCCATTTCCATCCACACCAGCGATGCCGACAATCTCTCCCGCACGCACTGTTAAATTCAGGTTGCTGACGGCTGAAACTCCCCTGGCATCCTTCACTTCAAGTCCTTTTACATCTAAAACGACATCTGTTGGGGTGCCCTCAATTTTCTCCGTTTTAAAAAGGACTTCCCGACCAACCATTAAACTAGCCAGTTCATTTGGGTTTGTTTCACTGACGGTAACAGTTCCAATTCCCTGGCCTTTCCGGATGACTGTCACTCGATCACAAACCTCCATGATTTCTTTAAGTTTGTGCGTGATTAATATGATTGACTTTCCTTCTTTAACAAGGGCCTTCATAATGGTTATCAACTCTTTTATCTCTTGAGGTGTCAACACGGCAGTAGGTTCATCGAATATTAGAATCTCTGCTCCACGGTATAGTGTCTTTAATATTTCGACACGTTGTTGCATGCCTATCGAAATATCAGCAATTTTCGCATTAGGGTCAACCCGAAGCTGGTATTGTTCTGATAGTTTCCTAACTTCCTTACTCGCTTCTTTTAAATCGATTTTCCCGGCCTTTGAAGGCTCTTTACCCAAAATGATATTTTCAGTGACAGTAAAAGGATCAACAAGCATAAAATGCTGATGGACCATCCCAATCCCTAAGTCATTTGCAATATTCGGACTAGTGATTTTGTGAGGTTTTCCATCCACCCGAATTTCACCCTGTTCTGGCTGGTAAAGACCAAACAAAACATTCATCAATGTCGATTTTCCCGCACCATTTTCACCTAATAATGCGTGTATCTCCCCTTTTTTTACTTGAAGGGTCACATTATCATTAGCGACAATTCCAGGAAATTCCTTTCGGATATTTAACATCTCAATTACATATTTCACGTATAATCAACCCCTAAAATGAGTGTATATAATACTTAACTAGAAGATTGGTTCATCCCGCTTGATTTGACCTTATTAGAAAAAACCAAATGATAAACTATGATTCTTTCATAGTCTTTCATTCAATTTTTTAAACCGTCAGACGTTTTCGGGGAAAAGAAGGAATAGGAAAAAATGTTTCCTACTCCCTCTCAATCTTATTGACTATAATTATTTTTGAAATTTTTTGAATTCATCTTCAGTACCTGGAACAACCAATTCACCCGATTTGATTTTTGCTGTCCACTCTTCAACTGCTTTTAAAGCTTCTTCAGATACGTTTTCTTTCGAATCTGAAATGCCTACACCATTCTCTTCAATACCGTACTCAATTTTTTCTCCGCCAGGGAATTTTCCATCCTTAGCTTTTGTAGCAAGGTCTTTAACGGCAATATCAACACGTTTGATCATGGATGTTAATGTAATGTTTTCATCTGTTCCTGGAACATCGCCCAGCTTAACTTGGTCACTATCTACACCGATAACGTAAATTTCTCTCTTAGGATCTTTTTGTTTTTGTTCCACAGCTTCTGTAAATACACCTTTACCTGTACCGCCAGCAGCATGATAAATAATATCAGCTCCTGCATTATACATAGTTGCAGCATAAGTTTTACCAAGATCAGCCTTATTGAAATCCCCGGCATACTTGGCTTCTACTTTTGCTTTCGGATTAACAGCCAATACACCAGCTTTGAATCCGATTTCGAATTTTTTGATTAATTCGGATTCAACTCCGCCGATAAAACCGACTTTGTTAGTTTTCGTTTGAAGTCCAGCAATTACCCCAACCAAGAATGAACCTTGCTGTTCTTTGAAATTAATACTCGCAACATTTGGTTTCTTAACTTCAGTATCAACGATAGCAAAATGTGAATCAGGACGTTGGTCAGCTACCTCTTCAACTGACTCAGCTAGTAGAAAACCAATTGCATAGATAAGGCTGTAATCTTCACGGACAAGTGTGTTCAAGTTCTTTGCATAATCAGCATCGGATTTAGATTGAAGATAATTGTATCCGTCCTTGCCTTTTTCCAAATTATTTTCTTTTCCGAAATCCTGAATTCCTACCCAAGCGGATTGGTTGAATGATTCATCATCCACTCCACCAGTATCAGTAACCATTGCTACTGTAAAATTATCTTTCTTTTCTTTTCCCGAAGAAGTGTCTTTATCATCATCCTCTGAATTACCACAAGCCCCCAATATTGTACCAGCAGCAAGAACAAGCGAAAGAGCTAGACCAAATTTACGCTTTTTCATTTTTTTTCCTCCTAAGAATCATGGTTTCAGTAGAAATGTTCTGAAAAGTCATTCATGTTTGCGGTTCCAATACTCGGTAAAAAATTTACGGTTTAACGATTCCTCTAGAAAAGAACAATCGCTTGCATTCATCCGTATGTAAGGGACAAGGCCTAAACTCGTTTCCGAAGTACATGAAAACTAAACATATTGGCTTTAAAGTAGTTAACAGAATACAAGATAGGCTGGTCCCAGTCATCGAGATGCATCTGCTTTAGAACGAGTAGTGCAGCCTCAGGCGAACATTTAAGGATAGGAGAAACCTTATCATGGTATCCGATAGGCTCTATTTCAGCCACGGCATGTGTGATATTCCTGTCGGCATCCCTTTCCAATATATCAAAAAGGGACTCATCTTTACGGTCGAAATTCGCCGAGAGAATCGATTCGGGAATTTTATCGACACAGTAGATGACAGGTTCGCCATTCGCTGTCCTTACGCGTTCAATGACCACGATGCGTTCATCTGATGTACATGAAAACCTGCGGATATCCTCTTCTGTTGGTTCTTGTGTCGTCGAACTTAAGAAAAACGTCCCCGGCTTCATCCCTGCCTCCTCAATCATGTTCGTGACACTTTTTAGTTGCTCGATACCTGAAGTGAACCGTGGCTTAGGATTAACAAAGGTTCCAACTCCATGCCGGCGAATAATGATGTTCTCTTCTTCTAAAATTCGCAGTGCTTCACGGAGCGTCGCTCTACTCACTCCTAGCTTTTTTGCAAGGTCGAATTCAGATGGGAATTTTTCGTTTTCCTTATACACTCCAGCTTCGATATCTTGCTTCAGGTAATCAATAACCTGCAAATATAAATGTCGACTATCTGATTTAATAGACATACGGTCTCCCCCAGCTTGTTTCTTAAGACATCAGACCTCTGATGTTGAATCATTCCTACTAATCGAAAATAATATAACATTTTTTTAATTATAAATATATAGTGTTTTTCTAATTAACTGAAAATATTTTAGGAAAATATACCCCCGATATTAATTCCACATAGTAAAAACGTTGCAAATCTTATGATTATTCGCCTTACTCAAATAAATTTTCATCAGCAAAATTCTTATCGGGAAAATGATCTAGCTTTCTTTCCAAGAATCTGTTTTCATGTATAATAGAAATTATCTTCTTTGAAGGGATGATTGAATTATGTTAAACATTACAGAATATACAGTTGAAAAATTGACCGACCCATTCGGGATCTTATCCGGAGACCGTTTTGAATACTTCTTAGATATTGAAGTACCGGAAGAGGACGAACTCTTTACAGAGAACGGTTTATATATCCGTGTTTTATTTGTATCTGAAGAACAAAATGGCAGACTCGTTAAATATGATATTTTAGAAAAAGGCAGTGACCAACTGTTGGATTTTGAGTTAGAGGATGAGGAAGTAGCCATGATTACAGCCTTCTGTCTAGAACATTTAGACGAAGCGACAGTCAATTAAAAAATACCGGGCAGCTGCCCGGTATTTTTTAATTCTATGATAAATGTGCTTCATCGTGATCATCTTTTGAAACCAGCACATTACGTGGCTTGCTTCCTTCGTAGGGACCGACGATTCCCCTTGCTTCCATTTCATCGATTAACCTCGCGGCACGGGTATAGCCAATCCTGAAACGGCGCTGCAGCATCGAAACTGAAGCGGTCTGCATTTCGGTAATTAAGGATACGGCTTCCCCATATAAACTATCCTCGACTTCACCACTTGAAGTCTCTGGTATTTCGTCCGGTATCATTTCTTCGTTATACTGAGCCTTCTGTTGTGAAATGACGTAGGTAACTACTTCCTCAACTTCTTGATCTGATAAGAACGCTCCTTGGACACGAATCGGTTTGGAAGCCCCAACAGGTAAAAACAGCATGTCTCCACGACCTAGCAGTTTTTCTGCACCTCCCATATCCAATATCGTCCTCGAGTCAGTCGATGACGAGACACTAAAAGCAATTCTGGATGGGATATTTGCCTTGATGACACCCGTAATTACATCCACAGACGGTCGCTGAGTGGCAATGATTAAGTGAATGCCCGCTGCCCTTGCCATCTGCGCAAGACGTGTGATGGCATCCTCCACATCATTTGAAGCAACCATCATCAAATCGGCAAGCTCATCGACAATGACTACAATATAGGGCAACAGAGGCTGTTTGGAGTCTTCCTCACTATTAAAACGGTTAACGTAATCATTGTAGCCTTCGATATTACGCGTACCTGTGTGTGAAAAGAGCTCGTAGCGCCGTTCCATTTCACTCACCACTTTTTGAAGGGCTTGGGCCGCTTTTTTTGGATTAGTCACGACAGGCGCAAGTAAATGAGGAATTCCATTATAAACATTGAGTTCCACCATTTTTGGGTCAATCATCATCATCTTCACTTCATGTGGTTTTGCCCGCATGAGGATACTCGTGATAATACCGTTGATACAGACCGATTTACCACTGCCTGTTGCCCCCGCTACAAGTAAATGCGGCATTTTATTGAGTTCAGCTTTAACCGCTTCACCCGAAATGTTCCGCCCAAGCCCAATTTGCAATTTTGCATCAGGTTTGTCAACTTCTTTAGCATCCAATACTTCCCTAAGAGAAACCATGGCCACCTCAGAATTCGGAACTTCAATTCCTATTGCCGATTTACCTGGAATGGGTGCTTCCATCCGGATGTCCTTGGCTGCAAGTGCCAATGCAAGATCATCAGAAAGACTCACTATTTTACTGACCTTTACCCCTACATCTGGGTGCACTTCATATTTGGTCACAGCAGGTCCCAAATAAACCTGTGTGACTCTCGCTTTAACGCCAAAGCTCTGAAACGTGCGTTCAAGCTTTGCCGCATTTTCATGGATTAACTGATACTCTCCACTTTGATCCGTTTTTTGGGGCTGCAATAACAAAGATAGGGGAGGTAAGGTATATTCCTTATTTTCCACTTCAGTAAAATTGATGGGCGGGACCACTTCGTCATGTTCTTCTTCTCCTTCAACTGAAGGTATCGTCTCAGTAGTAGCAGGCTGTTCTTCCTTTTCATCACCGTATGCTTTATCAGCAAAGCTTGATATGATTCGCTCCGTAACCATCTGCTGTGTCTCTTCTTCCTGCTGTACGGCATGAACTTCTTCCACAGGTTCGTTTTCACGTTTTTTCTTCTTAGCAGGATTCTTTTTCTTTTGTTTCTTATCATCATTCCATGTTTTCATATCATCGGTAAAGGCTGTCCACTGCTTTTTAATAAAGCTACCAAGGGTAACGATAAATTTGCCAAGCGTCTCGCCTAATGTCTTTCCTGTCATTAACACGATCCCGATGATGATAAACACGAAGGATACTATTTTTGAGCCGGCTTCGTCAAACAAGAAATAAGAGGCTGCAAATAACACAGCGCCTATCATCCCTCCGCCAAGATCCTTCGTACTGGTTTTACCGGTCACTTCCATCCAGAATAGTTCCCACGTGTTCGATATTACACTGGGCTTCGTAAACGGACCACCTTCTGCCAATAAATTAAACAGGGTTACATGACTAAGCAACAACATACTCGCTACAATAAAATACAAGCCGATTAATTGCCGTTTAAGCAAATATGGGACCTCTCTTTTAATCATCAAATAAAAGCCAGTCGCGATGGCCCCTAACAGAAAGAGGATGTACCATTCTCCCATAAAGAAACGAACTAACAGGACTGTACCGCTCCCCACTGCACCTAATTTAGCAATGGCGATGACTGCCAGACTTATGATAGTCAGACCAATCAATTCATATTTAAGCGATAACTTTAGTTTTTCATTACTTTTCTTCTTCCTTTTTTTCTTTTTCACCATAAAATCACCTGATTCTTCTTGAAACTTAATTGTCACTCCTAAAATTACACACAAAACAAAACAAATGTTCGCTTAGCAATTATACCAAAAAAATAGGATGATGTCTTTTGATCATGTCACAACTATTCGTGGTCAAAATCAAACCAATGAATAAAGCAGCCAAAAGGGGCTGCTGATTTTTTCATTAGTATATCATAATTTATCTCTGTTGGTCCTTTTTTCTAGTTTCTCAACGGTTCGAATACATTGACAACTTCACCGGGCTGTACATTGATTTTCATGTAATCTTCTGGGTTCGTACTTACAATCCGGTCAATACGAAACGAACTTCCGCCTTCATGTTCTACCATGACGTGGACGCCATTCACTTTCATTTCAATCATATGTGCGATCTTATCATGGTGGTGCGGGAAGATGATCTCATCAGGGACAATGGTATAAAGTGTCATTGCAGTAACCCCTCTTCGCCTTTATTAGAACTTCTTTCTTCCATGAATTCATTCAATTTCCTCATCGCATGTCCCACTCCTCCAACACCATCAATCATGCCGACATCGACCGCTTCCACCCCGATTACATTCGTTCCGATGTCCCGTGTTAGATTTCCTTTAGCGAACATTAGATCTTTAAAACTATCTTCGGTAACATTGGAATGCCTTGTGACAAATTTAATTACCCGCTCCTGCATTTTATCTAAGTATTCAAAGGTTTGCGGTACCCCGATGACCATTCCGGTTAACCTGATCGGATGTATCGTCATGGTTGCTGTCTCGGCTATAAACGAATAATCGCAAGAAACGGCAATTGGCACCCCAATGGAATGCCCTCCTCCCAATACAATGGAGACGGACGGTTTAGAAAGGGACGCTAACATCTCGGCAATGGCAAGGCCCGCTTCAACGTCTCCCCCCACAGTATTTAGAATGACAAGCAACCCCTCAATATTGGGATTTTGTTCAATCGCTACTATTTGAGGAATCACATGTTCATACTTGGTCGTTTTATTTTGGGGAGGAAGTTGCATATGTCCTTCAATTTGACCGATAATCGTCAAACAATGGATTTTTGAGTCTTTTGAAAGTTGTGGGACATTTGTAGTTCCCAACTGCTGGATTTTCTCGATTAACGTTGAATTCTTACCTTCCTGGCGGCCTTCATTTTCATTTGGCAATGGTGTATCCACTTATGGCAACCCCTTTCTCTAAAGCCTATGCCCTTATTATGTCTCGAGTCTTAAACTTCATTCTTCAAGACGGGCAGCACTCGTAAGAAAAGTATTGGGTCCATAAAAGGTGTTTAGTCGAACTATGATAAATGGCAAAAAGGCAGATACGTTGATTCAACAACATTTCTGCCTTTTTGATGGAAGCCCCTTTGATTAATATTCCATGATGATAGGTAAGATCATCGGGCGACGCTTTGTTTTTTCATAGAAGAATTGGTTTAGAGCATCACGCATTTCCTGTTTCAGCGTAGACCAATCGAAAGGCTGACGCGATCCGTTTTTCTTCACGATTTCACTTACAATGCCTGTTGCTTCCGCCATCATTTTTTCTGATTCACGCACATATACGAATCCACGAGAGATGATTTCCGGACCTGCGGCAATGCTCTTATCTTGTCGATTCAATGTGACGACGACGATCAATATACCATCTTGTGATAATAAACGGCGATCACGGAGAACGATATTCCCCACATCTCCTACACCACTGCCATCAATTAAAATATTACCTGCAGTTACTTTTCCGGAAAGGCCAATCTTATCGCCATTCATTTCAATGACATCACCTTTTTCAGCAATTACAATGTTTTCAGGTTTGATTCCTGCAGAGATGCCCACTTTTTGGTGAGAATACAGATGACGGTATTCCCCGTGTACCGGGATGAAGTATTTAGGGTTCATCAGGTTGATCATCATCTTCAATTCTTCCTGGCTCCCATGACCCGTTACATGAACTTTATATTTATTTGAAGAAACGACCTCAGCACCCACTCGGTAAAGTAAGTCGATGGTTTTTGATAGAATAAGCTCTCCACCCTGTAGAGGGGATGCACTGATTAAGACCGTGTCACCTTTTTTAATCGTAACTTGTTTATGGGTCTGCTTCGCCATTTTTTGAAGGGCCGCTATCGGTTCTCCTTGGTGGCCGGTTGATAACACCACAATTTCACGATCTTCGTATTGATTGATTTCACTAACTGGAATAATCAAATCATCCTCGACTTTTAAGTAGCCTAGATTTAAAGCAGTTTCGTATACCCGCTTCAAACTTTTCCCAACAACGGCCACTTTCCTTTTATTTGCTGCAGCCGCATTGAAGACATGCTGAATCCGATTTACATTCGAAGCAAAGCAGGCAACAATAATTCTACCGGATGTGGAACGGAAGGCTTCCGTAATGTCTTTGGCAACAACTGCTTCTGATGGAGTATAACCTGGTCTCTCAGCCCCCGTACTATCAGAAAGCAGACACAGGACCCCCTCTTCCCCGATACTTGCCATTTTACCTATTTCAGGTTTATAAAGGTCCGTTGCCGCTTGGTCAAACTTGAAATCTCCGGTATATACGATAGCGCCTTCACGCGTATGTATGACCACTCCCACAGAATCAGGAATACTATGGTTCGTACGGAAAAAGGAAACAGCAGCCTCTGGAAAACTCAAAAGAGAATCTGAATCAATCTCTGTAAAAATCGCCCTGCCATTAAAGCCATCTTCCTTTAGTTTTGTCTTAATTAACGCAAGTGTAAGCTTTGTCCCATATACGGGAACAGGTAAATATTTCAATACGTAAGCAAGGGCACCCATATGATCTTCATGACCATGCGTAATAAAAATCCCCTGAATTCGTTCTTTATTGTCCATCAAGTAAGAAATATCCGGTATAACAGCATCGATGCCAAGCATTTCTTCTTCTGGCAACATCAAACCTGCATCTAAAAGATAGAGGTCATCATTCACCTCAACCACATACATATTTTTACCAAGTTCCCCTTGTCCCCCAAGAGAAATCACTTTAATTCCATTATTTTTATCTTTACCCAATCGAATATCCTCCTTAAGAAATAGCCGTTCATAATTTCCATTGATTTCATTATAACCCATGTTTAAAAAACATGACAACACATACCATTTCTAGAAGATTTCTCCCTTGCCTGGCAATGCGTTTATGTATAGGAGCTTAACTCCTCATTGTATCCCTTTTTAAAAAGAAAAGACTATTAGAAGTATAAGCCCTTAACCTATAACTGGAAAGAAAATAATACTTTATTCATTAAACCAAAGAATCTTTATGTGAAAACAAGCCAATCATTAAACGATCAGCTTGTCTGGTGAAGATTTATTTTTTTAATACTGATATCAACACTGAGCGCTCTTGCTCAGTCAGTGGTACGATAGGCAACCTGACTGAACCTACATCAATGCCTTGTAACTGAAGGGCAGTCTTGACAGGGGCAGGACTTGGGGCTGCAAATAAACCTTTTATAAGGGGTAACAATTCCTGATGAAGTCTCGCAGCTTCTGCTAAGTTCCCGCTGATGAATGCTTCTATGATTTGCTGCATTTCATTGCCGGCCACATGGGAGGCAACCGAAACGACGCCTACACCGCCAATAGCCAATACAGGAAGGGTTAAAGCATCGTCCCCGCTATATAAGGCGAAATCCTCATCGGTCTCAGCAATGATTTGCGTCATGGCATTTAAATCGCCGCTCGCTTCTTTCACGGCTACGATGTTAGGTATCTCCGAAAGGCGGATAATGGTCTCCGGGTCAATATTGACAGCAGCACGCCCAGGGATGTTGTAAACCATCACCGGCAATGTTGTACTCTCGGCAATCGCTTTAAAATGTTGGAAAAGTCCTTCTTGATTCGTTTTACTATAATAGGGTGCCACAATCATGATTGCATCTGCACCGTTCTTTTCCGCTTTTTTAGTCAACTCGATGGAAGCATATGTGTTATTGCTTCCTGTTCCCATGATGATGGGCACTCGTTTGTCTACGATCTTTGTAACATGACGAAGAAGGGCAATCTTCTCTTCCGAAGACAATGTAGGTGATTCCCCTGTTGTACCTGCAAGTACAAGTGAATCCGTTCCGTTAGATAATAAGTAATTGACCAATTTAGTCGTTTTTTGAAAGTCAACATTCCCCTTACTATCGAAAGGAGTGACCATTGCGGTTGATACTCTACCAAATATCATGTTTTAACACCTCTTTAATTTATAAAACTTCAATATATACGGTTATTCCGTTTCCATTTCATGTAAATGGAATGCATCATGAAGCGAATTAACCGCATTGATTAAATCATCTTCCTTCACCAATACCCAAATTGTCGTATGACTATCCGCCGATTGAAGAATCGATATTTCTTTTTCCGAAAGTGCTGTGACAATCTTCGAAGCCACACCAGGTACACCATTGATGCCCGCTCCAACGACGGATACTTTGGCACAATTCCGTTCAATGAGAGGATCATGCCCCATTTCAGCCAGAATGGAAAGGGCTAGTTCCGTCATCTCTTCCGTGACCGTATAGACCACTCCATTCGGCGAAATATTAATAAAGTCGACGGAAATAGACGCATTGGCCATCGCTTTAAACACTTCTGCCTGTAAATTATATTGTTCTTTTTTTGCATTCACCTTAATTTGGGTTATTTTTGAAACATGAGCAATTCCTGTAACGAGTCTTTCCCTGATATCACTGCCTTGGCTTCCCTTATTTACGCTTGTAACTAGGGTCCCCAATCCTTCACTGTATGTGGAACGGATCCGGATTGGCACTTTAGCCTGCATCGCAATTTCGACCGCCCGGGGATGGATGACTTTAGCTCCTTGATATGCCATATTGCATACTTCGGTATAAGAGACGATGGATAATGGGCGGGCATGCTCGGCAATCCGTGGATCAGCAGTCATGATTCCTTCCACATCCGTGAAAATATCGACACGGTCAGCCTGTAAAGCAGCTCCTAATGCTGCAGCCGAAGTGTCACTCCCACCTCGTCCAATTGTTGTGATGTCCCCATTTTTGGCGGCTCCTTGGAAGCCTGCAACAACAACGACATCTTTCATTTCAAGTTCCTTCAGGAGACGGTCACACTTCATTTCAACGATTCTTGCACTGGAAAAATCGTAATTCGTCTGGAATCCTGCTTGGGCCCCTGTGTAAGCGGTAGCTTCTATCCCATGTTCCAACAACATATTCGTAAATACCACAGAAGATATTGTTTCACCTACTGACATAAGTAGGTCCTGTTCCCGTTTAGAAAGAAGGGCGCTTGATCCATTTACCAATGAAAGTAATGTATCTGTCGCATATGGATCACCTTTTCTTCCCATGGCAGAAACAACGACCACCACTTTATACCCTTCCTTAAGAGCCCTCTCAATATGGCCCTTGGCATGGGCCCGGCTATCTTCGTCCCGGACTGATGTCCCACCGAATTTCTGGACGATTATTTTCAATATTCTCACCCCAAATATAAGCCAGCCTCCCAATAAGGAAGCTGACATAAACTCTTTATCATGTTGAAATGTTCTTAGCTGCCCGAGTTTTATTATCTTTTCTTACTTAACACTCACTAAGTCTAATTTTAAAAGGCTTTCAGCAATTTGAACAGAATTCCATGCTGCCCCTTTTAATAGATTATCGGAAACGATCCATAAATGGAAGCCTTTATCTTCATCTAAATCTTTACGGATCCGGCCTACGAAAACATCATTCTTGCCGACAGAAGATGCAGGGGTTGGATAGACCTGTTGTTCTGGCTCATCTTCCAAAACGACTCCTGCTGCCGTTTTCATCAAGTTCTTGATTTCAGCCGCGGAAACACCGTCTTTTTCAACTTCAATGTAAACTGATTCCGAATGACCTGTTACAACTGGAAGCCTAACACAAGTTGCAGCTACAGGCAGCTTTTCCATATGCATGATTTTCTTTGTCTCATTGATCATTTTCATTTCTTCAAACGTGAATCCATTATCTTGGAACTTATCGATTTGGGGAATGACATTGAAAGCAATTTGATAATGCTTGGCATCCCCTTTTACCGGTAATATTTTTGGTTCGATTTCTTTTTCATCCAGAAGATCACGAGCCTGTTCCTTTAGTTCGTTTATCGCTGCAACCCCGGCTCCAGATACGGCCTGGTATGTGGAAACGACCACTTTCGATAAACCATACTCTTGGCGGATCGGTTCTAACGCTACAACCATCTGAATCGTTGAACAATTTGGATTGGCAATGATTCCATTATGCTTTTTCAAATCCTCTTCATTTACTTCCGGTACGACAAGCGGAACATTTTCATCCATGCGGAATGCGCTTGTATTATCTACTACTATCGCTCCTCTTTTTACTGCTTCTGGAGCCAATTCCTTAGACACACTTCCACCCGCACTGAATAGAGCGATATCTATGCCTTCAAAGCTTTCAGGTTTCGCTTCCTGAACTTCGATTTCTTCACCTTTAAATAGCAACTTAGTCCCTGCGGAACGAGCTGATGATAAAAAGATGATTTTCGTGATCGGAAAATCCCGTTCTTCGAGTGTTGAAATCATTTGTTGTCCTACCGCTCCAGTCGCTCCTACTACAGCAATATGCAATCCCTGTGTCCCGGTCATTTGTACATGCTCCTTTTCTATCTCTAAAGTTAGTTAATATTTGTCTGGTTTACTCTACTTGCTCAGAATATCATATATTTTATCACATTAACATTCGAAAGAACGCACTTTAACAAAATATTCTGGTAGTATAGATTGATTTTAACGAATGACTAAGTTTTACCTGGTTAACAAATTACCCGGGAGCGCACGGCTTACTATGGGACAAGCAAGTGGTTATATATCATCTTTGAACCGTTCAATAATGACGGGCTGGATCTGTTCTCCATCTATGGCTGCCAAAATGGTATCCCGGATCATACTCATTCTGGCCACCATTGAACTCGGTTTGCCTTCAGGATTATCTTGACCATATGGAACGAAATAGATATCCTTTGCGGCCATCAGCCTCATTAAATTGACGCCATTCAAACCAAGGGCATCGTTTGTTGAAATCGCAACCACTACCGGACGGTGATTTCTCATCGTCGCTTTTGCAGCCATAAGTACAGGCGAATCTGTAAGGGCATTAGCCATCTTACTCATCGAATTACCGGTCATCGGAGCGATAACCATGCAGTCAAGCGGCAATTTAGGTCCTAGTGGTTCTGCTTTGACGATCGTATCTACGGCATCATGTCCCGTCAATTTTTCGATTCGTGCAACCCAGTCTTCCCCATTTCCAAAGCGTGTTTCCGTATTTTGAACAGTAGATGTCACAACCGGAATCACATCTGCTCCTTCATTTATAAGCTTCTCTATTTCTGGGAACACACTATCATATGTGCAATGCGACCCTGTCAATCCAAATCCAATCCGTTTACCTTGCAGACTCATATCTTATTCCCCTTTCTTTTCATGAACTCGCCTTGAATCAATATTTCTAGCGCATTCGCTAATATTTGACCGGCAGTTTTTGGGGCTACAATCCCCGGCAAGCTCGGCGCCAACAATGCCTTTATGCCCCTTTTTTCTGCATAACGAAAATCCGTCCCCCCAGGCTTTGAAGCAAGGTCAATAATCAATGTATGAACGGGCATGTTGGCCAGGACGTCTGCTGTAATGATTGGAAAAGGAATGGTATTAACGCAAATATCAACGGTTTTCATTTCGGATGCAAGATCATTCAAATGGAAAGGAGTGATTGCCATTTCAGTAATTCTGGCAATATCCTCGCTTTTTCTCGCCCCTACCTTCACCTTGGCACCAAGCGCTTGGAATGATCTAGCTACACTCATCCCAACCCTCCCAAGGCCAAGAACGGCAACATTCGAACCATGGATGGTGAAATCCGTATGCTGTATAGCCATCATGATTGCGCCCTCAACGGTGGGGATTGAATTGTATATCGCTACATCATCTCGTTCAAATAAAAGAACGAGTTTGCGATCCGCTTCTTTAAATAGACGATCTAGATAATCATTACTGATTCCTGAATAGAATACACAATCTGCTGGAGTGTCTTTTATCATGGCCTCGGTCAAGAAGACATCTTCACTGGAAAAGATGGTTTCCACTTTTCCCGTTGAATCAGTCCCTCTGACTGGCAATATAACTGAATCTAGTTCCGTAAAATTTATATCTTCTAATTTTTCCTTAACCGCACCTGTAAACGCATGGTCAAGCTGTTCAAACCCTACTAAAAACAGCTTCGCATCCAGCTCAGTCAGTTTACGAACAACTTCCAGCTGACGTGCATCCCCACCAATTACAGCGATTTGCATGTCTGTGAGCATTAAATCGTCACCTTCTTTATAAGAATCCAAACCACGCCTCGCCCATGATTCTCTTGAAGGCGATTTGTTATCCGATATTCATTCAGCTCAATCCATCTTATGTGTTGAAATTGAGAACGGTGATTAGAAAAGCAAAAACGCCTAGAGCTTTCCCTGCTCAGGCGTTCATTAGGGTTATTACTTCAACCTCCCATTATCCGTCCAACTGTTCTCCTTCTTTAACCGTTTCAACTTCAAGCCCTTCCCTAAAATCGATGATGAGCATATCCGTTCCCACTTTTTTAATATGATTCCACGGGACCCTGACTTCACTCCCATTTCTGAAGAGTCCAAACCATTTCACTGAGGGGATGATCAAAGTGGTAATTTGTCCAGTTTCGTCAAATTCCAAATCCGTCTGTCCGAGAATCCCTAATCGTTCTGCCCTGTTCACGTCGACAATCTCTTTTCCACTTAATTCACTCAGTCTCAATTCCTACTCCCCCTTTTTTTCTTCTTAATCCCATCTATATCCGAAATTTGAGGAACTTAGAAGGCATTCTTGAAAATAGTCGTCCCTCCCCTTTCCATAAAAAAACCTGCTCTCCCATTGGTAAACAGAAGAACAGGTCAGTAAATATTTATTTATCCCAATTTTCCAAAGGGCTTACTAACGATAAAGAGTGTTCGGTGAAGATTTGGTTTGCTAAATCATTAACACTATCTTCCGTCACTTCATCAATTTTAACGATGATATCATCAAGTGAACGATGTTCTCCTAACATTAACTCGTTCTTGCCATTACGGCTCATGCGGCTGTTAGTGCTTTCAAGGCTCAACATCAAGCTACCTTTCAGTTGTTCCTTACTATTCCGCAATTCTTTTTCTGTGATACCGTCTCTTTTCAGCGTATCCAGTGTCTCCTGAATCGTTTCATATAAACTGTCTAGCTGGCTTGTACCCGTACCACCATAAACGGTCACTAAACCTGTGTCCTGGTAGCTTGAATGATAGGAATACACCGAGTATGCCAAGCCACGTTGTTCCCGGACCTCCTGGAATAGACGGCTGCTCATGCTGCCTCCAAGGATATTATTCAATGTGACTAAACTGTAGGTTTTATCATTTCCGATTTCCAATCCTTTGAAGCCAAGGCATAGATGTGCTTGTTCAGTCTCTTTTTTACGTGTGATTCTATTTTCATGGAATGCTGGCTTCACCAATTCCAAACGGTCTTCCCCACCTTGATATGAACCAAAGTAACTTTCCACTTCCTGAATCAACTTCTCGTCCACATTTCCGGCAATGGAGATGACAACTTTATCAGGCGTGTACATATCATGAACATATTTCTTTAGTGTCTCACTATTGAAGGTTTCCAACGTACTTTCCGTACCAAGGATCGGATAGCCAAGAGGATGATTTTCATATACTGCCTTGCTTAAAAGGTCATGTACGATATCATCCGGTGTATCGTCATACATTTTGATTTCTTCATAGACGACATTCTTCTCTTTTTTCAATTCTTCCTCATCAAACGTGGAGTTGAAGAACATATCAGCAAGAATTTCAAGTGCATAGCTCGCATGGTTATCCATGACTTTTGCATAGTAACATGTATATTCTTTTGAAGTGAATGCATTTACTTGCCCGCCAATGCTATCGAAAGACTCCGCGATTTCACGTGCGTTCCTCGTAGTCGTTCCTTTGAAAAACATGTGTTCAAGAAAATGGGATACACCATTCAGTTCCGGTGTTTCATTCCGAGAACCCGTCTTAATCCAAACCCCAATCGCTGCTGAACGTACTGTTGGAATATTCTCCAATACTATTCTTACTCCATTTTGACACGTATATTTCTTAATCAACTAACATTCCTCCCAATCATCTATGCTGCTATCGTAACCAAAGCGTTACGGATTCAAACGTTCTTCACTAACTGCTTCTGAAACTTTAACAACTTCTAAGTCTTTCTTCTCTATGTTAATAATTAACGTCTCCAAAGATTTAGCTGTAGACTCTGTCGGATGCATTAAAATGAAAGCTCCTGGGTGTACTTTGGAAAGCACCCTTTGTTGAAGGACCTCGGGACTTGGCTTTTGCCAGTCTATCGTATCTACGCTCCACATCACGGTACCCATGCCTAAAGAATTCGCTATGGTGACAGTCTCACTTCGGTAGCTTCCGCTTGGCGGGGCGAACCAGTTCATTTTCACACCCGTCACGGCCTCCACGACTTCATTCGTCTTATTTATTTCCTCACGTGTAGCCTGTGCCGAAATGTTTTGCATATTAGGGTGTGAGTAGGAATGATTTCCGATTTCATGACCGCCATCCACGATCATTTTTGCAAATTCAGGATTGTTTTTAGTCCATCTGCCTTCAAGAAAAAATGTTGCTTTGACGTTATGTTTTTTTAATACAGCCAACATATCTTGTAAGTATTCATTCCCCCAAGCTACATTGATTAAAAATGACACAACCTGCTTCTCGGGATGGGCCCGGTAAATGGGCGCTGGCTCAAGATCCTTTAAGTGGACCTTTGGGGGAACTTGATCAAATACAAGCTTATCCTTATCGAATTGGTCCTCCTTCTTCATCGCTTTATACGAATCCTGGATATTTACCTTCAGGCCATTGTAACCTGGAACGGTCTTCCAAACCGAATCTATTCGGGCATTTTGTGGTGCAATCTCATATTTTTTAGATGATTCTTTTATTTGAATAAGAAGTTCATCTTCCTGCTTCATGGTAGCCACTGAACGATCTGTTAAATGGGTCAAATAAATTTGTGTATATGGATTTTGCACTAATAACCATGATATACCTGCTATGGCACTTATCGCAACTATCTGCTTCCATTTATTATTCATTTTTTACGCCCCCTTCATACAGAAATGTATGAAGAAAAAGGACAAGGTAGAACATGACACCTTTTAATTGCTAAAATCCTTATATATAGGGCGAAAACTTTTGAAACAAAAAAAGCATGCAGGTCCATGAAGGAACCGCATGCCGATTATTCTTTTTTCTTATGATTGAGAAGGATTAGCTGCCTCTTTTTGTTCTTTAAGAACAGCTTTACGAGAAAGGTTAACCCTACCTTGTTTGTCAATCTCAGTAACCTTTACTAATAATTCATCGCCAAGCGAAACGACATCTTCCACTTTGCCGACTCTTTCTTCAGCCAATTCAGAAATATGGACTAAACCATCTTTACCATTGAATATTTCCACGAAGCAACCGAATTTTTCGATACGTTTAACTTTACCTAGGTAAAGTTCACCCACCACGACTTCACGTACGATATCTTCAATGATTTTTTTAGCTTTTTCGATCATAGGCTCATCCGTAGAAGAAATGAATACCGTACCATCTTGTTCGATATCGATCTTCACGCCGGTCTCTTCAATGATTTTATTGATATGTTTACCGCTCGGTCCAATAACATCACGGATTTTGTCCGGATTGATAGTCATCGTAACGATTTTCGGAGCATATTTAGACAACTTCTCACGCGGTTGATTGATTGTAGCAATCATCGAGTCCAGGATATGCATCCGGCCTTTTTTAGCTTGAAGCAATGCTTCCTCTAGGATTTCTCTTGAAAGACCATCGATTTTGATATCCATTTGAAGGGCAGTAACACCTTTAGACGTTCCAGCCACTTTAAAGTCCATATCGCCTAGGTGATCTTCCATGCCTTGAATATCCGTTAAGATTGTATAATGCTCTCCTGTTTTTACAAGACCCATTGCGATACCTGCAACCGGTGCTTTCAATGGAACACCCGCATCCATCATAGCAAGCGTACTAGCACAGATACTTGCTTGTGATGTTGATCCATTAGATTCAAGGACTTCAGATACAAGTCTGATTGTATAAGGGAAGTCTTTATCGCTTGGAATGACTGGTTCCAATGCTCTTTCACCAAGTGCACCGTGACCGATTTCACGACGGCCTGCTCCGCGGATCGGACCTGTTTCCCCAACACTGAAATGTGGGAAATTATAATGGTGCATAAAGCGTTTAGACTCTTCGGTTCCTAGCCCGTCCAAAATCTGTACATCTCCTAGTGCACCCAATGTACAAATGGATAATGCTTGTGTTTGTCCACGTGTGAACAATCCAGAACCATGAGTACGTGGCAAGATCGTAACTTCAGAAGATAATGGTCTGATCTCATCTGGATTACGGCCATCCGGACGAACTTTTTCTTCCGTGATCAAACGGCGGACTTCGGATTTAACCAATTTATTTAAAATTTCTTTAATTTGTTTAAGTTTTTCTTCATCAGTTTCTTCTTCATACTTAGCTAACACACCGTCTTTAACCTCTTTGATGGCGGCTTCACGTGCATGTTTTTCCTGAACTTGTACAGCTTTGTTAAGGTCTGCTTCACATAGGCCCTTCACTTCTGCTTCAAGTTCTGCATCGACTTTATACAAAGTGATTTGTAGTTTTTCCTTACCGATTTCAGCAACGATTTTTTCTTGGAATGCAATAACCTTCTTGATTTCGTCATGACCAAACATGATTGCTTCAAGCATTGTTTCTTCAGGTACTTCATTCGCTCCAGCTTCAACCATATTGATTGCATCTTTCGTTCCAGCAACCGTTAAGTTGATGTCACTTTTCGCAAGTTGGTCAACAGTGGGATTAATGATGAATTCATTATTGATTCTTCCCACTACTACACCCGCGATTGGTCCTTCAAATGGAATGTCGGAAACGGAAAGTGCAAGGGATGAACCTAGCATAGCAGCCATTTCTGTAGAACAATCTTGATCAACACTCATAACCATGCTGATGATTTGGACGTCGTTCCTGAAACCATCCGCAAATAGTGGGCGGATTGGGCGGTCAATTAGACGGCTTGCCAAAATTGCACGTTCACTAGGTCTGCCTTCACGTTTAATGAAGCCTCCTGGAATTTTACCGACTGCATACAGTCTTTCTTCGTAATTGACTGTCAACGGGAAAAAGTCGACATTTCTAGGTTCTTTAGAAGCAGTTGCTGTACTTAAGACAGCTGTTTCGCCATAACGGACTAAAACGGCTCCGTTCGCTTGTTTGGCCAACTGACCGATTTCTACCGTTACATTACGGCCGGCCCAGTCAAATGAATACGTATGTTTTTCCTGTCCCATTTATTAAACCCCTCTCTGAATCTTCGCTTTTAGAGGCTTAGTTTACCTAAACCCGTATTAATTTAAATCATTATATGTGAAAGTAATTGAACTCAAGTTAAAACCAAACTATCACTATTATGCACGAAAAAAACATGTGTTAACAGTAATATGAATAAAAATTTATTCATTCAATTATGTATATATCTTAATCATTTATGAGTAGAAAAAAACCCGGCGGTTGCCGAGTCCAAAGGACGATGGCTTAGCCTAAAACAGAAAGCGTCCAAATCATTTGAATAACATTAAAAAAGCGGGAAATTTCCCGCTTTTTTTTGAAAAAATTATCTACGTAGACCTAATGTGTTGATAAGTGTACGGTAACGCGTAACGTCTTTATTACGTAGGTAAGTTAAAAGATTACGACGTTTACCTACCATTTTAAGAAGACCGCGACGTGAATGGTGATCTTTTTTGTGTGTGCGTAAGTGACCGTTCAAGTTGTTGATTTCTTCTGTTAATACTGCGATTTGAACTTCTGGAGATCCAGTGTCAGTATCGTGAGTTCTGAACTCAGCGATAAGTTCGTTTTTGCGTTCTTGTGTAATAGCCATGTTATTATTCCTCCTAAAATTCTGTAAAATCACCTATTACCGAGCCAGCGTCGGAGTCTCGACTAGCCAAGCAATGGTTATTTTCATACATACAATAGAATACATGCTTTTCGTTAAAATTGCAAGTATTGTCTTCTATTCTTTAGCTTTCTTACTTTTTCACGCGTTCAATTCTAGAAAATAGGCTTGCGCATTTTGCTTGTCGGTTTCAATCTGGGTGACCAATTCTTCAAGCCCCGAAAATTTCTGCTCACTTCTTAACCTGATATGCCACTCGACTGACACCTGTTGTCCGTAAATATCCCCTGTAAATCCTAAAGCATGGACTTCAACGGTAGGATATTTAGGTTTTTCTTCATGGAACGTCGGCTTATAACCAACATTGCACACCCCATCATACCAGAAGCCATTTATTTTAATCCTGACTGCATATACGCCTGGAGCGGGAAATATGTAATCATCACTCACTTCAATATTGGCAGTCGGGAACCCGAGCTTTCTCCCCCGCTTTTCACCATGGACCACAAGACCCTTCGTTGAATAGCGCCGGCCAGCCAGATGATAGAAATCAAAAAAGTCACCGTTGCTGAGTGTCTCCCTGATTCTCGTGGAACTCACCTTATCATCCTCAAAGGTCTGCTTTGCAACGACAGTTTGACTAAACCGTCCTTGGGCGTATACGGGCAGTTCTTCCATGGTTCCTTTGCCATAACGACCGTATGAATAGTCAAAACCAGCCACAACATGACGGACATTAAGGCCCACTATATAGTCGTTGACGAACTCCTCAGGTAGCATAGAAGCAAATTCCTTACTGAAGTGGACGACAAATAAATAATCGATTTCCATCGTTTCTATGATCTTTATCTTATCTTCAAGTGGTGTGATATAACGGATACTTCCCGTTTTCTTCCCTAATACTACGGAAGGATGCGGATCAAATGTCATGACAGCTGACAAAAGATTCATTTCATGAGCTTTTTGCTTGGCGGTTTGGATGACAGTTTGATGTCCTTTATGAATGCCATCAAAAAACCCAAGGGCCATGACGAGCTCAGGGAAGTCATCCGGTTTAAATTGATGAGGATGCTCTAATGCAATCACTTTCACCTTTCAATCTCCTCTTTCCGACGGCAAAAACGGTCTATGATTCTTGTGCTAAAACTTTTACGGGTTTAATTAACCCTTCTTTTGTCGGATGTATCTGATAAATGGCAATGGCCTTATCAGCGGGATCTACCATTACGAATGGCTGACCCTTTTCGAAAATAACATCCTCCGTTTGTTCCAATACAGCACCGTTAAGTACTTTCTTTGCTACTTTATCACTAATCTGAAATTTCGGCAAATGAAACAATCCCCGTTCTAAAGGCAACAGGAATTCCTCGGTTTGTTCCGATTCCATGAATCCTTCCACCTCGGCGAACGTCAAACAATCTTCAAGCGAAAACCCGGCTGCTTCAATCCGAATCAAATCAGACATATGAGCCGGGTAGCCCAATCTTTCGCCCATCATCACTGCCAGTGTGCGAATATAGGTCCCTTTGCTGCATTTGACACGAAAGCGAAAAGAAATGGTTTCACCTGTAAATTCCGTTCGGTCATCGAGCAAAGTAATTTCATAAATAGTGATTTCCCTCGTTGGACGCTCCACTTCGATTCCAGCACGGGCATATTCATACAGCTTTTTGCCATTTACTTTGACAGCCGAGAACATTGGCGGGGTTTGTTCTATCTTCCCCGTTAAAGAATTCAATACCTCAAGGATTTGAGCACGCTGAATTGTTTCAGTAACTTTTTGCTCCGCTACCTTTTCTCCACTTGCATCTTCGGTAGACGTTGAGAAACCAAGGGTCACTTCACCTTCATAGGCTTTGCCTGCCTCTGTTAAGTATTCGGCAATTTTCGTTGCCCTACCGATACAGATTGGTAAGACACCAGTAACTTCAGGATCCAATGTACCCGTATGTCCCACCTTTTTCGTTTTTAAAATCTTCCTTAATTTAAAGACGCAATCATGGGATGTCAATCCCTTTGGTTTCCATAATGGAAGTATTCCATCCATACCTTCACCTCATTATTCTCATTTCAAAAAAAAGGGGCCGACACCAAGAAGTGCAAAGCACTTATTGAGTCAGCCTCCATTTACTGCTTGCTTATTCTTCGTCTTTCACAGAAGGTTTTTCCTCTTTTTTGATTTGAGAAATTAATGATTCGATACGGTTACCGTAATCGACAGATTCATCAAATTCAAAAAACAACTCCGGAGTTTTACGCAAGCGAATTCGTTGTCCAATTTCCGAACGCATGAATCCTTTTGCCTTTTCAAGACCCTGCAATGTTTTTTCCCGTTGTTCCTGGTCTCCCAAGACGGAAATATAAACAGTTGCTTGTTGTAAATCGCCTGTCACTTCAACATCCGTTACTGTGACAAATCCAATTCTCGGATCTTTAATCTTACGGCCGATAATCTCACTCAGCTCTTTTTTCATTTGTTCGCCCACACGATTTGCTCGAAGGCTCATAATATCACCTCGCTAGCTTATAGCCAGTCTATATCTGTTATTGTGCGCTCAATTTCCGGAAAAGAATCTAGAAATTTAAGGGCATTTTGAAGTTCTCGTTCAGTAGCTTTCCTTGAGGAAGAAACGGTAACGATAGAAATCTTAGTACGTTGCCAAAGATCCTGAAAATCCGTTTCGGCTACCGAGATGTTGAACTTCTGTTTAAGCCGTGTCATGACACGTTGCAACACGGCTCTTTTTTCTTTCAAAGAATGGGTGTCATAGATGATGCACTCACATTGGACGGATCCAACAATCATTTACGCTCGATTTCTTCCATTACATAAGCTTCAATTACGTCGCCTTCTTTAAGGTCATTGTAATTCTTAATGGTAATACCGCACTCGTAATTTGTTGCAACTTCTTTCACGTCATCTTTAAAACGTTTCAATGCGTCAATTTCACCTTCATAAATGACTACACCTTCACGAATTAAGCGAATTCCACTGTCACGCGTAAGTTTTCCTTCTGTAACATATGAACCAGCAATTGTACCAACTTTTGATACTTTGAACGTTGTACGAACTTCAGCTTGACCAATGATTTTTTCTTCGAACTCAGGATCAAGCATCCCTTTCATAGCCGATTCAATTTCTTCGATTGCTTTGTATATGATGCGGTGAAGGCGGACATCAACTTTTTCCGATTCAGCCGCACGCTTAGCATTTGCATCAGGACGGACGTTAAATCCGATGACGATTGCGTTAGAAGCAGTAGCAAGGATGATATCAGACTCCGTGATGGCTCCAACGCCAATGTGAATGATCTTCACTTTTGCGCCTTCTACTTCAATTTTATTCAGGGAAGCGGCCACTGCTTCTGCAGAACCTTGAACATCCGCTTTTAAGATGATGTTCAATTCTTTGATTTCCCCTTCTTTCATTTGTTCGAACAATGTATCAAGCGTAACACGCGATTTTTCATTACGTTGTGAAGCAAGTTGTCTTTGTGCACGTACTTCCCCAACTTGGCGGGCAGTTTTCTCATCTTCAAAGACGATGAAACGGTCTCCTGCTTGTGGAACTTCATTTAAACCAGTGATTTCAACCGGTGTGGATGGACCAGCATCCTTAACACGGCGTCCAAGATCACTAACCATGGCACGTACACGACCGAATGTATTACCAATAACGATTGGATCTCCGACTTTCAACGTTCCGTTTTGGACAAGCAACGTCGCTACAGAGCCACGGCCTTTATCCAAACGTGCTTCGATAACCGTTCCGTTCGCTTTACGCGTTGGGTTTGCTTTATATTCTTCTACTTCACTAACTAGTAGAATCATTTCAAGCAAGCTATCTATGCCTTCGCCCGTTTTAGCTGAAATCGGTACGAAAATCGTTTCTCCACCCCATGCTTCAGAAACTAAACCGTGCTCTGTTAACTCTTGCATAACGCGGTCAGGATTAGCCCCTTCTTTATCCATTTTATTAACAGCGACAATAATCGGAACTTCCGCTGCTTTAGCATGGTTAATCGCTTCAACCGTTTGAGGCATTACACCGTCATCGGCTGCAACGACAAGAATCGTAATATCCGTGATTAATGCTCCACGAGCACGCATTGTTGTAAACGCAGCATGTCCTGGTGTATCAAGGAATGTGATTTTTTTGTCATTGACTTTGACTTGGTAAGCACCGATATGCTGAGTGATTCCGCCTGCTTCGCCTTCCGTCACTTTCGTATGGCGGATGGAATCAAGCAATGTCGTTTTACCATGGTCAACGTGGCCCATGATCGTTACGACTGCCGGACGTTCGATTAAATCTTCAGAAGCATCTTCAGTCACTAATGACTCAAGGTCTGTCAAATCAACACGAATCTCTTCTTCAGCCAATACTCCATACTCTGTACAGATTAATTCGATAGCGTCTTTATCCAATGTTTGGTTGATTGTTGCCATTACACCAAGCATGAAAAGTTTTTTAATGATTTCAGACGGTTCACGGTGAAGTTTCTTACCGAGTTCCATAACTGTCAAAGACTCATAAAACGTAATTTTTTCTGGAAGTTCTCTTTCCTTACGTTTTGTAACAGGTGCCTGTGGCGCCGATTGTCTTTGTTTGTTGTTTTTATTGCGGTTATTTCTTCCTTTGTTAAACTGTCCTGTTGGCTTTTTAGTACCCAACGGTTTAACTGGCGGTTTTTTCTTTAGTTTTTCTTTATTGACCGTGCTTTTTTCATCTGCTTCAGCTTCGTATTTAGCAACCGTAGCATTTGCTTTCGGTTCAGCAGCAGCTTGAGCTGGCTCGTCGCTTTTTGGTTTAAGTGTATCATTTAATTTGTTTACAGTTGAATCGTCTAATGCTGTCATATGGTTTGTTACCTCTATATTCATTTCTTTAAGTTTATTTATTACGTCTTTACTTGAAACGTTTTTTTGTTTTGCATATTCATATACACGCAATTTTGTCATACGTTCACCCCCGGTAAATTTAATCGAGCAGCATTCGGAGTTTTTGTGCAAAACCTTCATCAAGAACAGCGACGGCAACTCTAGCATCCTTGCCAATGGCATGGCCAAGCATGGACCTGTTTTCGACTCTCTTTAAAGGAACCTGATAAAATGCGCACTTATCAGAGATTTTTTTTTCAGTGTTTTTTGAAGCGTCCGCGGCTAAAATAACAACTTTGGCATTACCGCTTCTAATCTCTTTAACCACTAATTCTTCACCCGAAATTAGCTTGCGTGCTCGATTGGCCAAACCTAATAGAGACATCCATTGTTGTTGTTGGGTCATGGTGTTAGTCTTTCTCCTTATCCACTAATTCAAGCAGTTCTTCATAAAGGGAAGAGTCGATTCGAGTACTAAGGTGATTTGCCAGCACATTTTTCTTTTTGGCCAGCTCGATAATATTCCGATCAAGGGTCAAATAAGCTCCCCTTCCCGATTTTTTTCCGGTCGGATCAAGGCTGACTTCCCCTTCTTTAGATCGAACGATACGAATGAGTTCTTTTTTCGGCTTCATAACGCCAGTGGCTACACATTTACGCATCGGGATTTTTTTTCGGCTATTCATCTATATTCACCTCTACCTTACTCGTTATCCTCTTTGAAATCTTCTTCCTCTTCATTCACATAACTATCCCGGCTTAACAGGAATTCCTGTTCTTCAACAGGGTAAATGCCAGCTTCGCGGGCTTCCGTTTCACTCTTGATATCAATTTTCCAGCCTGTCAGTTTGGCTGCCAAGCGCGCATTTTGTCCACGCTTACCAATTGCAAGTGAAAGTTGGTAGTCAGGAACAATGACAGTAGTTGCTTTATCTTCTTCTTTAACGATAACTTCAAGAACTTTTGAAGGGCTTAAAGCATTAGCAACAAAGATAACCGGATCTTCTGACCATTTAACAATATCGATTTTCTCGCCTTTTAATTCATTTACGATAGCCTGGACACGTTGCCCTTTTTGGCCAACACATGAACCAACCGGATCGACTTCCTCGTTATCGGAGTGTACAGAAATTTTCGAGCGGTCGCCTGCTTCGCGGGCAACTGACTTAATTTCTACTGTTCCATCAAAGATTTCAGGCACTTCTATCTCAAATAAACGTTTTAAAAGACCTGGATGCGAACGGGATACAAAGATTTGAGGTCCCTTCGAAGTCTTTTCAACTTTTGTGATGAAAACCTTAATGCGGTCATGTGGTTTATACTGTTCATTTGGCATCTGTTCGTTGACAGGAAGCAATGCTTCAATTTTACCCAAACTCACATAGATGAAACGTGAATCCTGACGTTGGACAATCCCTGTCATGATATCTTCTTCACGATCGATGAATTCTGCGTAAATGATACCACGTTCTGCTTCACGCACTCTTTGAGTAACGACCTGTTTCGCTGTTTGTGCAGCAATGCGGCCGAAATCCTTAGGCGTTACTTCCATTTCCACAATATCATCCAATTGGTAGTTAGGATCTATTGCTCTCGCTTCTTCGACGGAAATTTCCAGACGTGAATCGAATACTTCTTCGACTACATCTTTTCTAGCAAATACACGCATTGTTCCTTTGCCTAAATTCAAGTCGATACGTACATTTTGTGCTTGGTTAAAATTACGACGATATGCCGATATTAGTGCAGCCTCAATCGCGTCGATCAAAACTTCTCTCGAAATTCCTTTATCGTGTTCTAAAATATAGAGAGCATCCAATAACTCATTGCCCATGGTGATCCCCCTTACGGATATTTAATTAATGATTGCTTGATTAAGAGAAGGTAATGGCAAGTCTTGCTTTCGCCACTTTTTCAAATGGAATGACAATTGTTTTCTTTCTAGTCTTGATTTTGACTTCAAGCGTCACTTCATTCCCATCATAACTGGTCATGATCCCTTCGAATTCTTTTTCATTTAAAATGGGCTCGTATGTTTTTATGTAAACATTTTTACCGATAGCATTAAGGAAATCCTTCTCTTTTTTCAGAGGCCTTTCCGCTCCGGGAGATGAAACTTCGAGAAAATAAATTTGTGGAATTGGATCGACTTCATCAAGCTTTTCACTGAGCTTTTCACTCATTGTCCCGCAATCTTCAAGATCTACGCCTGTTTCTTTATCAATGTACACTCGAAGGAACCAGTTCTTGCCTTCCTTCACATACTCCACTTCAACTAATTCTAGCTGCAATTCTTCAAGAATAGGTAAAGCTAATTCTTCTACAACTTCCGTTACCTTTTTACTCATTTGTTTCCTCCATACGTGCGTTGTGTGCGCTTGGTTTCGGATTCAAAATTAAATGGTCAATACAACACGAAAGAGTGGGTTTCCCCACTCTTGCCATTGGTTCCTCTTAGTATTTCCAATAAAAATATACCATAATCAAGATACTTTTGCAAATATCATGTCTGTTTCTTCCTTTTTATGACCAAGTCCCACTCTTAAAATAGAGAAAGCTGATTTTGTTCCGGAAGAGACTCAAGACAGCCTTGTTTATCAAGGTATTCAAGGATTGTCTTGGATACCTTCCCGCGTTGCTGCAAGTCCTCTTTGGAAAGAAACTCACCATTCTTACGTGCATTGACGATATTGATTGCCGCATTCGTACCAAGACCTGGAATCGAATTGAAAGGTGGAATCAACGTGTTGCCTTCAATAATGAATTGATCCGCACTTGATTTGTACAAGTCGACCTTGGCGAAAGAGTATCCTCGTTCACACATTTCCAACGCAAGTTCCAGAACCGTCAGTGTGTTCTTCTCTTTCGTGGAAGCATCCAAACCTTTTACATTTATTTCATCAATTTTGGTCTTGATTGCTTGTGATCCCCGTGTCATAGCGTCTATTTCGAAGTCATCCGCACGGACCGTAAAATAAGCTGCATAATATAACAATGGTAAATGCACCTTGAAATAGGCAATCCGGACAGCCATCAAAACGTATGCGGCAGCATGTGCTTTAGGGAACATATATTTGATTTTCTTACACGAATCTATATACCATTCCGGCACTTCATTCTTACGCATTTCCTCTTCGAATTCTTCTGACAAGCCCTTCCCTTTACGTACAGATTCCATGATCTTAAATGCCAAGGAAGGATCTAGCCCTTGATAAATGAGATAAACCATAATGTCATCACGACAACCGATTACTTCGCTAAGTGTACAGATTTTATTATGGATCAACTCTTGGGCATTGCTCAGCCATACATCGGTACCATGTGACAATCCAGATATTTGGACAAGCTCGGAAAACGTCGTCGGTTTTGTGTCTTCAAGCATTTGCCGAACGAAGCGCGTCCCAAATTCCGGGATACCCAGTGTACCTGTTTTACACATAATCTGGTCTTCGGTCACTCCTAATGATTCCGTGCTGCTGAATATCTTCATGACTTCCGGATCATCTGTCGGGATCGTTTTCGGATCAATCCCGCTTAAATCCTGAAGCATCCTGATCACTGTCGGATCATCATGACCGAGAATATCAAGCTTCAAAATATTATCGTGGATTGAGTGGAAATCAAAGTGGGTCGTTTTCCACTCAGAATTCCGGTCATCCGCCGGGAATTGTATCGGTGAGAAATCATAGATATCCATGTAATCCGGAACAACGATGATTCCCCCCGGATGTTGTCCGGTCGTCCGCTTCACGCCTGTGCATCCGGCCACAAGTCTATCCGTCTCAGCACCACGCATGTGGATATTGTTATCGGCTGAATACCCTTTAACATACCCATATGCCGTCTTTTCAGCCACTGTACCGATCGTTCCGGCACGGTACACATAATCTTCCCCAAACAGAACCTTCGTATAATCATGGGCCTTCGGCTGATATTCACCAGAGAAGTTCAAGTCAATATCCGGGACCTTATCTCCTTTGAATCCAAGGAACGTTTCAAATGGGATATCATGGCCATCTTTCGTATAGGCAATGCCACAATCAGGACAATCTTTATCGGGCAAGTCAAAACCAGAACCTACTGAACCATCATTGAAGAATTCCGATTTCTTACACGTTGGACAAACATAGTGTGGCGGAAGTGGGTTCACTTCCGTAATTTCCGTCATCGTCGCAACGAATGATGACCCGACCGATCCACGTGAACCGACTAGATATCCATCGTTCAATGATTTTTTAACCAGTTTGTGAGAAATTAAATAGATAACGGCAAAACCATGACCGATAATGCTTTTTAATTCTTTTTCAAGGCGGGCTTCGACGATTTCCGGCAGGTTTTCTCCATATATCTTCCTCGCCATACCGTAACTCATCGCGCGCATCTCTTCTTCTGCACCCTCGATTTTAGGTGTATATAGATCGTCCTTGATTGGCTTGATGTTTTCTATCATATCTGCGATTTTATTCGTATTTGTGACCACGACTTCTTTTGCTTTCTCAGCACCAAGGAAGGCAAAGTCCCTTAACATTTCATCCGTAGTCCGGAAGTGGACATCCGGTAGCTTATGGCGATTCAGCATATTCGCCCCGCCTTGCGAATTAACTAGGATTTTGCGGTATATCTTGTCATTTGCATCGAGATAATGCACATTCCCTGTAGCTACCACTGGTTTGTCCAGTTTTTCACCAAGCTTGACGATATTCGAAATGATTGTTTCTAACGATTTTTCATCACGGACAAATTCAAGTTCTATCAAATGTTGATAAACATCCTTTGGATGGATTTCAAGATAATCATAAAACTCGGCGATTTCGACAACATCCTCAAAGCCCTTTTGCATCATTCCTTCAAATACTTCCCCTTTATCACAACCAGACCCCACAAGGATTCCTTCGCGATATTTTTTCAGTTGTGAACGTGGGATACGCGGCACACGGTAAAAATAATTGATATGGGATAACGAAACCAATTTAAAGAGATTTTTCAAGCCTTCCTGCGTTTGCGCAATCAGCGTACAGTGAGAAGGTCGAGAGCGCTGATAAGCATTTCCATTCCCCATATTGTCATTTAACTGATCATGATACGTAATGCCTTTCGCCATCGTTTCCTTCAGCATTTTCAGCAACAGGTAGCCTGTAGCCTCGGCATCGTAAATGGCCCTGTGATGCTGGGTCAAATCGATATCCAACTTTTTACATAACGTATTCAAACGGTGGTTTTTGAACTCTGGATATAGGAATCTTCCTAATTCCAATGTATCCAAAACCGGATTTTCTGCTTTTGGATACCCAATATTTTTGTAGCCCATGTTCAAAAAGCCCATATCGAAACTCGCATTATGGGCAACAAGAATGGCATCTCCAGCCCATTCCTTAAACCTCTCCAATACATCTGAAACTTCAGGGGCATCCACCAACATATCATCGGTGATATGCGTCAAGTCGATGATTGTATTGGATAACGGTCGATGCGGATTAGCGAATGACTCAAATTTATCAATAATGTCGCCATCTTGAATCTTGACGGCAGCTAACTCAATAATCGTATCATAAACGGCAGACAAACCTGTGGTCTCTACGTCGAATACGATATATGTGGCATCAGAAAGTGGCAGATGCGCTTCATTATAAGCAATCGGCACTCCGTCGTTTACAAGATTGACTTCGACACCATAAAGAATCTTGATGTCATTTTTTTGACCGGCGCTATAAGCCTCAGGGAAAGATTGTGCCCCTGCATGATCGGTGATCGCCACTGCCTTATGACCCCACTTCGCCGCTTGGGCAACTAGGGCTGAAGTCGGCGTTACAGCATCCATTTGGCTCATCGGTGTATGCATATGGAGTTCGACACGTTTTTCACCGTCAGGAGCCTTGTCCTGCCGGCCTTTCTTAGAAATTTCGTTAATATCATTGGCGATCATAACCAAATCACGGACAAATGTATCATTTTGAATGCTACCTTGGGCACGTACCCACATGCCTTTTTTAACTCGGGCTAGAATGGCTGCATCCTCTTTATCACGGGAAAACATCTTGACCAGGATTGAGCTCGTGTAATCCGTAACTTTAAACGTCAATAAACTGCGGCCGCTACGGAGCTCACGGACTTCCGCATCAAACACGAAACCTTCGATTGCTATTTTGCGTTCTTCATCAATAATTTGCTCTATGCTACGGAAATCGGCATCCTCTTTAATGGTATATCCGATTTTAACCGGACCTTCGTAGACGACATCGTCTCCTTTTTCCGATTCTTTCTTCTGCATTTCTAATAAAGCGGCCAATCCCTTTTCCTCGTCTTCTTTTTGTTTCTCTGCTATAAACTTCTTGTAATCAGAATTCGAGACACTTTCGTTCACTTCCGCTTCAAGCGTTAATGGCGGGAAACCATAGGTTTGGTAGATATTCGAAATAAGGCCGGAGTATTTCTGTTTTAACTGTCCAGCTTCAGCGCCATTTCGTGCATGGACAACGAGCTTATATCCTGTTACTTTCGGCTCCTGCTCATTTAATAGGGTTAAAAGAGCAGGTGAAATGCCTTGTAGTTCACTTAGACAATTTTCCCAGTACTCTTTGACCAATTCTTCCGTCACCAACGGATTAGCTACATTAAAAGTAAAGGTAACCTTGGCAATGTGGGCAAATGTACTAGTTAAATGGTTAGCAAATCTTGTATGGACACTGCATGGTATTAAAGCAGGTATATTAAAGGCGAAATGCCATTTTTGCGACTCTCTTTCAATTGACAGCTTATCAATCTCGGCACCAATGAAAAAATTCACAAAGGCATCCTCAGTCAGGCCCAATTGTTGGAGCAAGAGTTGAAATCTCTCTCTACCGCTGTTTGGATTTTGATCCATTTCCTCTCTCCCCTTTATCTACTATCTTATAATGTCGTTTCATTTTCATTCGAATAACAACAGTGGTTATTATAACACACTACGTATATTTTGAAGAGCATCTTCATACGAAGAATCGAGTAGAGGGAAAATAAGCTAACTTATTTTCGCCCCTCTCACAACACCGTACGTACGGTTCGCGTATACGGCGTTTCAATTTATATTGCAG
>NZ_JBIWCW010000018.1:0-69675 GCF_044761665.1 Peribacillus sp. NPDC097295
GTCCAACGCATACCATGCTTTTCTTTTGCATCTGCGAATACACGCTCAATCGTTTCCTTGCGTTTCGCATAGATAGGTTTTACATCTTGATGATGACGCAGGTGATCTGCTTCTTCCATATTTTCTTGCCAGATATGGCGCGTCACCACTTTTTGATGGTCTTTGCTTTCCGTACACTGTGATAAAAATGAGCATGTCTTACACTTGTGTTTGGGAGATTTATACTCGCGATATCCCTCTTTATTTGTTGTAGAGTACTTTAAAACCTCGCCCGATGGGCAAAGGTAACGGTCAAAATGTTCATCGTAAACATACTCATGTTTGCGGAAGAATCCTTCTTTTGTCCGTGGTCGTGTATAGGGTAAAGCTGGCGTGATTTCTTTGCCGAAAAGATAGCTTGCAATGGCTGGTGTTTTATAAGCTGCATCTGCAGCAACAGCTTCAGGTTTTCCAACTTTCTCAATCACTTGTTCAACCAGTGGCTCTAACATATGGCTATCATGCGTATTTCCAGGTGTTACAATTGTCCCTAACACAAAACCATTACGGTCTGCAGCCGTGTGAAATGAATAGGCAAACTGTTTTGTCCTTTTATCTTTCACGTAGTAACCACTTTCAGGATCTGTTGTACTTTCTTTAATCTCTTTGGTTTCTTCCTTATCAAATTTATCTGGAGGAAAAGGTTTCTTTCCGTGATCTTCACGGTCCTGATTTATTTCTTCTTGAAGGCGTTCTTGATATGCTCGTGTTTCCTTGCGGACCACTTTCTTTGCAAACTTTTGTTTATTTGCACTGGCTTTCACATGAGTAGAATCTACGAATACATGCTCTGCACTTATTAACTTTCTTTGGGCAGCTGTCATTAAAATACGATAAAAAATCTGTTCAAACAGGTCACTATCTTTAAAGCGTCGCTCATAATTTTTTCCGAACGTTGAGAAGTGAGGTACTTTATCGTGGAAACCGTAACCTAAGAACCAACGGTAAGCCATATTTGTTTCAACTTCTTCAATTATTTTACGCATGGAACGAATACCGAAGGTATATTGAATGAATGCAAGTTTAACCAAAATAACTGGATCGATACTTGGGCTACCTACCTCCGAATACATATCTTTCACCAAATCATAAATGAATGAGAAATCAATGGCCGACTCAATTTTAAGAACCAAATGGTTCGCTGACACCAATTGATCCAAAGTAATCATTTCAAGTTGATCTCGCTGAATAGAATTATGTTTCGAAAGCATCCTTATCACCTCAAGTTTTAATACTTCTATTTTAAAACAAAAAAGACTGTAGGCAAAGTCGATTTTCATCGAGTTTGTCTACAGTCTGCAACCACTTGTAGAGTGGTTTTATTTTTCGTAAGAAATTATTTCATTCTTCTTCATCGTTTCAGTAACATCATATATATAGGTATACTGTAGATAATAATCGTATATGACATTATGCAGGATTTTGATTAGTGATTTATCGAAAGTATCAAATTCCGTTTGATAACTGTTCAAGAGCGTGATGTATCTGCCGTCTAGATTTTCATAATAATGCAAAAGAAAACTCTTATAATATTCGCTGTCACTTTTGCTTTTATTTATTATAAAAGGATCCCCGGTTTGGATGGCTTTATCAAGCATCATCTTAATTGATTTAGGTAGCTTGGCTTTCTTGAATTGATTTAATGTGTAAATGTCATAGTTGAAATCAAGTCCTAATTGATTGGAGTAAAACTCCATAGCACTATCCATTGTATAAATTAAAGGAGTTTTAAACTTTTCACTGTTAGCAATTTCTTCTGAGATTTCGAGTTGATATTCCTCAGATGTCAAATACGCTGCAAATTTCATTTTTGCACTGCTCACACTGAATACCTCAAAAACAGCTGCATCTTTTTTTTCAATTTCAAATTCTATATTAAAAAACTTAAAGTGCTTTAAACGGTAAAAGGCTATTGGTGCTAAAAGAAATAACAGAATCCAGACTAGGTAAAGAAATAACATGTTGAAGATAATTTGATAAAAATCAGAGGTTACAATCGGCTCTATAATTAACGTAATTAACGTATGTTCAAAACCTTCAGGGACAGCTTCATTATGAATAGGAATGGGATTGGCGACTTTATTAGGCTCGTTCCATGTTTGAATTCCTAAATGGGTCAACGTAATGAGTGTATATATAAAAATAAATATAGTTCCAATTACATAGAATTTTGGCATGAAGCCTATAATTCTGTCGATAACAGAAATTCGTGTATTTTTCTGATTCTCAATAGCCAATTTATACTCTCCTTTTACAAATTAATAAAGTATAAGAAAAGTGAATAAAGTTAAATAAAAAGAAGCCTGTTTCCTTCCTATTAAGTAATATGTTTGTAGATAAGCAAACATACGTAAATCTTGATTTAAGATGACTTATTTTTTGCCTATACATCAAAGTTACCCTCCCTTATATAGACATATCACCGTGAATTTTTCCTATGTATGTTCGGAAAAGACCATGTTAATTAGTTTTCCAGACTACTGTTTTTTGGACTAAATATAAACTTTTTTGATAAATCATTTTTCGAGATATAGACTAAATAGTATTGGTTCTTTTCATATCCTTCTAGCTAACCCCTAGGTTTCATATATACTTTGCAAGGTACATCTTATTTCTATAGTAGATGTAGTAAAATTACAGGAAAAAGAACGTGAAATTCGAAAAAAATTAATCAGAAACCTATAGTTGCAAGATACTCTTTTGCTGAAATTAAATAATCTTCGCCATCTATTAGAGAAACCAATCAACAAGCAAAAATATAGTCGAGCAAATACTTCTATTCTTCTACATGGTGAAGCAAGAACATTATCAGTTACGTGTAACCTTATTTATCATTTGTATCTTATTGGACTTAGATTGTTTCCCAATTACCCCAATTAATTTTTGTAATTGAACTCTATCTCTTAGCTCTGTTTTCTCACCGCTAATTACTTCCCTATATTCTACAAAAGTGTAGTCTTTTTTATTTGAGTATTCAGTTAATATTTCTTGAGATTCGTAAGCGTTTCAACATTTTCACTTTTTTTCTCTTGACTAGTCTAAGGAAAAGTAGATGGAGCGACCACTTATTATCTCAAAGTTATGTTTATTTGAGCTTCCACTAACAATCACTACGCCTTCAGAGACAAAATCTTGCCTACTTTTCTTTTCATACACAAAGAGAAACGTTCTCTCCAATTCCATGTCAAGGACATAGGCTATTCCTCCCCACCACAACCTTACTGAATCAAACTCCCCTATCATTCCCATTTATAAACCATTTACTTGGCATACCATTCTATGTAATATTACTAAGGGTGAAAATATGTCTTTTTCCTTTGATTTTTATTTATTATCCGTCTCTGGACTTATTTTTATCTTAATTTATTCTAAGAATCTCTTATTTTCCTTTAAGGAGGTTGCATTGACTTGCATAACCTTTTACATTTTACTCAATCGTTCGATACCGATATGAATCAATATATCACTCTTTTCGGTAAGCAGATTTATATCATTTTATTCATCATTATTTTCGCCAAGACTGCTTATATCGTCCTGACCTTCCTGCCTGGCGATGCGACCTTGTTTGCCAGCGGTACGATTGCGGCAATTGGACACCTTAATTTCCCTATTCTTTTGCTATTGTTCTTCCTAGCGACTGTTGCCGGGGATGCTCAGAATTATTGGATTGGCAGCTTGGTGGGAAAATCCTCGAAAAAAGAAAAGAAATACTCGTTATTTAAGTATATTCCAAATAAATCGATTGAAAAAACTCAGCGTTTTTTAACCAACTATGGAAAATATGCGATTATGTTTTCTCGATTCGTTCCCTTACTTAGTACAACGTTGCCCTTTATTAGTGGGTTCACAAGCTATTCGTTCAAACGCTTCCTTGGACACAATATGATTGGTGCAACAGTCTGGACGTTTACTTGGGTATGCGCAGGTTATGCACTTGGTAATCTTTCATGGGTAGGAAGTCATTTATTCCTTTCATTGCTCGGGATTACTCTTGTCAGTTTTATTCCTCCATTCATTGCATTCGCCATTGAATATATGAAAAAGAAAACGGCTGCCGCAAAAGTCCTTGAAATCTGACTTTTGCATGCAGCCGTTTTTTCTATCCAAATTTTAAGTTAGCAAACTATACTTACCCTTGGTTCTTGTCTTTCTTAAGTACAGGAACGTTGGCCCCGTAAAAAATTTCATCCATCTCGGTTTGAAGTCTTTCGATGATTTCATCACGTTCAGTTGGTTTAAGTTTGTCTTCTGTATAACCAAAGAGATAGTTATTAATATTGAATCTTTTTAACTTACATTTAGTATGAAAGATATTTTCTTGATATACATTTACATCAATCATATCGTATAATCCCTTAATTTCATCAGGGATATAATTTTGAATGGAATTAATATCATGATCAATAAACAATTTGCGTCCGTTCCTGTCTCTAGTAAATCCTCGGACACGATAATCCATTGTGATGATATCAGTATCAAAAGAATGAATAAGGTAGTTAAGGGCTTTTAATGGAGAAATTTCTCCACATGTAGATACATCTATATCAGCTCTGAAGGTACTGATTCCCTCATTCGGATGAAACTCAGGATATGTATGGACTGTAATATGGCTTTTATCCAGTTGCATGACAACATTGTTCGGTAAAGGTCCAGGTGTTTCTTTATAGGTATCTGTGGGTACTTCCACAACTGGCCCCTCTGAAATGAGCATCGTTACACTTGCTCCTTGAGGTATATAATCCTGTTTCGCTATATTCAAAACATGGGCACCAATTAAATCTGACACATTCTTTAATATGCTTGAGAGCCTTTCTGCACTGTATTGTTCATCAATGTATTCTAGGTATGCTTCACGTTCTTCCTTTGTTTTCGTATAACATATATCATACATATTAAAACTTAATGATTTAGTGAGATTGTTGAAGCCATGGAGTTCAATTCTTTGCTCAGGTGTAATTTTCATATGCGATTCCCCTTATTTTTTTACCAACATACTTATAATTACCCATTATTTGAGATACAAAACTCTTAATTATCGAAGTGGAGTTTAGCTATATTCTTAAATCGACTTCTAATATAAACGAACGGTAGGGCGCAAATGGTTTGCATCTACCGTTCGTTATGTTTATTTTGTTCCGGATTGGATTAATTTTTTTCTTTTTATCGGTGATAGAGTTCGCTCTAACCACCCTAGTAAAAAGTCAGATAGGATAGCCATTAAAGCCGTCGGAATTGCACCGGCTAGAATGATTGCTGTACCGTTGGTGGCATTGGTTCCTCTGACAATGATATCTCCTAATCCACCTGAGCCAACGAATGTTCCTACTGCGGTTACACCAATGGCGACTACAAGGGCTGTTCGAAGGCCGGCCATGATAACTGATAGGGATAAAGGTAATTCGACCATTCTCAGTAACTGAAATTTAGTCATCCCCATCGCTTTACCCGATTCTAAATACGCATGATCGACACTTGTAATTCCAACATATGTATTTCTTAAGATTGGTAGAAGAGAATATAAGAAAAGCGAGATAATAACTGTGTTCGTTCCTAAACCCATCACGAGCATAAGGAGAGCTAGCATGGCCAAAGCTGGTATCGTTTGAATGACATTAGTAATAGAAAAAACCCACGTGCTTAACTTTTTATGTTTGGCTATAAAAATACCTAACGGGATAGCAAAGATCGCTGCAAAAAGAACTCCGTATGCAGACATTAAAAAGTGACGGTAAAATTCAGTAAAAACGTATACCCAATTCTGGGAATAATACGTTCCGAGTTGTTGTAAGGTTTCCATTAATTTGCACCTCCTATTTACTCAAAGTAATTATGTGCTTCAAGAAACTCAGTTGCTACAGTTGATGGTTCTTTCAATTTCCCATCAACTTCATAGTTTAGTTCCTGCATCTTTTCCGTTGTTATGATACCAATTAACTTGGTTAGTTGCGTTTCAATTTCTGGGAATCTCTCCAACACTTCTTCTGTTGCCACTGGCGAACAGTCATAAGGAGGGAAATAGTTTTTGTCGTCTTCTAAAAGATAAAGATTATTTGCCTTAATACGCCCGTCTGAAGAGTACGCTAAGACTATATCCATTTGGCCATTTTTGACGGCATCGTAAACTAAACCTATTTGCATCGGGTATGTTTCACCAAATTCAATCCCATAGGTATCTACAAAACCCTTATAGCCATCGCCTTCTCTTTTCAGCCAAGCATTGTCGACACCAAGGCTCAAATCCTCAGCATCCCTTTTCAAGTCAGTGATGGTTTTATAGCCTTTTTCTTCGGCTAGTTTTTGTGAAATCGTAAACGCATATGTATTATCGAAGCCATATGAATCATAAAATTTAAAACTGTATTGTTTCTCGAATTCTCGTTGTACAATTTCCATAGCTTTTGCAGGGTCTTTTTCAATATCTTGTAACAAAACACTAGTTAAATCGGTTCCTGTATACCGAGTAGCAGCAATATCAATGTCTCCACTTTCCATTGCTTTTTGCTGTACGAAATTCGATCCGAGATTCTTAATGATTTCTGTATCAAGCTCTGTATTTCTCTCAAGCAGCTGGGCAATCATATTCGCAAGAATTTCAGATTCAGTCATACTTTGCGCTCCGATTTTAACTGTATTTTCAGAAGAAGAACCCAAGCCCGGCAATGTGCAGCCACTGATGAATAAACTAAATAGTAAAAGTGCGGCAATTGTTATTTTTCTATACATGGTAATCCTCCTCAAGCTACTTCCTTCATGCCTTTCAATCCCTTTGGGACGACTTTCCGTTCAATGATCGAGAATATATAATCTATCAGAATGGCCATGATAATAACCGGTACGGCACCTGCGATAATATATTCAGTTTGGTATAAGTTTAAACCGATGAAAATATAATCACCTAGACCCCCACCACCTATGAATGATGACAACGTGGCCCAGCCAATCAAATAAACAGAAGCTGTACGTATCCCGGCCATGATGACAGAAAGTGCGAGTGGAAATTCAACAAACCTAATTCGTTCCCAACTTGTCATTCCGATTCCTCTTCCTGATTCAAGTAGATTCGGATTCACTCCCTTAATGCCTGTATATGTATTCCTGAGAATGGGTAAAACCGAATAGAAAAACAATGCAATAATCGCCGGTGTCTTGCCCACGCCGAAAAATGGTATGAAAAATGCCAGCACTGCCAAGCTTGGAAGTGTCTGAATGATGTTAGCGATTCCGATAATAATTGAAGCACTTTTTTTCATGCGGGTTAACAATATGCCCAATGGGACCGCGACTAGGATTCCTAGTAAAACGGCAATTAAAGAAATATATAAATGTTCCAATGCCTTATAGAGCAATTCCTGCCAGTTTGTCTGTAAAAAATCTATGAATGTATTCATTTCTTTTTCCTCCTACAACGCCCCGGCCATTTCTGCCTCTAGATTTTCTTCTTCTCCCCAAATGCTGTCGTAGACGATATCAACCAATGTAGCTCTTGTAACAATCCCGACTAAATGTTTGTTTTGGTCAACAACAGGCACATATTTGAACCCACGTTTTAAAATTTTCTGTACTGAATCACGTAGTAAAGCATCCTGATTCACCGAATAAACTTCCGGGTTGACCACTTCACTGATATATTTTGCTTTTTTACGATACTCACTAATCGTTTCCACGTCTACAAACCCTTTTAACACATTGTCCTCATCTACTACCAACAGTGAATCAACACGTTTTTCACGCATGATTGTAATGGCATCGGTAAGAGATTTTTCCTCAGTAATCGAAATCGCATTTCTACTCATGATTTGTTCGACCAATAGGTTCGGTCTTGGTTGAAATAAACGTTCTTTCCCTATAAATTCCTCAACGAATTCGTTTGCGGGGTTTCTTAGGATTTCATCAGGAGTTCCCACTTGGACGATTTCGCCAGCTTTCAGTATCACAATACGATCTGCAAGCTTAATTGCTTCATCCATATCATGAGTAACAAATACAATAGTCTTATTAAGGGTACGTTGGAGATTCTTAAACTCTTCCTGCAGTGCGTCACGTGTAATCGGATCAAGTGCACCAAATGGTTCATCCATTAAAATGAGAGGAGGATTAGAAGCGAGGGCCCTGAGGACACCGATTCTCTGTTGCTGCCCACCGCTTAGTTCGTATGGATACAAGTCCAGATACTCAGGACCCATATCAACTAGTTGTAGCAGTTCTAAGGCACGTTCTTTTTTCTTTTGCTCACTCCATTTAAGAAGTCTTGGAACGAGAGTAATATTTTCCAGAATCGTCATATGAGGAAAAAGTCCAATTTGTTGTATGACATAGCCTATCTGTCTCCGTAACTCAACTGGATCCTTTTCCATAATATTTTCTCCATTAATGAGTATCTTTCCATCAGAAGGTTCAATTAGGCGATTAATCATTTTCATTGTTGTCGTTTTTCCGCACCCGCTTGGACCAATGAAACAAATAAATTCCCCTTTTTGGATATCCAATGAAATATTCTTTACTGCTTTTTTTCCTCCCTTATAGACTTTTGATACATTTTCGATTTTTAACAATAGAAGCACCTCCAAAATTCATTTTTACAAATTTTACAAATGTATTACAAACATTATATAGACAGTCTCATATACCCATCACTTTAACCACTTAAACCTGAAATTGAAATTTTCATAGGTAATTGTAATTAAATGTAAAAGATTTATTTTAAAAAGCACCAACTCCTGCGTGCAGATACCTTTTTAAAGAATGAAATTTTAAATATTTTTGTCTGTTCGAAAAAAACTCTTAACTGCTGTTTTTAATCTTTTGATATATATTCTATCGAGGTTATTTTTGAAATAAATATTAGAAGGTGAATGAATATTTAGACTGTATTTTTTATTTTAAGTAAAAAAATCCATTCCGGTACAAGCGGAATGGATTTTTACATTATTGAAGTTTCAAGATATATTTAAAAGCTTTCATATTCATTTAATAGTCACTATCTTCATATTCATCATTTTCGTCTTCCTCATAATCATCAAAGTCCTCTTCCTCCTCTTCCACTTCATAGTCTTCGCCTTCTTCATCAATATCATCTTCTTCAGAGTAATAATCACCATCTTCTTCATAGCCTTCATCTTCATCTTCATTCTCATAGTCATAATCTTCTTCAGAATCTTCATAGCTATCTTCACTATCATCTTCTTCTATTATTTCATCTTCGTAGTCTTCATAAGCTCCGTCTTCCTCTGTTTCTGACCATTCATCTGGGATATCATAATAACTGTCTTCGTCATCATTATAATCGCCACCCTCGAAATACCATTCATCATCTAATTCGTCTTCATAATAGTAGCTGCCAGAGTCATTGTAAAATAAAGCGTCAATCTCCTGTTCTGAGAGTGGATGGGTGATCCATCCTTCGATCATTAGGAATATATCCTTTATCGGTATACTGAAGCCTACTGATTCATCTGCTATCAACTTTGCTGAATTAATGGCTACCGCTTTCCCTGTTTCAATGGATACAAGAGGTCCCCCACTGCTACCAGGAGCAATATGAGCTGACATTTGATAGATATTATCATAGGACCGCTCCCCAATAAGAAAACTGCGATCTACCCCAGTAATGGTCCCTAAAGTAGCTGTATTTTCAAGGCCTAATGGGCTACCTAGCGCAACTACTTCCTGGCCGATTTTAGCTCCTCCTGTTTTTTCTATATCTATTGGCTTTTCCCCGGCTAATTTTGGAACTCGAATAATAGCCACATCCGTGTCATTTGAATAACCGATAACCTTACCATTAAACTCTGTACCACTCTTATCTTTTATGCTTGCCTCGAGATACCCTTCCACTACATGGGCATTTGTCAAAACATCGCCTTTGTCATTGATTAAAAATCCTGAACCTTGGCTGTTCCCGGCAAAAATGGTGAACACTTTTTTCTGGGATTCCTCAATGATCTGTGTCACACTTTTTTTTGTTTCTTCTTTTATCTTTTCAATTGGTTTTGATGCTACTGCGTTTGTTACTTCTTTCTTCTTTCCCGATCCTTCATTATCGTTTTTTGTTTCCACTGGAGTAGGTAGGGTAGTTGTTTTTTTGTTGTCCGCTTCATCCCAATAGTATTTGATGGTAAAAGCAAAAGTTATTATGCTTAAAATACTTAATATAACTAAGAATGGGATTAACTTCGATTTCTTTTTCTTGTTACCACAACTAGAACAATAGTTACCTTCGCTTGATAATTTCTCACCACATGTCGAACAATACAAAAAATCACCTATTTCAATAAGACTTTATGCCTATTATATTGAAAATTAAGGAATATGTATATTAAAATATCATAATAAAACGAGTCTACTATATAAGACTCATTTTTAATATATTTTTCCTAAACTATTTACCTTCCATTAGCGAGCTTTTCTATTTCATTAGAGTGATAAACATGAGTTCCAGTTGAACGGGATTGCGCTGCAACACTCATCGCAGTTGCGACCTTTTTTGCATGTATGGCACGATAAGGGCGTAGTGGGCCAATTAATAAAAATTTAAAAATCGAACTCAGTTTACCAGCAACCTTTTCACCGATCCTCAGTTCATTTCGTTCTCCAAGCAATAACGATGGTCGGAAAATATGTAAAGAATTCAATTCTAACTGTATAAGCGTTTCTTCCATTTCTCCCTTTACACGACTATAGAAAAATTTCGATTTAGAGTCAGCACCCCTAGCGCTTATCACCAGTACATTCTCGACCTTTGCCGCATTTGCCAATTTTCCAGCCTCTACAACATATTCATAATCAACTTTACGAAAAGCCTCTTTGGTCTTCGCTTTTTTGATAGTGGTTCCTAAACATATGAACACATCGTTGACATGAAATAACTCCCTATATTTATCCAAATTATCGAAATCCACAATTTGCAATCTGCATCTAGGATTCTGATATTCAACTTCTCTTCTCGATAACAAATGGATAACTTCATAATTCTTATTAGTACTTAGCACGTTGATTAATTGGGTGCCAACGACTCCGGTCGCCCCTAAAATTAATGCCGTTTTTTTTGTCATAATATGCCTTCTTTCCTTTATGCCTAGAATGGCAATCAGATTCAATTTACAAAAGCTATCAGGACAAATGGTTCACTTGATTAAAATCAGCTATAATCCATGAATTCAATTCATATTTAATCGTACTCAAGCAAGCATTCGACAATTTAGTTTGTTTTGATACGATATTTTCATTGGACATCATCCGTAATATCAAATGAATAACTGCTCCATGTGCAACTAAAATCACATTTTTTTCGGGATATTCTGTTAAAATTTCCTGAAGTCCATTCAAGAGCCTTTCTCTTAAATTTTCTTCTTTTTCCTGATTCGGATAGTTTTTATCAATAAATGCTGCTTCTCTTTCATCCGCTGACATACCTTCAGCGTCACCAAAATTCTTTTCAATGAAATCTTCTTTAAGAATAATTGGGGAAGCGACCCATTCACCTATGATATCGGCTGTTTCCTTCGCTCTTTTTAGAGGGCTAGAAATAATTACATCCCACTCCTCGTTGGATAAGAATTCCCCGCATTTCCTCGCTTGTATCTTTCCGTTTTCGTTTAGTGGTATATCTGTTTGTCCCTGTAATTTTCCTTGTACATTCCAATCGGTTTCTCCATGGCGTACTAAACAAATCGTTGTGATGATCTTCATTCCTTTCAAAATAAATAGTGGTTAAAAATGACGAAGTTCCTTGCTTTCTTTATTGCATGTCTTACATATGTTAAAGACCATAATGAATATGCTTGAATCTTTGGTATGTAGCCAAATAAACGAAAAATCCCCTTAAATAGCTAAAATAATGATACCAAAATTATAATGAATTTAATATCAGGAGCTTTTAAACATTGATTAATAATTGACTTTATAAAGTATGAAGGAATTTAGTATTACTACATAATATTTCCATGGTTTTATTCATTGTCATATGTTTAGATTATGGAAGATGTTTCATATGAGATATCTCACGAATTAAAATAAATGGAGAGGTGCTCACATGAAGGAAATTCTTCTCATCTTATTGTTACAACTTATTTATGTACCCATTTATACTTTACGTACTATATTCTTAGTCAAAAATTTAACCTCTTTAGCCTCTGTTTTAGGTATTGCCGAAATGTTGGTTTACGTCTTTGGTTTATCCCTCGTATTTGGTGGTGACCAAAGCATACTTGCCATGGTGGTATACGCGGTAGGGTTCGGAATAGGCATTATATTCGGAACGAAAATTGAGCAGAAACTTGCTATTGGATTTATCAATGTTACCGTTAATACCCAGACAAAAAATGCTCAGTTAATCGATACACTAAGGGATAATGGTTTCGGTGTTACTCTCTATACGGGGGAAGGCAGGGATAGCAATCGTTACCGGATGGAAATTTTAACGAAACGTAACAGAGAACAAGAATTAATTGCAACAGTTGAAAAGTTCGAACCTAAAGCTTTCATCATTTCTTATGAACCAAGATATTTCAAAGGTGGATTTTTACTGGACCGCCTAAAGAATAGGTGAAGCGCTAATCGATAGACCTAACAAGACCCATCTTAATTCAAGATGGGTCATTTGGTTATTTAGTTTTTGATTTTTTTGTTCTGACAGCTTTTGTTGCCGGCTGTTTCTTGATCCATTTTAGATATTTTTTCAATGCTTCATCATCTTTTAACAAAATGATGGTATACAATCGAATAGCTAACTCACGATTTGAATATAGAGCGTGGATTTGCTTATGGCATGATTTACAAAGAAGGGCGGTTGGTAAGAGACTGCCCCCTTCCTCTCTTGGTGTTAGATGATGGACAGTCAGTTCAATCTCACTTCGAGAACATAACTCACAGGTCCCGCGCATTGCTCCACCTCGGACAGTCAGGGTTCAATACTTTTGCCTTCTTCCACAATATGAAACATCAAATGTGCCAAATGATGGATCGGTCCATACTCTTCCTCTTCCCCTTCCTCTTCTTCCTCTTGCTCCAACCCTTGTAAATATAGAGCCATGAATTCATAAAAGTCATTTTTAGAAAATGAATAACAATCACTAGGATCCTTATTTTCTTCAGGATAATGAAGTACTAGGTGGGAAAGGTCTCCATCTTTATTTTCTGCGTCAAAAAAGACAAAGCCGCCTACATTTGTATCAAGTTCGAATAACCGGCGAAATCCCCTTGACCTCGCCTCAACAAATTCACTGGATGACAGTTTTTGAACTTGCATACTATCTATATTATCTTCTTGGTGGAAACCCACAATAAACGTGTTCATCTCTTAACCTCCTGTTAATCTGGATAAAAGATAGTATTCCCATCTCATCAGATTTATCCTAGTTAAAAGGTCGTTTCCAAGACAATGGGACAATGATCGCTTCCCATTATACTGGAATGAATGCTTGCATCTTTTAAATCTTCAGCCAAACGCTCCGAAACAATAAAGTAATCAATCCGCCATCCAATATTTCTTTCTCTAACCTTGCTCATGTATGACCACCAGGAATATGCCCCTTCCTGGTTCGGATAAAAATGACGGTAAGTATCGATAAAACCCGCTTCTAGCAAGTTGGTCATTTTGCCTCTTTCTTCTATGGTGAAGCCGGAGTTTCCAACATTAGTTTTAGGGTTCTTTAAATCTAAGGAAGAGTGGGCTACATTAAGGTCCCCACAGTAAATGACGGGTTTCACTCTATCCAATGCTTTTAGATGTTCAAGGATTTCATCTTCCCATTCAAGTCGGTAATCAAGCCTCGTCAAATCCCTTTTGGCATTAGGCGTATATACATTTACCATATAAAATTTCTCGAATTCAAGTGTTATAATTCTGCCTTCTGGTTCTTCCTCCCGGTCACCCACTCCATACTTAACCGAAATAGGTTTTTCCTTCGTGAATATCGCCGTTCCTGAATACCCTTTTTTCAAAGCATAATTCCAGTATTGATGATACCCTTCTAATTCAAGTGTAATTTGCCCTTCTTGGAGCTTTGTTTCCTGCAGGCAAAAAATGTCGGCATCCACTTCTTTAAAGTATTCTAAAAATCCTTTTTTTACACATGCTCTTATCCCATTTACGTTCCAAGAAACCAATTTCATTTTTTATTATATTCTCCTTATCTCTCTCTGTTTTCATCTCTATCCCTACTATACTATTGTTTCGATTGCTTGCCCATCAGAGTATATTGGAAAATAAGCGGGCAAAAGATTCCTTTGATCGTTCCATTAAGGACCTGTTTTTATAGGAAAGTGGATCAATTCTTTCACAATCCCTTATATCTTCTTGATAATGGGTTACTAAATCATCAATGGAACTGTTCCCCATCAAAAAGACATTCACCTCAAAATTCAAATGGAAACTTCGCATATCCATATTCGCCGTTCCTACAGAAGCCATATCCTCATCTACAATGATAATTTTTTGATGTAAAAATCCTTTTTTGTATAAATACACTTCGACGCCAAATTGAAGAAGTTCACCGAAATAGGAGCGACTCCCATATTGGGTTAAGAAACCATCATTGACTGCCGGGACCATCAATCGGACTTGAATCCCTTTTAACGCAGCATGCTTCATCGCGGCTTTAATGGCTTGATTCGGCACAAAGTAAGGGCTTGCTATCCAAACTGATTTGGTTGCACTCGTTATAAGGGAATAATAATAATCACTCATGATTCCCTGCTGCGTATCTGGTCCACTTGCAACCACTTGGACAGCTCCATCTCCTTTATCAAACTTGTTCATTTTCGGTCGCTCTTCTAAAACATCTTCTCCACTTACATACTCCCAATCCATCAGGAATACGGTATGAAGCATGTAAACCGCTTCTCCTTTAAGAACCATATGGGTATCCCGCCAAAATCCAATGTTTTTGTTTTTTCCCAGGTATTCTTCTCCAACGTTCAGTCCGCCCACAAAACCAATCTCTCCATCAACAATGATAATTTTCCGGTGATTTCTAAAATTGAATTTTTGATTAAAAAATCCATGCTTTAACGGAGAGAATGGAAATGCCTTCACGCCTGCCTCTTTCATGCGATTAATTTCTTTGTGGGCAAGACTTAAGCTACCTGCAGCATCAAAAATGAATAATACTTCTACCCCTCTATTTGCCTTTTCAATCAGGATATCTATGATTTCCTTCCCAAGCCTGTCCGACCGAAATATATAATATTCAATATGTATAAATTTTTCCGCTTTCTTTAACTGATTAATGATTTCTGCAAACGTTTCGTTCCCATTTTTTAAAACCTTTGTTTTGGAAGATGTGCTGATGGTCGTCTCTGAAGCATTCTTTGCAAAATCTGCAAAGGATTGCTGATGGTTATTCAAAAATGACAAATCTGGAGCCGATATATCATTGACAAGATTTTTCCATTCTTCTCGATCTTTCCTTCTTTTAGTTTGAAATAAATAACCTTTTAGATAAAGTTGACCTGAAAACAAATAGAAAATATAGCCGAAAACAGGAAAACAAAAAAGCACATACATCCATAAAAGCGTATCATGAGCAAACCTATTTTCGAGCATGAGCGAAAACATGGTAATCAGCATAACAACTATGTATAATCCAATAAAAAATAGCTTCACGTCGAAGCTAACAGAACTAAATAAAACCATATAAACAGATGCGATCAAAACAAATAAAAATACAATTTCCATTCTTCTTCTTTTCATCACTCATTCTCCTACTAAAAAATTTATATCTTTATATACCCATAAATCATCAAAAAAGAAACAAAAACACTTACGAAAAAATAACTCGCAAGTGTTTTGTCAGGGTATTATTTTTTGATTGGAATTAAGTTTTCATATAAATCTATATAGTGTGAAGATGAAGAATTCCAACTGAAATCTTCCTTCATGGCGTTTTCAACCAGCTGACGCCACCTTTTCGGTTGGAATTTATACATTCCTACAGCCTGTTCAATTGTATGAAGCATATCATGAGCGTTATAATTCGTAAAACTAAAACCATTACCTTCCCCTGTAAATTGGTTAAAAGGAATGACTGTATCACGAAGTCCACCAGTCTCTCTTACCAATGGTAATGCACCATAACGCATGGCTAAAAGTTGACCGATCCCACAAGGTTCAAACTGTGAGGGCATTAAAAATATATCAGATCCTGCATAAATCCTTCTAGCCATTCCTTCATCGAAATACGTATTCGTTGAAACTTGATTCGGATATTGCTCAGCTAAATTACGAAATGCCGATTCATATTTTTCTTCACCCGTACCTAGTAAAATGAACTGTATGCCCTGACCCATCATTTCATGAAAGACATGTAGGATTAGGTCTATCCCTTTTTGGTCAACCAATCGTGTCACCATTGATATGACCGGTATCTCATCATTGACCGGGAGATTCAATGTCTCCTGTAAATTACGTTTGTTTTTCATTTTTCCTTCATATGTCGTAAAAGGTATTGGTAAGTATTCATCTGTCGAAGGATCATAAGATTCATTGTCTATGCCATTTATAATACCCTTAAGATCACCATTTCTTTTACGCAGATAGCCATCCAATTGCTCTCCATAATAGGGAGTCTGTATCTCTTCTGCATAAGTAGGGCTTACGGTGGTGACATAGTTTGCGAAGGCCAAACCTGCTTTTAGATAACTCACATTACCGTGGAACTCAAGACCATCGATATTAAAATACAATTCACTTAAATCAAGTAATTCCGCTAGGACAGTTTTAGGGTAAATACCCTGATAGAGTAAATTATGTATGGTGAATACCGTTTTTATATCTTCATATAAAGGATGTTTTTGATAATGTGCTTTTAACAATACACTGACCAATCCTGTCTGCCAATCATGGCAGTGGATGATTTCAGGAAGATCTTCTAAAAAAGGAATGGACTCTAATATCGCACGGGAAAAAAAAGCAAATCTCTCACCATCATCAAAATATCCATAACTTCCGTGTCGCTTAAAATAATATTCATTATCAAGAAAATAATATGTAATTCCATTGGCTACCAACTTTTCAATTCCGCAAAATTGCTGGCGCCACCCTACAGGAACTTCGATACTGGTTACATGTGTCATTTCCTTTTTGATATGAAAGGGAAGATCTTCGAATTTAGGAAGAATGACACTTACATTGATTCCTTGCTTTTTAAGCGCTTTTGGGAGCGCTCCTATCACGTCTCCAAGCCCTCCCGTTTTAATGAAAGGAGCGCATTCTGAAGCAGCAAATAGAACATTCATAGCTGTACCTCCATTAAATAACTTCTGCTTTTTTTATGACAGTAGGTTGTTGAAGACCAATAACTTCTTTATCCCTTGTAATTCTAACTTCTTTATCAGTTATAATATTTTCTACAACTGCCCCTTCTTCTATCTCACCTTTTTGCATAATGATACTATTCTTTACGACTGCTCCTTTTTTCACCTTGACGCCCCTAAATAGAATACTGTTCTCAACCGTACCTTCAATATTACACCCATTGGCTATCAAAGAATTTGTAACTTTAGAAGATTGCGTATATTTGGCCGGTGCTTCATTTTTAATTTTTGTATAAACGTTCCATGTATCTCCAAAAAAAGAACGGATAACAGAAGGATTCAAGAAGTCCATATTACTCGAATGAAAACTTTCAATAGAATGTATAAATGGCATATCTCCCGTGAAATGATAGCCTTTAACAGTTAAACGGTGAAGATTGGCTTTAACCGCATCCTTCAAGAAATCATATTCCCCATTGGCAACACAACTCTTAATTAAATTCACCAAAAGGCTTTTGCTGATAATGAAGGTTTCTAGACATACATGGTCCCCCGGTTGAGGTATAGTAAAAAAGCTTATGTCTGTAATAGCACCATCCGTATTCACTGAACATTTATGGTAAATGGGTTTTTCAATGGATTCCCCCACATAATCCTTATAAACGACAGTGATATCCGCTTTCTCTTTTTTATGGTAAGCAAGAACATCATTGAAGTCCAATTTACAAACATGACATCCTGGAGATATGATGACTGTATCTGCCTCTGCCCGCTCAAAAAAGCTGAGATGATCATAAAATTGTTTCATGTCTCCTGTTACCGTCTCATCGGGATGAATAGGGGGCAAAATGAATAATCCACCTGAACGGCGATCTAAGTTCCATTCCTTCCCAGATCCTAAATGATCCATGACAGAAAGATATTTTTCTTTTGGAAAGACGGCAACCTTTGAAACGTCTGCATGAATGAAATTTGACATCGTAAAGTCGATTAGACGATATCGACCGCCAAATGGCACAGAAGCCACATTACGGTGAGCAGTCAATTCTTTTAAATGTTGTTTTTCATTAATTAAATTGATGATTCCTAACACATTTTCCATTGCAACGCCCCCCATGATTTAATTAAGAGTTATCTTTTTTTTATTTGAATCAGTAATGGTCTGGTTTTCACCAATTAAGGTAATATCGGAAGTCGCTGTAGAATTACCAACAATAGCCCCATCTTCAATAACGCAATTACTTGCTATGATACTTCTTTCAATATGAACGTTATTGCCTATTGTGACATTCGGCATTATGACAGAATCTTTAATGGTTGAACCATAGCCCACCTGAACATTATAGGATAAGACGGAGTGATCAATTGTGCCATATATCATACAGCCTTCGTTCACAAGTGATTGTGTCACTTGTGCTTCTTTCGAAATATATTGTGGCGGATGATTTGCATTACGGGCAAAAATTTTCCATTGTGAGTCATCCAACTGGAAATTCGGAGTTTCTTCCAATAAATCCATATGGGCTTGCCACAGGCTCTCAACCGTCCCGACATCCTTCCAATATTCATTAAATCGGTAAGCATACAGGTTCTTTCTATCTTCCAGCATTTTAGGAATGATATTGCTGCCAAAATCATTTGAAGAATTCGAATCCTTTTCGTCATTTATGAGGTATTTTCTCAATGTTTTCCAATTAAAAAGATAAACTCCCATAGAAGCCAGATTACTCTTCGGATACTTAGGCTTTTCATCAAATTGAGTGACTCGGTCACTTTCATTCGTATTCATTATGCCGAAGCGACTTGCTTCCTGCCAAGGGACTTGAATCACGGCTATAGTTGCCTCTGCAGATTTTTCGATATGATAGTCCAGCATTTTGCTATAGTCCATTTTATAAATATGGTCACCCGATAGGATTAGCACGTGTTCAGGATCGTAATTATCAATATATTGAATGTTTTGGTAAACAGCATTGGCTGTTCCTTTATACCATTCTCCCCCCTCTTTCCCTTGGTATGGGGGAAGGACGGAAACACCGCCAACATCTAAATCCAGATCCCATGCTTTTCCGTTTCCAACATAATCATTTAGTATCAGTGGCTGATATTGAGTTAGCACACCGACTGTATCGATACCAGAATGAGTGCAATTGCTTAACGGAAAATCTATGATTCTATATTTCCCTCCGAAAGGAACAGCTGGTTTGGCTAATCCTATAGTCAATTCACCTAACCTAGAGCCCTGACCTCCTGCCAATAACATCGCAATCCATTTTTTCGCTCCCATTAATCGCTCACTCTCCCCGCCCTTTTTTTTGTTTGCTTCATGAAAATTGAAATTCCAAGTGGAGGAACCGTTATATTCATACTGTATCTCTGATTGTGAAAAGGTTCTTTTTTGACTTGAAGGGGTTCTTGATTGATTTGACCAGACCCTCCAAAATTTAGAGCATCACTGTTAAAGACCTCTATATATTTTCCTTGAGATGGTACACCGATTCGGTGCTCATAGTGTATCTGTTCTGAAAAATTACAAACGACGATACAATAATCACCTTTTCTCTTTCCTTTTCTCATAAACGTAAGGATACTTTGGGAACTATTATTTGGTTCTATCCATTCGAACCCCTCTTGATCATGATCCTGTCTCCATAATGATGAAGTTTCCCGGTAAAATTTTTGTAGCGTTCGAAAGTAAAGAGCTAACTTTGTGTGGGACTCATATTCTAAAAGAAACCAATCCAATTGCTCATCATCTTTCCACTCAATAAACTGTCCAAATTCTCCGCCCATAAAAAGAAGCTTCTTCCCTGGATGTGTCATGAAATAACCAAGGAGCAAACGTAAATTCGCAAACTTCTGCCAATAGTCTCCAGGCATCTTGTTCAGTAAAGACCTTTTTCCATGGACGACATCATCATGAGAAAAGGGTAGGATGAAGTTTTCTGAAAAGGCATAATAAAAAGAGAAGGTTAAGAGGTTATGATGGTTTGGTCTTTCTAGAGTATCTAGTTTCATGTATCGGAGGATATCATTAGCCCATCCCATATTCCATTTATAATTAAAGCCTAGACCTCCTATATTCGTTGGTGAAGTAATTAGGGGTCTATCAGTTGCTTCTTCAGCCATCATTAAAGCATTAGGATATTTATTAAAAACCACTTCATTTAATTTTTTTAAGAACTGAATGGCTTCTATGTTCTCTTCACCGCCATATTGATTTTGAAGTTTTTCTGGCAGTGGATTATCATGATTCAGATAAATCATTGAAGAGACGGCATCAACTCGAACACCATCGATATGATACACATCCATCCAGAACATCACATTTGAAATTAGAAAGCTATTAACCTCTGGCTTCGTAAAATCGAAATTAAACGTTCCCCAAATGGGGCGATTCGCCCTATTAAAATCAATTGGTTCAAATAGTGGAGTCCCGTCGAAACGGGCAAGACCATGAGAATCTTTACAAAAGTGAGCAGGAACCCAATCTAGGATGACACCTATGCCCTTTTGGTGACAGAGGTTAACGAAATATTTAAAATCATTTGGAGAACCATAACGGCTATTTACTGAGTAATAACCTGTGACCTGATATCCCCATGATTTATCGAATGGATGTTCCATGATTGCCATTAATTCAATATGAGTAAACCCATTGTCGACTACATACTCAACTAAGCGATCTGCCAACTCTCGATAGGAATAAAATTCCGACAATTCTGACTGTTTCCATGTGCCTGGGTGCACTTCATAGATTGACATAGGTTTATGATAAACATTTTCCTTTTTCCTATTGCTTACCCATTTCGAATCATTCCATTCAAAGGTATCCAATCTATGAACGATAGAGGCTGTATTAGGTCTTTTTTCTGAATAAAATGCATAAGGGTCTGCCTTGAGAAACCGCTTATTTCCCGGTGAATGTATTTCATATTTATACAAATCACCTTCTTTTAAACCTGGTACAAATAATACCCAGATACCGGAATGCTCGATTCGTTTCATACTATGGTCAGTACCATTCCAATCATTAAAATTCCCAACTACTGACACTTTCTTGGCATGAGGTGCCCAAACTGCGAATCTTACACCTTCTTTACCTGATGATGTTAGAATGTGTGCCCCAAGCATTTTATAGCTTTCATAAAGAGTACCTTCATGAAATAAATATAAATCGAAGTCACTTGGATAACTTTCTTCTAGCTGGCCAATCATTGTCTTCATTTATCCGCCTCCATCAACATGAACAAAATAAACTCGGTAGCATATTCAATTCCATAATTACCAGTTCATATATATATTCGTTAAAAATGGGATTTATCCTTCATACAGAGGCGATATATTGTAATAAATGCCCTTTATTATCATTTTCGAAACATATAAATGGAACCACAACCAATAAATGTTATTTTTATTATCGGAAAATGATTTAAGCCCTTCCCTAATCGGAAAGAGCTAAACAAATGATATAAGAAATCATCTTACTTGATTTGTTCATTTTGCAACATGTTGGTTTTTTCCAAAAACAAATACGATAATGATACTGACCAAGCTAATGGGGTATTTCCGTTAGGAATATTACTTCCTCCAATATATAATTCTGGCACTTCCCAATTCAAAGGTATGATCTTTTTTGTTTTGTCAATGTAGTCCATTGCCTTGTTAACCATACCTAATTCGAGGTAACAAAGACCAATCCAAGGTAGGCCGAAGCACCATTCGGCTTCTTGGCCATCATTATAATAAAGATCCCTCTCATAACGGATACAACCGTGGGCTCTTTCAAGACGGTCAGTAACATTCTCCAATATTTTCAGGGCTATATTACGGTCAACAAGACGGTATGGATAAATTAACGATAATAGGGCGAGATCGGTTTCTTTCGTATAGCTTTCTCTCGGAAGCAGGAAACGAAGTGCCTCCTCCCCCTTCTTGATTAATTCTTCCTTTACATTGACAAGCATTTTCACGGAAGTTAAACCAGCTACACAAGCTCCAATGCTCGATGCATGTATTTCTATATTTTCTTCCCACATGCCATTATCGCCAGCCTGCCAATATTGAAGGCACTCCAAATAATCGACCAACTTTTGAACAATTTGTAAGTCATGTTCATCTCTTAAGACCTTTTGTCCGTTCCGATAACCTTCTCCGACACCCCATAAGAATGCTCCAATTGCATCATTCTGGGCATGCCCCCATTCGACTGGAAGTTCCTTAAGGTCAGTTGAGTATCTTGCATGAATATATTCAAAAAGATACTGGGGTTTCTTTTTGGTATGAATGTCTATCTTCCACTCATACGTACGAAAAATATCAAATAAGGCATGGTAGGCCTTCATATAACGGTCAGATGTATCATTCACAAAAGGTAACACTGTATAAACTACGTCCCGAATCCACACATAATTATAATCTTCCGAAATACTAGCCGTATATGCTCCATTAGAAAGACGCATACGATCAAGAACATCTAAGGCACCATTTATATTCATTAATTAAACACCTCCGAGCGATTTGCTTATTCACATTGTTAACAGGTATACGGTTTTTAAACATCACCTTTCAATTAAAGCGCTTACAATACGAAAATTATCTACTATAGAATATGTAATTCAAAGCAGAATTGATAATCAGGCACCCCTTTTCTTTTACAAAAAGAAACTCAGTAAGGATATCACCCTAATAGTTATATCGACCTATTTTCAAAACATTTAGCACTTTTCTTATTTTTTCTAAAATAAAACTGGTTATGTCATTAAAAGAAAGCTTCCCGCAAGCCAAGTAAAGAGGGGTGCAATCCCTCCTCCCAGTCACAATCAGTAAATGCACCACCTTTTTCCTTGCCCATAAATTTCTCATAATTATGTATTTCACTCTTTCAATAGCTCAGGTAATTCTCGATAAATCTCAATAATATCCTCTATCTTCATCCTAACCAAACCACTTGAGGATGGAGCTACAAATTCCATAGTGTCCTGCGATAAGGAATCTTCCTGTAATCCCCATGGAACGTTCCGTTTTTGTCGATACTCTTGATATACACCCTTACCGACGAAACAAACTAGTTTAGGTTTATAAACTTTGATTTTTTCAAGCAGTTGCTTTCTTCCTTCTTTATACTCTTCTTTTGTGATATCCACAGCACCTTTAGTCGGTCTAGAAACTATATTAGTAAACCCATACCCTAATTCTAATAAAGTGAAATCTTCAGAAGGATGATATTTTCTACTTGTTAATTCTGACTCAAAGAGAATTTTCCAGAATCGATTATTCGGATTAGCATAATGATGTCCTGTCTGACCAGAACGAATACTAGGATTGAAACCAACAAATAAAATATCCAGGTTTCTCTTTAAATGATCGGGAATGCTATGCATTGTAAAACTCCTTTTATATGTACACTTATCTCTATAATATTATTGTACAAAACCGCATAATATTTAACTACCTTTTCGGATGTTTTGTTTATGGAAAATCTTTCAAAAAACTTACAAAGGATATAGTTTTAGACTTTTTTTCTTAAGCCAGAATCAAATTTTCTGGCCACTGGCATTCTTGAGTTGAGGCTCCATTTCTCATATAAACTATATTAAATTCGTTTACGAGTCTAAAATTATCTGATACTGCGTACTTTATAATTCCGAACAGTAAAGAAACAGCCAACATATAGAAGACTGTTTCTATTTATAGTTAATGGAGTGCTATCCAGTTTACGTGTGATATCATATTAATCTTCATCTTTTTTATTGTGTTTTTTCTTTTTACAAGTATCATCATGGCGACACTTGTCCTCTTCTCTTTTCTTAAGTGCGGCATTGAACTTATTATCGATCGTAAAGAAATATCCTGGAAATACCTCTATAATAATAGAATCGCCAGACTGAAACTGCGCAAGAATCTTTCCCAAATTGAGTTTATTAGAACCCTTGGAAAAAATGGACATAAAATGACCCCCTATTCATAACTTTAACCATAGTATATGGATGCCTTGTCCCATCCGATTGGACTTATTCCTTTAATTTCCTAAAATTATATGGATAAGAATAAGGGCCGGAATTTAATAAGTGTAAGATCATCCAGGTCATACTACACGTCATGGAAATAAAAAGAACAACCACGAGGGTCGTTCTTTAAGAGACATTTTGCTTTTGTTGGATAAGTCCTTGATTTTTTGTCGCGTTCATTTTTGTAGCAGTATGATAGATTCCAGCAAGCCACGCTATGAGAACCAAAACATAAATAAAGGAATGTATATCCTCTGGAACCCACGAAGATAAAACTGTTCTAATATTAGTTAAAATGATGAATCCTCCCACTAGAACTCCCATTAAATGAGCAGGCAGGATGCGAACAAAGTAAGCTGCTATCGGTGCCGCCACCACGCCACCAATAATGAGTGCAGCAACCCAGAACCAATTAACAGCTCCCCATCCTAGAGAGAGAATAAAACCAAGACTTCCAAAAAAGGCGATCGCAAACTCACTTGTATCAATTGTCCCTACCGCTTTCCTCGCGGTCATCCCTTTTTTTGATAACAAGACAGGAGTTGCTATTGGGCCCCATCCCCCACCGCCTGTTGCATCACAAAAACCGGCAAATAGACCAAGTGGAATAGATTGTTTCGCAGTTAATGGTTTAAAGGATTCGTTTTCCTCTGACGGTTTGAAAATAAAAAGAAAGCGAAATAAGACATAAATCCCTAATCCTAATAAAAAGATAGCGATATATGGCCTTGCGATCTCAGCTGGCAGGTTACTCAAAAAACAAGCCCCCACGAAGGCACCAATTGAACCAGGGATTATTAAACGTAAGACCATATTCTTGTCAACATTACCAAACTTGATATGCGAAGCTCCTGAAACAGCAGTAGTGACGACTTCCGATAAATGAACAGAAGCTGAAGCTACAGCTGGGACAATTCCAAACGTCAATAAGAGTGAAGATGAGCTAACACCGTACCCCATCCCAAGAGAACCATCAATTAACTGAGCTAAAAAACCGATGAAGGCTAAAACCATTAACTTTTTCATGTCTTCCCTCTTTTTCTTAAATTCATAGGATCACAAACAGGTCCTATCACCGTTATGTAAAGGCAAAAAGAGGCACCTAATCAAAATGATAATAATCATTTTGATTAGGTGCCTTCAGTTTCTCTGATCAGCCCATTTTTATACAACTTCCACTGGCATAAGACTTACTAAAAAACGATATCTCTCTTTTACGGAATGCTTATACAGCTCATCAATCGAATCTTTTAATAACCTAGATTTTTCTGTTGCGGTAAATGAACTGTTTTTAATATGCATTCTTGCCTCGAAAAGAAATTCGAGATACTCTTCATATGATTCATCATATACTTCCATAAGTTCATTACGAATCTTTTTAGCAAGCTGAGGGCTTGCACCATTAGTAGATACACTGATTGAAAGTTTTCCCCTATGAAATGATGCTGGGATATGGAAATTCGCAAGCTCCTGATTGCTGACGACATTGACAAGTTGGTTTACGTGAGCATTGTTGTAAATTTCCTCATTTACTTCTGAAGAGTTGGTGGCCGCAATGATTAAAAAGGCATCTTTGTAATCCATGGGTTCTACTTCTTTAAGGACAACATGAACGTTCCCCTGTTCTTGAAGTGGCCTGAACCCTTCACATATCTCAGGACTTATTACAGTTACAGTAGCACCTGCTTCAAGTAAAGATATAGCTTTCCATAAAGCAATTTTTCCACCGCCAATAATGACGCACTTCTTATTTTCAATCTTAAGCGTAATTGGATACATAAGCACTCTCTCCAGACAATTCCTGTATTCTTTCTCCTATTACTTTTTCAATCTTTGGATGATAGCCGAGATAATGGCAAAGGACAAACTCTTGCTCGCTTGTCCGTTGGATTTCCCCTATAGCCTTTTCCATCGATTGCATTAAAAGACCAGTGAATAATAGATAAGGAATGATAAAGATTTGATTTACTGGATACGATTCCACTTGTATCAGTGCATCTTCAAAACTTGGAGTGGCAGCTGTCAAATAACAGTCTTTCACTGTAGTATTGGGCATCCGGATTTGAAGTAAATCCGCTATATGGCTTAAGTCCTTTTTTACGTCAGGATCGCTGCTACCCCTGCCAACTAGGAGAATCAGTGATTGGTCAGTTATCTTTCTTTTCGTTTCTAGCAACCGCTCTTCTAAAATATCAACCATTTTCTCGCTGACCCCTATCGGTCTTCCATATTTCAATTCGACCTCAGGAAAAAGGTTTTTCATTTTATGTAAAACATCCGGAATATCATGTTTAGCATGTGCAGCAGTTAACAATAGAACTGGGATAGCGATTATTTTTGTTGCTCCCCTTTGTACGCACGTTGCATAAGCGTCTTCTATCGTCGGACTAGCCAATTCAAGAAAGCAATACTCTTGAATAATGTTTGACTGCCGTTTCATGCATTCTTTTATAAAATTTACAGCTTGCGCGGCGGCCTCATTAACACGACTTCCATGGCATATGTAAAGAATAGCTTCCATCAATAGGCCTCGTTGGCCAGTAACTTTTCGACTTGCCTTGGTTCAAACCAGCTAATTTTTTCATTTAAGGCCACCACTTCTCCAATTAGAATCATACACGGGTTGGAGATACCTTCGTTTTGGGCTGTTTCTATTATATTGGCTAGTGTACTGATTGCCGTCTGTTGTGCATTTAATGTCCCCCAATGGATTAATGCTACAGGTGTTTCCGGATTTTTCCCATGTTCCAGGAGTTTCGCTTGGATATATGGAAGATTTTTAACACCCATGTAGATGGCCAATGTATCGATACCTTTAGCCAGAGATTCCCATTTGATATTATCTTCCTCGTCCTTTTTACGATGACCCGTTACAATGGCGAATGATGAAGCATGTTCTCTATGGGTCACTGGAATTCCCGCATATGCAGGAGCGGCTATACCTGCAGTGATGCCTGGCACAATTTCAAAGTGTATTCCATTTTCGGCAAGCGCCTCTGCTTCCTCTCCGCCTCTCCCGAACACAAATGGATCTCCGCCTTTCAGCCGAGTGACAACCTTACCTTTTTTGGCATATTTGATAAGAAACCGATTGATTGTTTCTTGTTGCAGAAGATGATAATCCGGCAATTTCCCACAATTAATCAATTCGACTCCTTCTTTTGCATATGCCAACAATTCTTTGTTGACAAGGCGATCATATAAAATTACATCCGCTTCTTGAATGCATCTCAATCCTTTTACTGTAATTAAATCTGGATCTCCGGGACCGGCTCCTACTAGATACACTTTCCCCATTTGCAATCCGCCTTTCCCTAAGAGTATTGTTTCAAAATCAGCTTAAACGAAACATGCTCCATTTTTAATATTTTTCTTTTCTATAATGATTCAGTAATGGTCGGCATTTTCCGGATATGATTTTCAGGTTGATATCAACGTTCTGGAGAACATTTCATCTGTTTCAGAGATAATGTTGATGCGATGTATTCATACTTGATTGTAACTTTAAACAGAATAAGAATCACCGTTTATTTATCTACCGTAATATTTACAAGGTAATCTGTTGGCCCTATGTGAAATTTCACATGGACTTTAAAGCCCGCATCATACAATAGCAAGCTTCTTTACCGTTGTATATTAAGCCTGCTCATTGAACACATCTATTTCTAGTTTAGGAATGGAATAGAAGTAACATTAACGCATAATCTGCAATCGTCCAATATATTATAGGCAAGTACAGGTTGCCGCCCAATCCTTTTCCCTAAGTTATATCGCTCTCTTTGTGGTCAAATAGTCTATAACCTGTTCGACGCACTCTTCTATGCTATACTGATCGGATTCCAAAACGATTTCAGGATGTTCAGGTTCTTCATATGGAGAATCGATTCCAGTGAAATCTTTAATGATACCTTTACGTGCCTTGTCGTAAAGACCTTTTGGATCACGAACTTCGCATTCTTCAAGCGGACATTTTAGGTACACCTCAATAAACTCGCCTTCTTCAAGCAGGTCGCGAACGATTTGACGATCTGCCCGAAAAGGTGATATAAATGCCGTTAATACGAACTGTCCACTATCAACGAAAAGCTTGGAAACTTCCCCAATGCGTCTAATATTCTCCGTGCGGTCATCCTCAGAGAAGCCTAAATCTTTATTGAGTCCATGACGAATGTTATCCCCATCCAAAACATAACTACGAATATTCCGATTATATAGCTCTTTTGCTACAGCATTGGCAATCGTTGATTTTCCAGATCCTGAAAGTCCGGTAAACCATAACACGGTACTCTCATGTCCGTTTTGCTTACGGCGCAGTTCCTTAGATAAAGACGATTCATGCCAAGTTACATTGCTACTTTTACTCATTAAGATCCTCCTTTAATTGTTTACTACATTTAGTTATATACCTCATTCTTTTTAAGCCCTTCTATTAACACTTCGATTACTTCTTTGCGGCTGAATGTGGCTGGCGGGATTTCTCCGTTTCGCAGCATTTCCCTAACTTTCGTACCTGAAAGGATAACATGATCTTCTTTGCCATGTGGACATGTCTTTGCAGAAGCCATATTTCCACATGTTTTACAATAGAAGCTATGTTCAAAGAATAACAATGTAATCCCTAACTCATCAGCAGTAAAATTACTGAAGATTTTTTGTGCATCATACGTTCCATAATAATCGCCGACTCCAGCATGGTCACGACCGACAATAAAGTGAGTGCATCCGTAGTTTTTACGAACCATAGCATGGAATATCGCTTCCCTGGGTCCTGCATAACGCATCGCAGCAGGGAATACTGCGAGTGAGACACGCTCTTTAGGATAATACTTTTCAAGTAATACTTTATAGCTATCCATCCGAACGTCAGCAGGGATGTCATCGGATTTGGTGGCACCAACCAATGGATTTAAGAATAATCCGTCTACTATCTCCAGTGCTGTCTTTTGAATATATTCATGTGCACGGTGAACAGGATTTCTAGTTTGGAATCCAACGACCGTTTTCCAACCTTTATCTTCAAATGCCTTACGTGTCTCAATCGGATCTAAATAATGATCCTCGAATAATGGACGCTCGATTCGTTTGACAAGTTTGATTTCCCCACCCACATAAACATTGCCACGGTTATATAGGTTTTTTACACCTGGATGGTTCTCATCATCCGTTTGATAGACCAGAGTTGCTTCCAATTGCTTATCAGGAATGAAGATATCGGAAATCATCAAGACTCCATAAATTTGTCCTTCGTGGGTCAACTTTACTTTTTCCCCTATAGTAAGGGCATTTGCGATATCATCAGCTAGAGGTAATGTAATAGGAATGCTCCAGACATGTTCGCTGCTAAGGCGCATGTCCTTTACCACTGAATGATAGTCCTCTTTCGTAAAGAATCCTTCGATGGGACTGTAGGCACCCGTCCCGATAAGTTCCAAGTCACTTAGGGCAATTTCATCTATCTCCACTGATTTTTCAATATTAGACAAATCATAGTCTGGTTCAAAACGGTTGATTAATGTTCCTCCGTGCGGCAAGCTATTAGTCACGTTAATTTCCCCCTGATAATTTTTTAAGATAAATGTAATCCACATTCCGTTTTTTGCGCACCTTGCCAACGTCCTGAACGAAGATCCTCGGCATTGATAGCAGGTGCAGTGCATGTCTTACAACCAATACTTGGGTACCCATTATCATGAAGCACATTATATGGTAAGCCGTTTTTATGTGCATACCGCCAGACATCTTTCCATGTCCAATGTATGAGCGGGCAAATTTTTATCGATTTGAATTTATTATCTTTATTTATATATTCGGTCAATGCCCTTGTTTCTGATTGTTCCCTACGAAGTCCAGAAAGCCAGGCGGTCGCCGTTGAAAGTACTTCTGTGAGAGGCGTAATTTTGCGGATGTTACAGCATTTATTCGAATCATGGACCCATAACTCATCACCGAATTCAGCGGCTTGTTCTTCTAATGTCAATTCCGGTTTCTTCAATTCGATGGACAGCTGTGGATAACGCTTTTTTACTTGTTCGATTAATTGGTATGTTTCTGTAAAATGAACATCAGTATCTAAAAAAACGATTTTGGCTGCAGGATTGACCTTTGCCAGCAGGTCTGTCAAAACAATTCCTTCAATACCAAAACTACAAGCATAAATGAGCTTATCAGCATACTCGGAATTTGCCCATTCGAGTACTTCTAGAGCTCCTTTTGTCTCACTGTCTTCTGGAAATGAAGGTAGTACAGCTGTATCGATGGTTTCATAGTTTAATAGTTCTGCCAATTCTATACCCCCTCTAACAAATTACCTTATGATCCATCAGGTATCTGTTATAACCCATGACACATCATTGTATTATAATATAAGAAAAAAAGCAGTTTTAACCAATAATACCTTATATATCAGTTAAAACCGCCTCTAGTTTTTCTAGTCAGCAGTCACTTTATTTAATTCTCATTTTTTCGTTTCTTTCCATCTGAATAACCTTACCATCCTGAACGATAAGTGTTATCGAACCATATTTCATCGTTTTCAGCATTTCTTGCAGCCGTTCAAATATTTCCCCCAGCTGATTTTCTTTTTCCAAGCCCATTCCTCCTTTAAGAAAACTCGTCGACTGACTTGTCGCAAAGATGATCAGCTTGTTAAATGAATTTTCCTAAATTTTATACGATCAATATTACAGTCATAACAGTTAAATTTATTTTTCATAATAAGAAAAGTCCTTCCAAAATGGAAAGATTAAAAGGTAAACTTATTTACCTTATCTTCCAAAATGATGACATTTTGTTGGAGTTGGCACCTTATATACACCTTGCAGGTTGCTGAACTTAAAAGGGTAAAAACCATCCATCACTCTGGATAAGTTTTATTATTTTAAATATTAACATATATCAAATCATTGTCAATGGAGTTTTCATATAAATTAACTTGGTTTAATATTTTGGATGAACTGCTATTATTATACACAAATCATTCCCATTTGCTACATTATTCCTTACGTTAATTATATAGGCTTATTTATTCCAAAACAGGATTGAAATAAATAAGCCTATAGTCATCTATGGATAACAAAAACGAAAATTACAGCTGTACTTAGTATTTCTCCATTACATTCTTTTTTGAATGGCTTCTATGAATTCCTTTACTTGGCTTTGTGTACGATTCAGCAATTCTCCATCCCTAATGGGGCTTAACGGATTCTGCTTATCAACTTCCTTATCCACAAAGTATAACCCCTGCATCGGTTCACCCTTCAAAATTGAAATTAATGGTTTCAGAGCATAATCTATCGCTAATAAATGCCTGTTGCTTCCTCCAATCATAATGGGTAACACTGGCTTATCTTTAAAGGCACCTTCGGGAAATAGATCGATTAAAGCTTTCAACACGCCTGTATACGATGCCTTATAGACTGGTGAACCAATAATGATACCGTTAGCTCGCTTAATCTTTTCTGACACCATTAAAATATCTTCACTGTCATAGCGGCCTTGGAATAAATCGGTTGCTGAAAACTCCGTAATAGAATAATAATCAGTGGTAAATCCCTCTTTTCCCACTAATGTCTCGATATATTTCAGTAAGATATCTGTCCTTGAAGGTATAGCAGGACTGCCTGACAAAATTACAATTTCGCTCATTTTTTATTCCTCCTTATATCTATCCAGAAAAAACTCATGGTCCCAGGAATGCGATATATATACTTGAGGTATGATTCCTTTCCAGTTATGAAATCCTTATTTAATTATCTTAATAATCAGAAAAAAGTCAAATGAATTGGTTGGCCTTTATATTTAATTGAAATTCTTTTAATCCATTATAAAAAAAACTGCCCTATTAGGACAGCTCAGTGTAACCCACCTCAACTTAATACACGGGATTTTTAACCATATCAATAAAGTGTTGCATAAACCGATTATCACCTGCTAGTTCTGGATGAAATGCACTGACAAGGACATGTTCTTGCCTAGCTGCGACGATGTTCTCGTCATACCTTGCTAATACTTCCACATTTTTACCCACCCTTACTGCAAGGGGCGCTCTGATAAAGATCCCCTTAAAAGGATCTTCCATCCCTTTTACAAGTAGTGGTGCTTCAAAACTTTCCCGTTGCCGACCGAATCCATTCCTTTTCACGGAAATATCCATCAACCCAAGATGAGGTGCTTCCAAACTAACCAATTCCTTTGCAACTAATACCATGCCGGCACAAGTGCCAAAAATCGGTTTCTTTTGTTCATAAAATGCTGTAATGGAGTCCATGAAACCGTAATGATCCATCAGTTTTCCCATTGTGGTACTTTCCCCACCCGGAATGATTAAGCCGTCAATATCCCCTAACTGCTCTGGCTTCTTTACAAGAACCGCGTGTTCACCGACTGACCTGATTTGGATCATGTGTTCATCGACAGCCCCCTGTAAACCTAAAACTCCTATGGTTATCATGTTACCACCCACGCTCCTGCATTCTCTCAGCTGGGGCTAACTTAGAAATATCTATTCCTTTCATGGCGCTTCCCAATTCTTTTGACAGTTTTCCTATCAATTCATAATCGGTAAAATATGTAGTTGCTTGTACGATGGCCGCTGCGAATTTTTCGGGATTCTCTGATTTGAAAATACCTGAACCGACAAATACACCATCTGCTCCAAGTTCCATCATCAGTGCGGCATCAGCCGGAGTCGCGATGCCACCTGCGGCGAAGTTGACTACAGGCAATTTACCAGTCCTCCTGATTTCTTTAAGAACATCATAAGGAGCACCAATATTTTTTGCTTCAGTCATTAATTCATCCTCACTCATCATACTCACTTTTCGAATTTGCGACTGAACTTTCCTCATATGCCGGACAGCTTCGACAATATTCCCAGTTCCAGGTTCCCCCTTAGTTCGAAGCATGGAAGCCCCTTCTCCGATACGTCGGCTAGCTTCACCTAAATCGCGGCAACCACATACAAAAGGTACCGTATAATCGCTTTTCAATATATGGTATTCATCATCGGCCGGAGTCAGTACTTCACTTTCATCGATATAATCCACCCCCATCGATTCTAAAATCCTTGCTTCAACTATATGGCCAATTCTTGCTTTAGCCATGACAGGTATGGATACGGCATCCAAAACCTCCTCAACGATTCTCGGATCGGCCATCCTTGCCACTCCTCCTGCTGCACGAATATCGGATGGTACCCTCTCAAGGGCCATAACAGCGACAGCTCCTGCTGCTTCGGCAATTCTTGCTTGCTCTGCATTCACGACATCCATAATGACTCCACCCTTTTGCATTTGTGCCATTCCTCTTTTAACAGTGTCGGTTCCTACTAACTTTTCCATTGTTCTTCCCCCTTATATTTGCATTTTTTTGATTTGTTTATTAGTATAAGAAAGAATTGACCACATTGAAAGTATCAGTTTTTCAAAAAACTATAGGGTCAGAAGTCAATCACGAATAAAGGCGGAAGAAAATGAATATGCTAGCATGCAACTTAAATCGCATGGGCGAAGAACCATTATATGAACAGTTATATTTACATATAAAAAAAGAAGTCATCGAAGGACGGCTTCCCTTTGGTACAAAGCTCCCTTCAAAAAGAAAATTGGCGGAGTTTCTCCAAATCAGTCAAAACACAGTCGAAGCCGCTTATGAACAGTTATCTGCTGAAGGCTATGTTGAGGTCATCGCAAGAAAAGGATATTACATTCAAACATCAGAGGATTTAGAATATACACAACCGTTGAATGTTCCTGAAACAAAGACAGTTAATAACGTCATGGATTTCCTGTATCATTTTCACCCCAGCCAGATTGACACAGAAAATTTCCCGTTTGAAAAATGGCGTAAATATATAAAAAACAATATAGACAAATCTCATCAAGAGCTTCTTTTACTTGGAGATCCGCAAGGGGAGTATGAGTTACGGTGCGAAATAGCACACTACCTGTACCACTCACGCGGTGTCCAATGTGCGCCGGATCAAATCATCATAGGCGCTGGTCTGGAGATTTTACTGCAACAACTAATTCTTCTTTTTGATAAAAAAACTGTTTATGGCGTTGAGGATCCTGGATACCATTTAATATTACGGATTTTGAAAAGCTATCCAAATGATGTGTATCCTTTGGATGTAGACGAAGAAGGCGTGAGGGTCGACCCGATTGAGCAATCCAATATTGATGTCCTTTATGCAACCCCCTCACATCATTTCCCATATGGCACCGTTTTGTCAGTTAACCGGCGAACACGATTGTTAAACTGGGCACAAGGGGCAGAAAACCGTTATATCATCGAAGACGATTATGATAGTGAATTCCGTTATAGCGGTAAAACGATCCCGTCTCTACAAAGTTTGGATGCAGGAGATAAAGTGATTTATTTAGGATCATTTTCCAAATCATTGATTCCGTCTATCCGGATAAGCTATATGGTCTTGCCTCCTCCATTACTAGAGAGACATAAAAACGAATTATCTTTTTACCATTCAACTGTCTCCCGTATCGACCAGCATGCATTGACGCAGTTCATGAGAGAAGGAGATTTTGAAAAACATTTGAACCGAATGAGAAAAGTTTATCGTCGAAAATTGGAAAAGGTCATTGATCTGTTTAAACCTTATCATCGGCAGATTTCCATTATTGGTGAACGATCAGGACTTCACATCGTTCTCATCGTAAAAAACGGAATGAAAGAAGAGAAGCTTATCCAAAGAGCTTCAGATGCCCATCTTAAAATTTACGGATTGTCCTCCTATAGTATTCAAAACAAGGACGATAATCCCCCCAAAATCATTCTTGGTTTTGCAGGAATTCCTGAGACAAAATTGGAAAACGCAATTCATTCTTTGCTGCACTCTTGGGGTTTCTGAATCAAAAAAGAAGTTCAGTAAGATTCTGAACTTCTTTTTTGATTCTACATCTAAGATAAGTATGTATCCATCATTTCTTTCGGAACCATACTTCCCCCTGTAGCCCACACGATGTGCGTTGCTTGATTCAGCTTCCCTGTCAGTTCTTCCTCTCGAATATATCTTTCTCCCTCTTCGCTTCGGAACATCTGGACCGGTCCATATACACCTGCCAGTGCAGAAGGCTCCAGGTAATAATTTTCAGTTTGGGCCAACTTTCGAAGTAACTCAAACAATTTTCCATCTTCAATCGTGTAACTTCCACTCAACATGGATGTCATCATTTCCGATACTAACTTGGAGGGCCTTCCGACTGCGAGTCCATCCGCTTCTGTTTTATTATCCACTCCGAAGTCTTGCACGGAGACTTTTTCATGAAGCCCTGTTGCTAATCCAAGTGTCATACATGGTGAATGTGTTGGCTCTGCAAAGAAACAATGGACATTTTTTTGAAAGGCCAATTTAAGCCCATATGTAATCCCGCCAGGACCACCACCCACTCCACATGGCAAATACACGAACAGTGGATGATTTTCGTCAACTAAAATCGATCTTTCTTTCAACTGTTCTTTCAATCGTGATGCTGCCGTTGCATAACCAAATAGCAAGTCAACTGAATTTTCATCATCAATAAAATGACATCGGGGATCAAGTGAAGCCTGATTCCGTCCCTCCTCAACTGCTTTGCTGTAGTCCTCTTCATATTGTTTTACGATGACGCCGATGGACGTCAGTTTATCCTTTTTCCACTGTTTGGCGTCGGCTGACATATGGACAGTCACCTTAAATCCAAGGCGTGCACTAATGATTCCAATGCTTAATCCTAGATTTCCTGTTGACCCCACCGCAATGGAGTAGTTTGAAAAAAGCTCTTTGTAATCATCACTCGCTAGCAATTCGTAGTCATCAGATTCCTTGAACCCCCTTTCCTTCATCGCTATCTCTTCCGCTCTTTTCAATACTTCATAAATTCCTCCCCGGGCTTTGATGGAACCGGAAATCGGTAAGTGACTGTCACACTTAAGCATAAGTTTTCCTGGAATCGCTAGATTATAAGACTTTTCTAATTCACGCTTCATGGAATATATTTCCACTAGTGGAGACTCAATGATTCCTTCCATTGGTTTTGTTTCTGGAAATGCTTTGGCAATATACGGTGCAAATCTTTCTAACCTTTCTTCGGCTTCCTTCACTTTTGTTGGTTGAACAATAGGATTACTATAACTGTTTTTGTATTTAGGATTTAGCCAAAATGTCTCTTCCGTGTCCATAATTCGTTTAAGTAAGGGGTTCTCTTGCCATTCTTCTTTTGTCAGTCCCGCAATTTTTTGTTCTTGCATATCCGTTCCTCCAAGTCATAAGTATTGGTAAGCTAGAATTTTTATTGATATGTAAGGTTAACTTTTACCCTTCCTCTTACACTATTAATGAACCAAACTTCTTCGGCTGTATACATTTCAACCTTTTTTATTTTTCTTTCCTGAACCTCATTCCTCTTTAAAAGATCTTGACGATAAGTACCTGCAAGTAAACCAGATTCCAAAGGAGGGGTGAAGAGCTCCCCATTAATCTTCACTAGGACGTTCCCGTTCGTGAACTCAGTGATATCCCCTTTTTCATTCCAGAGTAATACGTCATCAAAAACAGGATGCCTTCTTTTAAACTGGTCATAAACGTCTCGATTAGTAGTCTTATGATGAAGAAATGGATTTTGACTATTAACAAAACTTTCTGCCACGATAACAGAAAGTTCCGGATTCAACCCATCAATTACTTGCCCGGAAACTTTAATCTCACCTTTTTCCGAAACAAGGACCCGAACCTTTTCTAAAGTGTCAGAATGTAAGGATGCGTATTCATTGAGTTTATTTCTAAGTGCTTTATCCGAGAGCAGAAAATCAAAATAATCAGCAGACTGTACCATTCTTTCAATGTGCCCCTCCAATAAGAAATACTTACCATTTTCCAACCTGAGTGCCTCTAAAAGCTGATAGAGTGGACGCTCTTCTGCTAATAGTTTTGCTTTCAAAAAAGCTTCATCATATTCTTCGGATGGGGCTGAATCCCATGTGATTCCACCTCCCACACCATATTCGGCCTGATTGGTTTCCTTATCAATCGCCACCGTTCGTATTGGTACATTGAAAACAGCCTCACGATTCGGAGTGATATATCCAATGGCACCACAATACACTTCACGTGGCGAACTTTCGAGTTCAGAGATGATTTCCATCGTCTTAATTTTCGGTGCACCCGTTATCGATCCACATGGAAAAAGAGCTCGAAATAGATCAATGATAGTTGTTTCCGGCTTTGTCTTTGCAGTGACTGTGGAAGTCATTTGCCAAACGGTCGGGTATTTTTCAATTTCCTTAAGCTTTGGTACCTTTATCGTCCCTGGCTCAGACACCATTCCCATGTCATTTCTAAGTAGATCGACAATCATCAAATTTTCAGCCTGATTTTTTTCAGAGTTTACTAACCAACGGGCATTTTCCATATCTTTTTCACTATTCCCGCCACGCTTTACTGTCCCCTTCATAGGACGAGTGACTAATTGTCCCCCTTCCCAACGAAAGAATAATTCTGGAGAAGCTGAAAGAATCCTGTATCTCCCTAGATTCAAATATGCGCTATAGTTCGAACGTTGGGCCATCCATAGGCGATTATAAAAGGCAAGGTCATCCCCATCGAACTTTGATCGTAACCGCATGGTGTAATTTACCTGATAGCTGTTTCCCTTCTCTATCTCTTCTTTAATCGTTTGAAAACCCTTATTATATGATTCGGAGTCCGTTTCAGATTCCCAATCCGATACCTGAAAGGAATTCAACGATTCTTCGATGAATTCCTCCGATTTTTCAAAAATCCCGAACCATACTAATGGCATTTTTGCTCCATCTTTTACTTTAAAGCTTTTATCAAAGGCCGGTGCCGCTTCATAAGAAACATAACCTGCTGCATAAAAGCCCTCGTCAATCGCCTTCTGCACTTTTTCAAATGCAGGTAAAACTTCTTCAAGGAAATGGGCTATTACAACTTCTTTCGGATCATTGAAGTACATTGGTTTAATCTTTCCATGCCCGTCTGTAAAATGAAATAATAATGATAATGGAACTTCCTGATTCATGTAACGCTCCTTCCATTGTATATCGAATATTCGGATATTCATCAAAAGTTTTAGAAAAGCTTGCAGAAGCAATATCTGCAAGCTTTTCTATTCTAACACTTATTTCATTCTAGTGACTTCAGCAACGATTTCATAAGAACGAAGTCGAGCTTTATGATCATAAATGGCAGAGTTTATAATCATTTCGTCAGCCTGTGTTTCATCAAGAAAAGCCTGTAGCTGTTGCTTCACTTCGTCGGGATTTCCGATGATTGATGCGTTCAATTGCTTCATGACGATCGCTTTTTCGTATTCGGTCCAGATACCATCCATCGTATCGACTGGTGGTGCCATTTGTCCAGGAGTGTTTCGGATCAAGTTTAAGAATTGCTGTTGATAAGAGGTCGAAATTTTTTGAGCTTCTTCAGTAGTGTCCGCCGCAAATACATTAATGCCAACCATTGCGTACGGTTTATCCAGAACTTCGGATGGTTGAAAATTATTACGATAACGAGCTAAGGCCGGTTTTGTATTTTCGGGTGAAAAATGACTGGCAAACGAGAATGGGAGACCAAGTTTGGCCGATAAGGCTGCACTGAATCCGCTTGAACCCAGTAACCAAAGCGGAATATCCTGACCTTCACCCGGTATGGCACGAACGCGGTTGTGCTTGGAATCTGGATGTAGATAGCTGCGAAGCTGTGCCAACTGTTCCGGAAAATCCTGCCCGTTGTTACGGACATCTCCACGAAGGGCCATGGCAGTATATTGATCGCTTCCCGGCGCTCGGCCCAGACCCAAGTCTATCCTTCCTGGATACATTGCTTCAAGCGTTCCAAACTGTTCTGCAATAACAAGGGGTGCATGGTTCGGAAGCATGATTCCTCCAGAACCAACACGGATGCTTTCAGTTCTGCCAGCTACATAGCCGATTAGTACTGAAGTCGCTGAACTGGCGATTCCTGGCATGCTATGATGCTCCGCTACCCAGAAGCGCTGATAGCCCCATTTCTCCACGTGCTGGGCTAGGTCCACCGTATTTTCAAATGCTGCCGTTATCGTACCACCTTTAATAATGGAGGCTAAATCCAAGACGGAGAAAGATATATCACTCAATTTTTTTGTTGATGATTCAGAATTCATATAATCCACTACTTTCTATTGGTTATAATTATTGGGACGCACAGTCATCATATAGAAAATTCATGAATATTGCACATGAATTGCTTATCCACTCACCTCAGAAATTCTTTTGCTATCAAGCGAAACGAGTTCAAGCGATCTTCCAAGTCATGTGTAATCGTGATTAACATGATTTCATCAGCTTGATATCGCTCTTGTAAATCTAATAGGCGACGCTTCACTTGAGATGGAGAACCAGTAATCATTTTCCCTTCTATTTTCTCTTTCAAGTCTTTTTCCCTTTCCGTCCATTCATATTGCTTTGCCTCTTGCATACTGGGAACTGTTTTTCCTTCCCCTTGTTCACTTTGGATTCTCCATAACGTATTGCTTAAAGCGATTTCCTTCGCTTTTTCCTCATCTTCTGCACAAATTACAGCCACTGTTAAAATTGTTTCTGGGGAGGTGAGGGTCCCCTTCGCTTGAAATTGATCACGATAAAGCTGCAAGCTTTTCACTCCGTCTTTTTGACTCATAAATTCACCGAATGCATAGGCAACACCATTTTCCGCAGCTAGCTTCGCACTTTTCTCACTTGTCCCCAGAATCCATGGTACCGGTAAAGTCTCAGGAACGGGAGCCGCCGATATTGTAGAAAACTGGTGACTTTCTGGAAAGTCCCTTCTCAAATAATGCAGTAATTCCTGTACAAGATCCGGCATTTTATAGACATTCTGCAAATAATTATCTGATAATGCCATGGTTACTTCTGCAGAACCTCCAGGAGCACGTCCAATTCCGAGATCGACTCGCCCAGGAAAAAGCGTAGCCAACATGTTAAATGTTTCGGCAACTCGAAACGGCTTATAGTGTGGAAGTAAAACAGCACCAGCCCCAATTCTAATATTCTTCGTTTGGGTGCCAATATAACTGATCATTACCTCGGGTGATGAACAAGCCAGACCTGGTAAATCATGGTGTTCTGTCAGCCATATCCTGCTGTATCCCAGTCTATCTGCTTCCTGCGCCAGAAGTAGTGAGTCATGTAAAGCCTGTTGTGCCGTTTGACCAGATGAAATGGGTGATTGGTCTAGAATGCTTAGCTTCATTTACATTCCTTCCTTTCAAAACCTTTTTATTCATAATCGTAAAACATCTATAGGTAAATGTCGCCTAATTAGCTTATAAGTCAGTCAGGCCTCTTAACTAAAATAATAAGATGATGAACAAAACTGGGAATAGAAGTATAAAATATATTCTAGCGAGGTTATCTATTGGATAATGTTGATGTTTTAAAAATATGGTTATTTCATTTATATTCTAACGAGTTATTCAGTAAAATATTAAATAAAAAGACCCGAATTTCGGATCTTTTTATCGAATCAATCATTCTTTTTAAATTGAGAAGAAAGTTCTGTAGCAATAATCGATGAATCTAGACGAGCGGATACATATGGTGGTTGGATTCGATTATTTGTTTCGATGGGAACCCCTACCCAAACATAACGTTTATCTAAGATGATGAACGAAAAGGAAATCGGCAAGCATATAAAAGAATTTGAAGATATGTCCGGATTTCTATTTCCAGATATGATTGTCAGCCTTACTTCAGGGTTTCTATTCATCAAGATTTGTTTCCATTCCTCAGACAACTCGGTTAAATCCGGGACCGCCATAATCATTTCATGTTTAGTAGAAGCAATATCTTCGATTATTTTTTCCAATTTACGTGCGTGCATCCACTGTAATCTGGGATGTTGATGCTTCACCCATTTTCCAATGTCTTTCCTTGCAATTAACTGACCATTTTGCATTTGGTGATCAACAAGTTGCCGAAGCGTTTTACTACGGTAAACATGCTTATTTATAAAAGAGGTATCGCTCACATGAAGGAATTTCCCTTTTGTCCTCGTTATCGCCACATTAATGAGCCTTTCGCTTTCTCTTCCTGTCAATAACATCCCAGCACGATCCTGGGGATAGCTGTCTACCGTATCAAAAACCATGATATCACGTTCGCTTCCTTGAAAACGATGAACAGTTGCAGCAATGATATCTGTCGATTGCCTTTCTAATCGGTATAGATCATCCAATAGCTTTTCCATCCATTCAGCTTGTGCCCGGTACGGTGCCACATAACCTATCGATTTGGCACCATCTACATATGATTCATGAATCAACTGAAAGGACAACAATAATTGCCAAAGGTTCAACCTAGAATGTGACGTGCGCTCCGTCATGCAATATTCACCTGAGTAACTCGTATCGATAAGAGCGGCAGCCTGTCTTGCAAATGGTTCAGCAGATCTGATACTTTCTCTGCTCGAAAAAACACTTTCATGGTCTCCCACAAAATTGTTGTAGACTACACGATTCGTAAAGGCTGATATTTCTGGATGCATACGGCGCTGTTCTTTCAGGAGGAATAAATGTGGATGAAGTTCCCCATCTTCAACTGATTGCGCAACCCCGGCTCTATGGAAAATATCTTCTTTCAACCAAAGTTTCACCAATGAATCGCGGGCGGCGGCAATAGGTGGTAATTGTTTAAAATCACCGCAAATGATCATATGCTTGGATAAAGAGGCCGCAAAAGCTACCTGTGGAACGTATGCCATACTGGCTTCATCCAATATGATCAGATCATATTCCTTTTGGTATACCGTTTCATCTTTAGCGGCTTTTGCAAGAGTCGTTCCGATAATTTTGGCTTCTTTCACGAATTCTAATTCTTTTTGACGGATTTTCTCCAATACTCTTGCCAATTTCTTTTCTAGTTCAAGTAAATGATCGGTGTCCCTTTTACTGAATGAACCTGCTAAATCATGCTTCAATAAACGCTTCTCTTCTGCAAGTTGCTCTTTTTCAGCCAATAATTCCGGTTCATGTTTTCCTAATAATTGGCCCGTAACGATATCTTCATGGATTGCTAATGTTTCGCCGATTTGTGAACCATATCGAAGGACGTCCCCTTCTTGAAAACGGTCTTTCTTTTTTATGAATGAAGAAATCTCAGCCATCAATACATCGACCGCTTGATTACTATGAGAAAGGACTAAAATCTTTTTACCCTGAAAATAATGGTTGGCCACAACACGGGCCAATGTATAAGTTTTTCCCGTTCCCGGTGGACCCCAGACAAAAGTTACTGGATTGAATTTTGAACGGGCATAAAGTTCTTTCACACTACTTTGTTTCTCGATGGTAGGATGTTTTTGAGGCATGGAAGGGTCCATAAGACGCTTAATCCTCAGTCTCTTTTTCTTACTTCTCTTAATCTCATCTAACCTAGTGATCAGTTGCTCTAATAGCTCCCATGGATCATGGTAGAGAAACGCTTCACCTATTAAATCACCCATCGATGCGTCGAACGTGATGATGATACTTTTGCCTTCCGAGGACAATACCCTACCATCCTGCTTGATTCCTCCCCATTCCAACCTTACGATTGAACCGACGGGAATCTTCACTGATGATCCCGTTTCAAAGAAATAGGTAAAAGAATTATCTTTAGAGAGTAAATGGCCATTAGATACTAAATATTTTGTACTTCCGTATTTCTTTAGATGTAGAATTTCAAGCTGAAGTGCCTGCTGCCATTCCTTTATATAATTAACAGTTGAATTCATTCATTGTTCACGTTCCCTCATAATTTATGCATTTTAATGTAAAAGGAAGCGATACTAAGATGCTAACGTCTAGAGGTTATTTCTAAACCACCAACTTAAACATCCATAAATTGTATACTTCCTAAACACATGGAATAAGACCCAATCAATACAGATTGGGCCTCTCTCTTGCCAATGCTCTAACTATAGCATTTTTTAATTTAGCACGCCATGGGCTCTTCTGGAAGAAATGGATTAGATTAGTTTTCGGTCAACTCTGCAAATTGATCGACCAAGTTACTGAAAATCTTCATCGCATTTTCAATCGGTTCCGGTTTTGTTAAATCTACTCCTGTTTTCTTGAGCAATACCAATGGAAAGTCCGAGCTACCGCTTTTCAAGAAAGTTAAGTAACTTTCAAGGGTTTTTTGGTCTCCAGAAAGTATTTTATCCGCTATTGTAATCGCGGAAACATATCCAGTTGCATATTTGTATACGTAAAATGGACGATAGAAATGCGGGATTCGCGACCAGCCATATTTTACTTCCTCATTGAAAACAAGTTCAGGGCCATTGTATGTGCGAAAAACCGATTCATAAGTATCATTTAATACAGTCACATTAAGAGGTTCATCATTTTCAGCTTTTTCATGGATGATTTTTTCAAATTCGGCAAACATGACCTGAGTGAAGAACGTTCCTTTAAAGCTATCAATAAAATGATTAAGCAAATGCTTTTTCTTTTGGAGGTCCTCAGTAGTTTTGAGCAAATGGCGTATCAGTAAAATTTCATTTACGGTTGAAGCTACCTCCGCGACAAAAATGGAATAACCAGCAGTGATCTTCGGTTGGTATTTGGAACTGAAATATGAATGCATGGCATGACCTGACTCATGGGCCAATGTAAACACACTGTCAAGGTCGTCACGATGATTCAACAAAATGAATGGATGTACACCGTAAAGTCCTAAATTATAAGCTCCTGAACGTTTCCCCGGTGTTTCCCTGACGTCCAAATAACGATTTTCCTTAAAGCTTTTCAGGATTTCCACATATTCTTCACCTAGCGGTTTCAACGCCTCGATCATCATTGCGTACCCTTCATCATATGAAATTTCTTCCTTAGCGCCTTCGACAAGTGGCACACTTAAGTCATAAGCACGTAATTCGTCTACACCCAACAGGTTTTTGCGCAAATCAATATATTTATGCATCGGTTCTATATTTTCTTTCGTGGATGTAATTAGGTTTTCATACACTTCTTTAGGAACTTGATCCCCGAAAAGGGATTTCTCCAAGGCAGATGGATAGTTACGCAGTTTCGACAAGTTGACATTATTCCTGATTGCCGTGGAAAGGGTGGTTGCTATTGTGTTTTTCAATTGTAAATAAGGTTGGTAATAGGCCATATAGGCCTCTTTCCTCTTTTCTCGATTATCGTCTTCTATTAATTTTGAGTACATCCCACGGGTCAGTTCTACTCTTTGACCCTTATCATTGGTCACTTCCCCAAATTTAATATCTGCATTATTGATCATTCCGTATGTTTTTTGTGGAGCTGAAAATGCTTCCCCTATTTGTGAAAGTACTTCTTCCTGTTCTTTCGCCAAAACATGTGCTTTATAGCGGTATGAGTCAAATAAATCTTCTTCAAAATATTTTAACCCCTCAACTTGTGCTATGTATCCTTTTAGTGTTTCTTCATCCAAGCTTAACAGAAACGGCATGAAAAATGCTGAAGCGCTGCTAATCTTTCTCCCTAACTGGCCTGCCCGGTCCAGTAATGCCTGCGAAGAAGTTACCCGAGTATCCAAATCCGCTTGTAGCATGGCAAACACATAGAGTTTATTATAGATATAACCTATTTCTTCGCTTAAATGTAAGTAACCATATAACTCTTGAGCCGTATCGATATGACCATCATAGGCTTTTAAGCCATCAGTCATCTTAAGGACTTCTTGAAAATCCTCTTCCCATGTTTCCAGATTCTCATAGATATCCTTAAGGTTCCAGGTTTCTTCCTGCTTAACTTCATCACGCGTTTTGAACGTTTTCATCACAACACTCCCTTTTCATATCCCTTACTATCCTTTTATTATAAGCGACTTTTCGAAAAAACCTGCATAGAAAAACGGCTCGAAAAAAAATTCATTCTATTTTGGCTTTTCCAATGATATTAAATAGAAAAAAACGAAAGCAGCATGCCCTCGTTTATTTTAAATCTTTATGATGAAATGGACACTTTCCAAGGATTGGTTCACTGTCATCACCAATGAAGAATTGTTTCCATTCATTGTGGTTTACATCACCAAAGTGGCTGATATCTGGATGTGTCGGTAGATTATCCCACTTCTCAACTCGTTCTCGAACCTTTTCCCGTGACATGATTCCACCCTTTTCAGTCCCTTCCAAACCTTCGAATATCATCCGAGGTTGAAAACCTAGAACAAGACTATTCCCTAAATCACGCGTTTTACGTTGTTTATAGGCAGGTGCATTCCCAAAGATAAAGATTGGTTCCCCAGCAAAATGAAAATCCCAAAGATAATGTTCAGGGTCTTTCGGTTTTTCTATAGGCCATGGTGTTTGATCTTCAGCATGTAAATATTGTAGGACGTTCCAAAAACGCTTACGATATAATTCCAAGTCCCCTTCTTCATTTTCCGGCTCCATGAAAACAAAAAGACCGTGCCTGATATAGGGAGGTTCCTGAAATAGCTGGAGAAATTCCTCGACAGCTTTTGGAAGATTGGACCAATCTTCCTGTGTGATATAGGCATAACGCAGCTCACCTTTGTTTTCTGCCTTCATTCCAAAATAACAAGGAAAAGTCTTGTCTGTCACCGTATCATGAAATGTTTGATATTCCTTAATCACCCATTCTGGTACTTTCTCCGGGTTGGTCATGTCTTCTTTCCTTAATAAACAAGAATTCGCAGTCAGCATTTTATTTCTCCTCACGAAATATTTATATATATAGTTATTTACCCGTAAGCTATAAAATAAAACGTTTAATACAACTGAAATTATTGACATTTAACGCTAAAATTCCCCATGAATCCTTTAATAATAAAGTGACTTATGTGCATCATTGCCCCTACTTTAGAAATTAATATTCCTTTAAATCGATATTTAAACAATTGTCAGTGTTTAAGCATATTGCGACTATTAATCATTTTGGGAGAACATAAAACAAAGGAGTGATTATAGATGGCAAGAAGAAGAAAAATCCTTGTGAAAAATGCCCGGACAGAACTTGATTGCTTAAAAGCCAGAGTTGCCGGATCAATAAATCCTGAAGAAGCGAAATTTGAGTCTGCAAAGGAAGTGGGGATACCTTTAACAAAAGGATACAACGGACAAATGACAGCTAAGCAAGCAGGAAAGATTGGCGGTAATTTGGGAGGAGGTATGGTCAAGATGCTTGTAAAAATGGCTAGACAAAATCTCAACAAAACCAATACCTAACTCTTTTTATATGAAGGAAAGGAACCCTCTTTACACTTTCTTATCCTCCAGATTTATTGGTTTTATGCTTATAATGTCAAGAATTAGTTCATAAAACTGAGGAACTCCTTCCATTTGTATCTGACATTCAGTTTCATATATAAAAAGTCTGCTTAGCCAGTGGTAGCCAATTGCTTTATTTTAAAAGGGATGCCGGCGTAAGCAGCTAAGTATGCCCTGCTTTGCAAATTTATCATTTGAATAAGAGCAAAAAGGCAGACATGTTGTTAAACCAACATGTCTGCTTCTTGTTGTTTATAATATGAGAAAAGGACATTGAAATTGTCACTTCGCTTTTTTGGGGTCTAGAGAGTAACTTTTTCATCAACTTTCGTAATCCAATTTAGTTCATCCTTCATTTTTCCTGTTTGAACAGCAGTTAGTGTATCATATAGCCTTTTAGATAACTCACCTGTTTTTCCATTTTGAACTACCATTTCTTCACCATTCCAAAGGAATTCACCAATTGGCGAAATGACAGCTGCTGTTCCAGTACCGAATGCTTCCTCTAATTGGCCAGATTTATAGGCATCATAGACATCTTGCATGGAAATTCGCTGTTCTCTCACTGGAAGGTCCCAATGTTTTAGCAATTCAATAATGGAATCACGCGTTATACCCGGTAGAATGCTCCCATTTAAAGCCGGTGTAATGATTTCCCCATTAATTTTAAAGAAAACATTCATGCTTCCCACTTCTTCGATATATTTCTTCTCAACTCCATCAAGCCAAAGAACTTGAGCATAACCAAGTTTTTCGGAGACTTCTTGGGCTTTAAGGCTCGAAGCATAGTTCCCACCTGTTTTCACTTCGCCTGTACCGCCATTTACAGCACGAGTGAAGGATGACTCCACCGCTATCTTAATAGGATGAATCCCTTCTTTATAATAAGAACCTACCGGCGACATGATGATGATGAACTGATAACGATCTGAAGGAGATACGCCCAAATAAGGTTCCGTCGCAATGATGAAAGGTCGGATATACAATGAAGTACCTTCTGCTCTCGGAATCCACTCATTATCAATACCAATTAAGGTTTTTAATGCCTTCAAGGCAAAATCAACATCTACATGAGGTATACATAAACGATCATTCGAACTATTTAAGCGTTGGAAATTTTTCTCCGGACGGAATAAAATAACTTCATCTTCTTCTGTTACATATGCTTTTAATCCTTCAAAAACAGATTGTCCATAATGAAATATCATTGCTGATGGCTCTAATGCGAGCGGTTGATAAGGAACAATTCTTGGATCATGCCACCCTTGCCCTTGTGTATAGTCCATAATAAACATATGATCGGTAAATGTTTTACCGAACTCCAGCTGGTCCGCCTTTGGCTTTTCTTTCTTCGTTGTACTAAGCGTGATTTGCATGTCATGTTCCTTCATTACCAAAACCCCTTGTTGAATAATTTTACAAGATTTCACTTCCATAAAACCTATCTTAATTATTTTACTCCTATAAGGTTTCATAGTTCAAGCCCTTATAACTTAATTTTCCGAATTTTTTAAAAAAATTCAAATACATTTTTTAAATCATTTCCTATTAAAAGGAAAATATGTTCTTTTTTTCGAAAAAATGTCTTACGGATTCCTCGCTCTTTTAAACTCTATAAAGTTTTTAATGGAACAAATATATTTCAGACCTTGCATTATCATAATGATAACGCAAGGTTATTTCCGACTGAAATAACCTTAATATGGAATAATTATCACATTTTATTAAAAAAATTCTTTTTAGTAGTTTACTAGTAAATAATTATCTTATATACTAAGGCAACGAGATAGATAAAACGCATACAACTTGTAAAATCATAGACAAAATGCATGATTCTTTCTCATAAATGTGAAAAGGGGTACCAACATGACAAAAAACAGATGGTTAATTGCTTTATCAGCTATCGCTATCCACCTTTCTATCGGAGGAGCATATGCTTATAGCGTTTACAAAAAACCAATAGTTGAAGCAATGGGATGGTCAGAAACGGAAGTTACTTTAGCATTCACAATCATGATGGCACTAGCAGGAACATCTGCAGCTTTCTTCGGGAAATTCGTTGAAAAGAACGGACCTAGAAAATCGGCAATGGTTGCCGCTGTATTATTTGGCCTAGGACAAGCTGGATCCGGTGTAGCGATTATGGTCGATTCACTTCCACTTTACCTCCTTACTTATGGCCTATTAAGCGGACTTGGAATGGGTATCGGTTACATATCACCAGTTTCCACACTGGTTAAATGGTTCCCTGACAGAAGAGGACTTGCAACAGGAATGGCGGTACTTGGGTTTGGCGCAGGAGCACTTATAACGGCCCCTGTTGCAGCAAGCCTTATGCAGTCTGTAGGAATCTCCACTACTTATTATATTTTAGGTGCTGGATATTTCATTCTTATGTTCTTAGGTGCTTCATATATTGCACCTCCGAAAGCAGGCTGGATTCCTGAAGGCATGAAGAAAGATATCGAGTCAGGAAAAAAAGAATTGAAAAAAGATTTGAGACAAGCTACTGCAAAAGAAGCTGTTAAAACAAAGCACTTTTGGATGCTTTGGACTATGAAATTAATTAATACTAGTGCAGGAATTATGATGATATCCGTCGCTTCTCCTATGGCTCAAGATGTCGTTGGACTTTCCGTTGCAGGCGCTGCCACTCTAGTTGGTATCATGGGGATCTTCAATGGTGGAGGTAGACTTGGTTGGGCAGCTGCATCTGATTATATTGGTCGCCCGAATGTTTTCATCATTTTCTTCATCATTCAAATTGCAGCATTCCTTTTACTACCAACCACGACAAACACCTTGTTATTCCAAGGGTTGATCCTACTCGTTGTTAGTTGCTATGGTGGTGGGTTCTCTAACCTTCCTGCATTTGCTGGGGATTTATTTGGAACGAAGGAAATTGGGGCAATACATGGTTATCTCTTAACAACTTGGTCTCTTGGTGGAGTTTGCGGACCAATGTTGGTGACATATATTAGAGAAACTACAAACAGTTACATTCCAGTATTTTACGTATTCGCGGTATTAATCACGATAGCATTCATCATTTCTGTTTGGCTTCGTTTTGATATCAAAAAAATGAGGAACGCACAAGCACATCAGGGAATTCAAGCTTCATTAGAAAAAATCTCTTAAAAGAATTTATGTAAAATAATTGAATCAATTTATGAAAGAGCATTACCGAAGCGGACCCTCAGGGTGAAGTCGCTTATGGTAATGTTTTTTCATTTTTCCCCTCTTGTTTCTAAAGGATTAGTATTCCAGTTATGGTTAAAACGAACCATTTACAAGTTTGTTCACCCCATTTTTTACCAGTATACCCCTATTTTTTCCCTTTAAAGTCCTAATTATGATTAAATTATCTTCCTAACTATAAAAAAGATAAAAAATTATTATTTTTTTATAGTAAATTATTAATAGAAGTGGCATAATAACTGATGGTATCGTTGATATGTTAATGGTAAGTAAATCCTTGCCTCTTAACTACTAAAAACCAAAAATAGAGAAAACACATCAAGGGGGAGCAAAATGAGTTATAACAACCCGCAACAAATGGCGCAAATTGCAATCAATGCAGGGAAAAAGAAAGCCACGTTGCCGCTAAGAAGCATTTTAATTTTAGGATTTCTTGGAGGCGCGTTTATTGCCTTAGGTTTTCTATTTTACATCCGCGTTACGGCCGGATTACCACATGAATGGGGTACATTGAATAACCTAATAGGCGGATTGGTTTTCCCGCTAGGACTAATCCTAACGGTCGTAGCAGGGGCTGAATTATTAACAGGAAACATGATGGCTGTCTCCATGGCGGCACTTGCTAAAAAGGTCACGGTTAAGCAGTTGACACTTAACTGGATCTTAATTGCCATCGCTAACCTGGTAGGATCTGTTTTTGTCGCTTATGTATTTGGACATCTTCTTGGATTAACTGAAACAGGCGTCTTCTTAGATAAAACAATTGCTGCCGCTCAATCAAAAGTCGATGCAAGTTTTATAGAAGCTTTCATTTCTGCAGTAGGATGTAACTGGCTAGTGGCTTTGGCTATTTGGATGACATACAGCGCCGAAGATACGGCTGGTAAAATCATTGGATTGTTCTTGCCAATTACCGCTTTCATCACAATTGGTTTTCAACACGTTGTAGCCAATATGTTCATCATTCCAGCTGGAATTTTCGCAGGTTCACTTACTTGGGGCGATTATTTCATGAATTTCATTCCGGTATTCCTTGGAAATGCTGTCGGTGGTGGTATTTTGGTAGGTTGCCTCTACTATGGTGCTTATGCACGTGCGGAGAAACAACCAGTAAAAGAAGTACAAAATTTGAAAAAGTCATCATAATATTTCATTCAGACCTCCATATATGTGGAGGTCATTTTTTATGTTTACTATGATGATCTGTATCCCTTACTCTTTCTACCTTTAAAAATGATTTTACGTTTAGCATCTACCCTACCAAGGGAAATAAGAAAGGTATAGATAGACAAGGGGGCATTTAATTTGTGGATAAACAAACCTTTTTTTAAATATGCTACAGGGATCATTTTAACCATACTCATTATTGTTTTACTAGGTAAGATTGAGTTTGTATTAATTCCCATTCAACAAATCATTGCGGCAATATTTTTTCCCATCATTTTGGCTGGACTTTTATATTATATATTGAGGCCGATTGTCAATTTAATAAGTAAGTTCATTCCGAAAACTTTTAGTATTTCTTTAGTTTTTTTAATCATATTTAGTGTGATTGGTTTAGGAAGTTACTATGGTAGTCCCATACTGGTTGATCAATTCCAAAAATTATCCGATAATTTCCCGAGTAAAGTCAAGGAGCTTTCGAAACAATCCGAAGATGTAATAGAAGAAAATGATTTTGGCATGGTAAATATACATACTTTAAAAGAGAAATCGCTATCTTATTTCAGAGATTATTCTGAAAAAATCATTACTAATGTCAGCACTATCTTTTCAACCGTTACAAGTGTTCTTACTGTACTAGTTATAACACCTTTTATATTATTTTATTTTCTGAAGGATGGAGAAAAATTAAGGCCATTCTTATTGAAGTATATCCCTAGGGAAATGGAAGTAGAAGGCTACACTATATTAAAGGATGTCGACAAGACTCTATCAACCTACATTATTGGTCAATTTATCGTTTCAATCGTAATCGGGATATTATTGTATATTGGATACCTGATTATCGGACTTGATTATGCTCTAGTATTTGCCCTTTTAGCAATGGTTTTTACTATCGTTCCCTTTCTAGGTCCTTTAATTAGTGTCCTTCCAGCTATTTTCATTGCTTTACAAACAGATTTGAGTTTAGCAGTAAAGGTCGTCATTGTCTTTCTCGTGGTTCAACAAGTGGAAGGTCATCTAATCACTCCCAACATTATGGGAAAAAGGCTTAACATTCATCCATTAACGATTATCTTACTACTCCTCGTTTCAGGTTCTATATATGGATTTATAGGGATATTGATTGCCATTCCCGTTTATTCAGTCGTAAAAACGATTATAGGGAACTTTAGAAAATTCTACAGACTAAGGAAGAAAGGTATATAAACAGGCAATCTATAAGTGGATTGCTCATTTTATAAAAATTATCGGGACCCTTATGGTCCTTTTTTTATGCTTTTACAAAAAAGGAAAATTCATTTTCAGTGGATAATTCTTTTGATGAGTGTACAAAGGTTCGTTCAATGTTTTTTAAATACTTTTTTAACTAAACTTTTAAAACTTGCTTTGACACTTTTTTTCTTAATAGAATGAGGTATCTTCTTTTTCTTTTCAATATAAATGTTTTCTTTATCAATGGCATTTTTTTCAGCTAAAACAAGACCTAGTTTTGAATTATAATCCTTATTTAAGACAATCTTGTAAGGAATGCTATATTTATTTGACAATTTAATGTATTTCCCTAAATATTGATAATCCATTTGACCATTCAGAAACAAACTAGCCTGGGAATATTGTTTCATCTTATCTTCTATTTCGGGATAGATGTCCTTTTCAAACACTTGTGATTTCGTCAGTACCAAGATGACCCTCTCACGTAATGTGCCTAGAAACTCCTTGCGTTCACCTGGCTTAATTTCTTTTGGTCCAAATATTCCTTGTTCAAGGTAATCCTCTACTTTACGGGACAAGTCTCATTTCACCTCCTATTTCACTACTCACAATATGTAATAACCCTTTTAACAGTGCCTATTTTCCCTAAAATAAATTTTTGATTTACATTCTAGGTATGGTTTAACACCATGTAAAATAACCTCCTCATGTGAAGCTAGGATGAAAATTAATTCCTAGGTTAAAAAACGTAAGTGGTAAGAAAATAAAACTCTAATAACTTGTAAAATGACACAAAGTTATAGATTTAGACACTTTTTACCCACATAAATATATACATTTCATGATATAATTTACAAATAAGTAGATAACGATCATAACATTCCATATTAGGAGGTAAAAAAAAGATGTATGATGAACTACTATTAACAATCATTGAATCCGTTTTTGTTGTTGGAACTATAGCCATGTTTGTTATTTTAGGACTTGTGAAGGGCCGTCTATTTTAAAACCAATCCTCCATTTCCAATAACCTGATTCCTTTTTCTAGTAATCAGGTTAGTATTATATTCTTCATAAAAAGAAAAAAAGCATATCCTTAGCGGCATGCTTTTCCTTACCAATTATCCGTTTTATCTAATAATTTATCAATATCAAATGTATAGAGATGAACTGGAATTGATTCTTCGGCCATTTCTTCAGTAGCTAGCAGTAACTTATCAATGTCTATAGTAGCCAAATAATTTTCCTCCCTTTTTAATAAGCTATACCCGATATTTTTATATACTAAACATTACGTTATCAATTTTCTTTTTTTGGGGGTATCTTCTACTATTTATCCATCGTTCTTTTTTAGTTAAGTTTGATGGGGCTTGGGTCACTTTGTTCAGCTGGGGAGAGTGACTTCATTAACTTCACTAATTTATACAGAGTCCCACTACAGATAATGACATCTGGGAGGTTATGAAATATCGATTTTTTATTAATATGGTAATTTTCTTTTTCAGGAGAGTACACAACTATCTTTTTATTTAAAGACAGAGCATGCCCAAGTTCATAAAGATTCCCTTTACCAGCAGTAAGAAAAATCAACATAAAGTCCGCTTCTTCTAATCCCTCTTTTTCATAATCCCCAATATTATTCGCGGCTTCTTTTTTTCCTTCCTTCTCAATAAGATTCCAATCGTTAACGCATGTGAATCCCTTTGCGGTTAATTTCTTTATCAATGATTTAACTTGTTTTATATTTTTTTCATCCGATGCAATATAATACTTCACTTAAACACCTCCGTGATATTAATACTTTTTACCTACATTAACTTTACTATACATATTCGTTATAAAGAACTTAATATCCTTTCGAAAAAATAAAATAATTACTCATTGATCTTTTTATAGAAGAAAGAAGCACGAAAACCCTTCATTCCAGTACGGTACTGCAGATACTATTACAATAAGTTACGCTATGACCGTAGGTGGACACCGAATATTTGCGAAATAAACTTTATGCTTTTTTCAGTAATTATGTAGAAAAGGCGGGCATGATATCCTATGAGGATTCAGATAAAAATTAGTACACATTTGTTTTCTTGGCTCGTCTATCCCAAAAAATCTCTATGTAACGTGACAATTCCTCCTCTAATCTCTTAGTACGTGGGTCAATCGCCTACATCATTCGGATCTGCGAATACCTACTCAAATTGATCATGATTGCATGTAAGAAAAAATATCAAGACACAAACATTCGAACAAAATTATCTTCTTAAAAAGCAACATGTGCATTATCGAGAATTCCGAACGGTTGTTTGCCAGTTTTTTTTAGTGAACTACAGCAAAATTAGTAAAAGTAATCGATAGGAAGCTAATTGGATAATGAGACTTCACTCACTATATTTTTAGAAGTATGTTTCGGTATACGGAATACCATCTAAAGAACTTTTAATTAATTGTAGATTTTCCATTGTAAGCGATTGTAATACAATAATTATAATTATTTTCATAGAAAAAAAGCCTTATCCTCTTTACAGGGCAAGACTTTGCTTATCTTTTTCATAGATGATATGTTCAATTTCAATGCGAAATGGATCAGCCTCACAAATATTTATACCTCTATCTACATTCACTTTTTCCATTTCGGTTGCATCAGGAATTAACTTTTTGGCATGGATAAAATGTTCGACCATGGAGCATAACAGTTCTTGTGCAGAAGCTAGAGCATCCACCCTATTTCTGCCGCTAACGGAAGAAGTGAATCCCTTTCTCTTAAAATCCGGGAAACACACTTGTATTGAAAATGAATCAATTATCAAAGGATGCTCTTCATAATAAAATACAGCAGGATACTTAAATATCTGACTGACCAAAAAACAACATCCCCCCTAAAATTATTTGTTCATTTTAATTATAACATATTTTCCCAAAAAATATAAGTTTTTTATTGTTTGTCAAGTTTAAAGATCATATGATATCAAATTAAGTAGGTAGCATGCCCACCATTCACTACAAAATATAAAAATAAAAGAAAAATCACAATCGTAATCAAATTTAAAATGATACCAATAACACTACATACCTTCCAGCAGTCGCTAAATTCATACCAGACTCTCCAGATAGAGCGATTTCCTTTTTACCCTTAAAGCTAAGAACAGACCCAATCCCCCTAAGACTATGCCCAAAAAGGGTATGAGAAGAGAAAGAATCCCCATAATTAATGAAGCAAGCGCTTTGCTATTATTTTCTCGATTTCAGGCATTTTTTTCACCTTCTTCCTTCATTAGAGGTATACGATTTTGACATGAAAAAGAATCAAGGAAAGAAAGCTTATAAACAATTCATAGTTTTGAGAAAAAAGAATCTCCGACTCAAATAATGAGTCGGAGTTTTCAGGAACGTTTTAATTCTAATCTCCTAGCTAGTAAAGACAAGCTGAAATTGACCAGGAAATACATAAGAGCTACTAAAATTAAAATGGGTATTAAGAATTTTTGACCTTGTCCATAAATGATTTGCCCTTGATGGGTCAATTCTGGTAAAGAAATGACAACAGCTAAAGATGTATCCTTCAATAAAGAGATAAATTGGCTAACGATGGGTGGTACCATTCGGCGCAGTGCCTGAGGAAGGATGATATGTATCAAGGCTTGAACATAACTTAAACCTGATGATCGAGCTGCTTCCATTTGTCCTTTATCAACTGACTTCAACCCACTTCGAATGACTTCAGATATCATAGCTGATTCGAAAACGGTCAGTGCTACAATAGCTGCTGGAACGATTTCTAGTTTAATTCCTACTTCCGGTAAAGCTAAATATGTAAAAAGTATAATTAACAGTAGTGGTAAGTTACGAATTGTTTCGACAACCACCGCTAATATTTGTGATAGAACAGGTATCTTGGCATAACGTAAAATACCTACTAGTCCACCAATGATAAAACTCAAAACGATAGATACAAAAGCCACCTGAAGTGTTACCCAAAATCCTTCTAATAAAAACTTCAGATGATCTGGTGTGTATGCTCCTATAAAATCCATGTCTTATACCTCCCTCAATTACTCTTAGCCAGACGTTTTTCTAAATAACCTACGCCAAGGCTTAAAGGAATGGTAAGAATTAAATAAAACGCTGCTACGAAAATGTATACATCAAATACAACAAAGGTCCTTGAAGAGATTAAATCACCGTGATACATAAGATCCAGCCCAGCAACCACTGCTAAAATGGAAGAATTTTTTACCAGATTGATAAATTGGTTACCAAGAGGGGGAATGACAATTTTCACGGCTTGTGGCAGGATTATGTATCTCATCGCCTGTCCATAAGTCAAACCTGAAGAACGGGCAGCTTCCATTTGTCCTTTTGATACTGAAAGTATCCCCGCTCGAATGGCTTCCGCTATAAAAGATGACGTGTAGATAGTCAAGGCTAACGTACCTGCATATAATCCGCTTAACTTTAACCCCAGAAAAAAGAAAAATGTGATAATCAACAATGGTATATTCCGTATGAACTCCACATAAGCAGTCCCAATCCAGTTCAGTGGCTTAATGGGGGCAATTCTCATAATAGCAATAAGGACTCCAAGGATTAAACTTGACACTAAAGCAATCAAACTCGATATGATTGTATTTTTGAAACCAAGTAAATACATATCCAAATTTTCTGTCAAAATGGAGAAATCAAGCATGATATCCACTCTCCTCTAACTAATCAGGATGAGCAAATTGCTCATCCTGACAGATACAAATATTAAACTTTTAGAAGGCAACTAAAGATCAATTCAAACTTAACCCTTACTTTCCACCTTCATTTAACTCAATAAACTATTGCTTCTTAATCCATTTATCATGGATTTCATCATATTTCCCCGAGTCTTTAATGGCTTTAAGGGCTTTGTTTAATTCATCTACAAATTTCTCATTTCCTTTTTTAACAGCAATCCCATAAGGCTCGTCAGTAAATGTGCCACCAACAAGTTCGTAATTCGGATCTTCATCAACCATTCCATAAAGGATTGAATCATCTGTCGTCAAGGTATCTCCTTGACCTGATTTAAGGGCAGCAAATGCTTCTGAATAATTCTCGAATTCCAACACTTCTGCTTCAGGGGCTTTTTCACGGATATTTATGGCTGACGTAGAACCTTTTACAGCCAATACTTTTTTACCTTTTAAGCTATCGATTCCTTTAATATCGCTTCCTTTTTTAACAAGTAACGATTGTCCAGCATCAAAATAGACATCAGTGAAGTCGACTTCTTTTTTACGTTCTTCCGTAATAGTCATAGTAGCTACAATCGCATCGATGTCCCCATTGTTCAATAAAGGCATTCTTGTTTTTGAAGTTACTTCTTTAAATTCAACTTTTTCTTCATCCCCAAGGATTTCACCAGCTAATGCTTTTGCTATGTCGATATCAAAGCCTTCCACTTCTTTTGTATTTGGATTTTTCAACCCGAATAAACGCGTATCATTTTTTACCCCAAATACGATTTTATCATTTTCCTTAATTTGGGTTAACATATCTTTTTCATTGTCTTTGCTTCCACCATTTTTACCTTCATCAGATTCATTATCCCCGCCGCAGCCTGCCAACAAAATGACAGCCAGTACTGATAGCAATGCTAATTGTAACCATTTCATTTTCTTCAACATGTAAATCACCCCTATTTTTTATTTAATGATTTAAAATACGGCTGAGAAATAGACGCGCCCTCTCTTCTTGAGGGTTTTCGTAAAAATCAGCCGGTATTGCCTCTTCCAAAATCCTACCCTCGTCCATAAATACGATTCGGTCTGCCACTTCCCGGGCAAACCCCATTTCGTGTGTCACTACCACCATCGTCATTCCTTCTAGAGCAAGGGTTTTCATCACATCAAGTACCTCGCCAATCATTTCTGGATCCAAGGCTGAGGTCGGTTCATCAAACAACATGATTTCTGGCCCCATTGCCAACCCTCTGGCTATGGCTACACGTTGTTGCTGTCCACCGGAAAGCTGAGAAGGAAAAGAATTAGCTTTATCTGCTATTCCTACCTTTTCCAAATACTTTTGCGCGATTTTTTCCGCTTGTACATTCGTTTGTCCTAATACCTTCTTAGGTGCCAGCATGATATTTTCGAGTACCGTTTTATGAGGGTACAGATGAAAATGCTGAAAAACCATGCCAATATTTCTCCGTAGCTTATTGATATCTGTTTTTTTATCAGCTACATTTAATCCATTAATGGACAAAGAACCTTCGGATATCGTTTCTAAACGATTAATACAACGAAGAAGCGTACTTTTTCCTGAACCAGATGGACCGATTACTACAACAACTTCTCCCTTATTAATTGTAAGATTAATATCTTTCAATACATGAAAATCACCAAAATACTTATTAACCTGATCAAAAACAATCATCTTTATCCTCCCTAGCCTGCAACATAAACAAAGAAACCAATAAAACCGCAAACAATCAAAATAATCAGAATTAAAAACCCCAAAAAAATCTCTCGGATTGACATTCTTTTTTACATTCCGTTTAAGAGCTTATGTATACTCTCTATCTTCTAGCACAAAACACATCATTTATAGCTATATCAGACTATCAATACAAATAATATTATTTCAGCTATAACACTATTTATTATATATAATTCTACATAAAATTACCATAAAAACTTATATTTGCTAAAAATTCTATTGTAAACCATTATAACGATGTAATTTTTTCCTTTTTCATACAAGGAAAAATCATTACCTCAACTAAAAGTACAAACTTAAACAGAAACGAGACCTATCCAGAAAATCCACAAAATATGAAAGGCAGAATGTCGTTAATTCACATTCTGCCTTTCATTGATTTCCCTATCTATTTCATTCATTTATAAAAGCATCTTCAAATGGTGCTGAAAATTGGCCTTTCGGTCCAAGCATATCCGTTTCCGACTCCCTTTTTTCACCATCCACTTCATAATAACCAGCTGGAAAGAAATCAAATAAAGCACTTTCTTTATGTAATTCCAAAAAGTAATCTGCAAGATCATCCATAAATTGCTGATATTCTTCTTGCTTAATGATTTCACCATCCTCATCAATTTGAAAATTCTCATTAATCGCTTCCTGCATTCCTTCATGGTTTGATGCAGCAATATATAAATCAACATCTCCGCATTCCATACATAAAAGTACACATTCTTTCCTGGCTTCATCATAAGAATTTTGAACAATCTCCTTTAAAATGACATCAATTTTATTAAAGTTAACTAATTGTGTATTAGTCTGAAGCACAATAATCCCTCCAAATTTATAGAACCCACTTATTTTCCAAAGTAAAAATAAAGAAGAACTCTTAGAGTATTCTTCCATCTGACATAATCTCTTAGTTAATTATCAAATATAACGCACTTACCAAAAACAATAACTAATCTTAATTTTTTTCATTAGATTCTTCAATTTGCAATGATAGAACCCGTTCCTGTCTACATTCAATAATAGCATGATAGATGAAAAGATGAAAAAAACCTGTACTTTGCCCTTGTACAAGCCTCAAAATATTCGTAGCGCACGGTTTCATTTTAGAAGCTTTATTTGCTGGTAATATGATTATAATAACTTTTTCACAGCAAGGAGCAGTTTTCAAAAGGTGTTATATATTCTTCCATACACGTTTTGTGGTTTTGACTACCAAATGAAAATTCAATATTTTCTAAAAAATTATTCCACATATTCCTAATTATGTTATATTATATATAAATCAAATGTAATAAAATGTAACATCATTTTATTTTCAAAAATTTTAAGGGGTGTTTTATTTGGATATAAAATTCATGGAAATGGCAGTTCAACTAGCTACGGAAAATGTAAAGAAAAAAAACGGAGGTCCTTTCGGAGCGATAATCGTAAAGGATGGGGTCATTATTGGAAGAGGCTGTAATAATGTTACGACAGCCATTGATCCTACTGCACACGCTGAAATACAAGCTATTCGTGATGCCTGCAAAAACTTGAATAACTTTCAACTTACGGATTGCGAAATCTATACGAGTTGTGAGCCGTGTCCGATGTGTATAGGTGCACTTTACTGGGCACGTCCTAAAGCCATCTACTATTCTTGTACAAAAGAAGATGCAGCCCAAATTGGCTTTGATGATGACTTTATTTATCAGGAGCTTGCGATACCGTTGGAAAACCGATCCCTCGCCATGCATAGAATAGACTTCACCAACCATGATTTGCCATTCCGGACATGGGAATCTCTTGAAGCCAAAGTGGAATACTGACAAAAAGAACATAGATACTGATGTGGAGGAAGTTCACATTGAAAAAAAATTACTAAAAAAAAAAGAATTGACGTTGCGGCAGGTAGAATACCTGCTGACTGCGTCCTTAAAAATGGGAAAATCATCGATGTATTTAATGGTGAGGTTTTTACTGGGGACATAGCGATTGTCGATGGTTATATTGCAGGGGTTGGAAATTACGAGGGACTATCAGAAATAGATGCCTCTGGTAAATTCGTATCACCTACATTTATTGATGGCCATGTTCATATTGAATCCTCCATGGTACGCCCTTCCGAACTAGCCATAGTTCTCCTTTTACTTGGAGTAACCTGCATCGTTGCGGACCCTCATGAAATCGCCAATGTTTCCGGAAGCAAAGGGATCCAATATATGATTGAACAATCCAACGACCTCCCATTTGATTTTTTCTTCATGATGCCATCTTGTGTCCCGGCTACTGATTTTAAGGATGCGGGTGCCATTTTAAGAAGTGAGGACTTATCTCCGTTTTACAAAAATGCCGGGGTGCTTGGTTTAGCTGAGGTGATGAATTTTCATGCCGTTTCAATTCCAGATGATGATATGATGCAAAAATTAATCGTTGCACACCAAAACGAAAAAAAAAAAAATAGATGGCCATGTTACGGGTCTAACCGCACAACAGCTTAATGTTTATATGGCGGCAGGTATCCATACCGATCACGAATGTATCACAGCTACAGAGGCAAGGGAACGGCTCCGGAAAGGAATGTACCTTATGCTACTTGAAGGAACTGTTGCCAAAGATTTACGTAACCTTCTTCCTGCCGTTACAGAGAGAAGTTCCCGCCGTTGCTTATTCGTCACGGATGACCGGCACCTAGATGATCTTGTAGCTGAAGGAAGCATTGACCATAATGTAAGAGTCCCAATTGAAGAAGATATACCCGCTATGACCGCGATTCAGATGACTACGATTAATGCTGCTGAGTGCTTTGGGTTAAGTGAACACGGTGCCATTGCCCCTGGAAATAAGGCGGACCTTCTTCTTTTCGAAGATCTTAACTCCATCCAAATTCAATCCGTTTTCAAAGATGGCAAACTTATAGCAAAGGATGGTCAATTAGTAAACTTCCCCGTCATACCCATACATCCGAATGAGGAAGAATTAAAACAGACTGTCCATATACAAGAGTTATCAGATTCAGATTTTATAATTAAGTTACGGGATACCCTTGCCAATCTTATTGAGATTACACCGAACAGTTTAATTACAAAACATATTATTGAACCAGTTACTCTCGATCAAAACGGTTTGTTCCAGTTATCGCCTTCTAAAGATCAAATAAAACTTGCGGTTATAGAGCGGCATCGAATGACCAAGCAAATCGGCCTAGGAATCGTCAAGGGACTCGGCTTGCAATCAGGAGCAATCGCCACAACTGTCTCACATGATTCACACAATTTAACAATTGCAGGTAATGACTTTGATATGCTCGTTGCTGCTGAAGAAATAAAAAAAATGCAGGGCGGATTAGTCATCGTCCAAGATGGTAAAACATTAGCCTCGCTCCCTCTTCCGATTGCCGGTCTAATGAGTGCCACTACTTATTCTGAAGTTGTTCACTTATTAAAGGAGATTGATATCGCTTTATTAAAGATTGGTGCAAATAGATATTTCAACCCATTCCTGACACTTGCTTTTTTAGCACTTCCTGTTATTCCTGAAATTAAATTAACTGCTCAAGGTTTATTTTTGGTATCTTCGTTTCATCATATTCCGATAGATGCAAGCCTTTCTAACAGAAAAACCGAAACATTTTAAACTCCCATCGCATTTCGGGAGTTTTTCTATTGCTCAATGTAAAATTTATCGCAAATCAAGGTTCAAATTCGTTTAATTCAGGGAAAGATATATAAGTTCAACCTATGTTAAAATAAACTTATTATCTTTCTAGGAGGGAAACATTATGGGGAATCATTCACAAAATTACACAGGATATATCGGCACTTATACTAAAGGAGACAGTCAAGGGGTCTATCGATTTACACTTGATCCAAATGAAGGGAAAATTTCAGCACCAGTCCTTGCTGCAGAATTAAAAGATCCCACTTATGTCACTATAAGTGGAGATAAAAAACATTTGTATGCCATTTTAAAAGAGGCAGGCAGCGGAGGTGTTTCTTCGTACTCCATCGATGATGAGACTGGAGAACTTACGTACCTTGGTAAGCACCTTACACCTAATGGGTCTTATTGTCACATCAGTATAAATAGCGATAAAAACGTTTTAGCCACTGCCAATTACGGAGATGGTATCATTGAACTATATAGTCTTAATGCTGATTCCACCCCTTCTGGCGTTACATCCACAGTGCGCCATACAGGAAAGGGACCAAATAAGGAGAGACAGGAAAAGGCACATGCACATTATGCAGGATTTACACCGGATGAAAAATTCATAGTAGTTGTAGATCTTGGAATCGATCAAATAAACACATATGGGATACATAACGGAGTATTAGAAAAAGTAAATAGTTTGACAGTAACTCCGGGAAGTGGACCAAGACACCTTACCTTCCATCCTAATGGAAAAATTGCCTATGTAGTGGCAGAACTTGCGCCCGAAGTCATCGTATTAGCTTATGACGGTCATAGTGGAAGTTTTTCTGAAATACAAACCATCCGCACAACCCCAGAAAATTTCCAGGAAAATAATCAAGGCAGTGCCATTCACATTTCCGCGGATGGAAAATTTGTTTATTCTGCAAATCGTGGCCACGATAGCATCGCGGTCTTCCAAACCGATGAGGAAACCGGAAAGCTGAGCTTAGTAGAACTAGTTTCCACAGAGGGGAATTGGCCGCGTGACTTCTCCATTGATCCAAGCGGTAAGTTCCTAGTGGCTTCTAATGAGGAATCCGGGAACTTGACGTTATTTTCCCGAAACCAAGAAACTGGAAAACTGACTTTACTACAAAAAGATATCAAAGTACCTTTCCCAGTTTGCGTAAAATTCCTTTAAATATTTCCAGTATTAAAATAAGAGGATTGAGCAGAATTTAACTGACTCAATCCTCTTTAAATTTATTTATCTTTTTTTCATGATGCCAATATACCAGGATCCATGAACCTCTAAATAATGATAATAGTCCCTTTTAACGTTCCCCTTAAGCCCACTCCCCTGCCATTGCCGGAAAATCAATATATGGATTTCGGTTACCTTGGATTTCGAAGATGGCCTGATTGCGGTGTTTTTCATAAAGACTGACCGGGAATTGACGGTGCCATTCCAATAAAAGGGCTACATTAACCTTGTCTTGATTAATCATGCCTACATATCGCAGTAAAAAATACAATGTGGCCCTAGCCACAATCCCTTTACCGTATTCAGGCTCAAATTTCCCTTTTTCAGCTTTACCACACCCCACTTTTATAGCACGTGCTTTTAATTCTTCTGGAGTATAATCCACGAAGTCGTGATAGGAGAAATTCCCTCGGCTACTGTTACAGGTGGGTTCACAGGCAAATAAATGGTGCAAGTCCCCCCTCATCGGTTCTTTTTTACTAAACCATGACTGAGGAACAACATGCTCACAATTGAGGGTCATGCTTGCAGCCTCAGTCGACTGAACCCCTTTAGACATTAATTCAAGCAGTCGAATATCTTCTTCGATGACTTCGACAGGGTCCATACCTTTACCTGAGTATAAGCTTTTCAGTTTCCCGTCTTCCTGAAGGTCGACCCATGGGTACAAAAAACGGTGGGGAGAATAGCTTGGCTGGTTTGCATGTGAGATTGTCAGCAATGAACTCAGTTTTCCCTTAGTCCAGGGACCGCCATTATAATATGTTTCTCGACATTTCTGATCATCCTTTTCATCATAATAGTCCCGGCTCCCTTTAAGAGTTTCATGCTCGGCTATAGCTCTTTCCCGTTCGATTTCCAATAGCTCCATAGTATACCTCATCCTTACACCCCTTTTAACTAAATTTTACCATACCTAAAGTTTATTAGGGTTTAGGCAGAAAGAAAAGGTGCTTTAGAAGGGTCTAGCGAAGAATTTCAATGAAGTGGGTCAGAATGGTTGCCGTCAATCCCCAAATTACCCGATTCTCGTACTGATAGAAATATTCAGTGGTCTGTCTTGGCTGCCATTTGTAATTCTCTCCACCTACAATTAAATCATGTGGGAAATTTTCAAGTGGCTCAACTTTAAAATTCACATGATATATCTCTGGAGGCCTCTCCATAAAAAAAGAAAGCGGGACCGTAAAAACCGTTTCAACTTCAGCTGGATTTGGGGACAGCGGTTGATCCCTCGGTATAAAACCTACGTACGGATAAACAATCATCCCAAAAGGTGAAACTAGATAATCGATAGGAAATACATTATAAATATCTTCCATTTGCACACCAAGTTCTTCGTATGTTTCACGAAGGGCTGCTGTCTGCTCATCCAAATCAAGATGATCAATTCTTCCACCCGGAAAACAAATATCACCGGGCTGCCTTCTTAGTTGATGTGAGCGCTCTTCGAAGAGGACATGTATTCCATCTTCCTTTTCAATGAGAGGTAACAAGACTGCATACTTTGCGAAATTTCCACTTCCTAAAATAACAGGCGTATGTAAAGTTAATTTTTTCGTTATATCTTCATTATTCATGAACTGCACCTCTTTTGAGAGTTAATAGATTCATTGCCTCAAATCAGTTTAATATTTTCAAAACATGCGGAACCGAAATGCATTCCTTTATTATGTACCAAGATGACCACTTTTTTAAACGAAAAATGAATCAAAATATCTTATTATAGTGTATCATTCCCAGTCGATAATGAACGAAAAAAAGAACAGAATAATATAACTTCTGTTCCCCGATTTAAAGATTAATCTTTATAACTCTGCTAGCGCTTGTTTTAAAGTTGTTACAATGAAGGCATAATCCTCTTCGGTAATGCTTAAAGGGGGCGCCAATGTCAACACATTATTAAAGCCGGCTACCGTATCTCCATTTTTACCGATAATCAATCCTTTTTGCTTGCACGAAGAAATGATACCATTCATTTCGGAAAGAGCAATCGGACTTTTTGTTTGTTTATCTTCCACAAGTTCAATTCCGACTAACAATCCTTTACCGCGTACATCCCCAACGTTGGGATGGGATTTCAATTCATCTAAATCCTTTAAAAGACGAAGGCCTAATTCTTTCGAGCGTTCAATCAGGTTTTCATTTTCGTAAATCTCCATATTTTTCAAGGCCAGTGCGCAAGAAGCAGGATTTCCACCGAATGTATTTACATGTCGAAACCGGTCATACTCTTCTTTCCCAACGTAGGCCTCATATATTTCTCGTTTGACAGCTGTTGCCGATAAAGGAAGATATGCACTCGTAATCCCTTTGGCCATAGTGATTATATCTGGCTGTACATCATAATTCATATAACCGAACTTCTTACCCGTACGGCCAAAACCGCAAATCACCTCGTCTGAAATCAGAAGAACACCATTTTTATTGCATATTTCTTGAACCCTTCTCATATATCCTTCTGGAGGCATTAAAATACCGCCACCCGTTATAATTGGTTCCATAATAACAGCCGCTACTGTTTCACTCATTTCCCATGTGATGGCACGTTCAATTTCAGAAGCGCTTTTCTCACCACTTTCATCCTCGGGATTGCGATACGAATCAGGGGGTGTCACGTGTAGAAAACCTGGAGCAAGTGGTTCGTATTTATACTTTCTTTGTGCCTGACCGGTTGCTGCCAAGGCACCCATTGAATTCCCGTGATAAGACCGGTAACGGGAAATAAATTTATAACGTCCATGATTTCCTTTTTGCTGATGATACTGACGGGCAATTTTAAACGCTACTTCATTCGCTTCTGAACCGCTATTGGAAAAGAAAATCACATAGTCTCCGCCAAGCCAATCATTTAATTTCTCCGCAAGTTTAATCGCGGGAACATGGCTGTTCGTTAATGGGGAATATGGAAGTTCCTTCAGCTGTTCATAAGCTGCTTCTGCAAGTTCATCCCTACCATATCCCACATTGACACACCATAACCCCGACATGCCATCCAGGTATCGATTTCCATCGATGTCAGTAACCCAGGCACCCTTTCCTTTTTGAACTACCATCGTCCCAGGATTTGGTCCAGCACCCTTCATATTATGCCAAACAAATTTTTCGTCCATTTCTTGTAGATCTTTCGTATTCTTTTCAACTTGCATAGTCCTCTCCACCCCTTTCCATTCTATAAAGAAAGGTCGACTCTATATATGCACGACCTCTATTCCCTTATCAGTGACTAGTATTGAACGTGGTTACATGATGAATAACTGCCTTTATCAACTTTCTAAAAATGCTATATCCTGTTTTTATTATATTTTTAAAATGAAGCTTTTACATTAGACATTTTGTATAGTAAATGAACAAATATTTAAACATTTTGTTTGCCTTACTGCACTCTATTTAAATAGCATCTTTTTCGCCTAGGTAACACACATATTGATGTCTAAAAAAGAAGTTTAATTGAATTCCGATAATAGTTTACGTATAATTCAGAAAAGTGATACAGAGAGGAGAATGGTTATGAACTACAGGAAAATCATCATAAGCCAAAATTTAGATGAGCGATTATTGGAAAAAATACAAGTGTTGATTCCTGAATGGAAGATTATCACAGGTAGAGATCCAGCTATTTGGAGCGATCATATTCATGACGCGGAAATAATTGCAGGCTGGAAAACAGAAATGAAGCAACTTATAATGAATGGAGAAAGAAAGAATCTAAAATGGATCCAAACATGGAGTGCAGGAGTAAATGCTTTGCCACTGGATACTCTTGAAAAAGGTAATGTTCAGATAACAACGGCAAATGGCGTGCATGCCTATCCTATTTCAGAAACTATCTTCGCCTTAATACTTGCGTTCACTAGAAAAATAGATACATATGTTAAACAACAACAGAAGAAAATTTGGCATCATGCTCAAATGCAAGAAGAAATTCACAATAAAACGATCGGTATCGTAGGAGTGGGGAAAATTGGGAAGGAAACAGCCAAAATAGCCAAGGCTTTTGGGATGACTGTGCTTGGGGTTCGTCATTCCGGTAAATCAGAAGAGTTCGTGGATGAAATGTTCACACAGGATCAATTAATGAAGTTTCTTCCTAAATGTGATTACGTCATTGTTACTTTACCATTAACCTCGAAAACAAGGCATATGTTCGGCAAAAATGAATTCAATTTAATGAAACCTTCTGCTTTCTTCTTGAATATCGGTCGCGGCTCAATCGTCATTGAAAATGAATTGGTACAGGCCCTTGAAAATCAACAGATTGCAGGTGCCGGGCTTGATGTATTTGAAACTGAACCACTTCCAGAAAATAGTCCACTTTGGGAGATGGACAATGTCATCATTACCCCACATACTTCAGGAAATACTGAATTTTACGATCAACGGCTTATTGAAGAAATATTCATTCCAAATTTAAAGAACTACCTTCTTGGAAACATCCCTGAAATTAATTTACTTAATTACAAAAAGGGATATTAACACTATTCAATATATTCAGAATAATTATCGGTACTCTAGTCATTGCAAATTCCGACAGTATCTGTTATTCTTAAAAAGAATTATTTTTGTTCTTGAAGATTGATAAGTGAAACACTTTTCTTCTGAAAAATGAGCAAGGGTAGTAACACAATGTGTGGATTCACACTAGGAGGCAACAAAAATGGAACAAGGTAAAGTAAAATGGTTTAACGCAGAAAAAGGATTTGGCTTCATCGAACGCGAAAACGGAGACGATGTATTCGTACATTTCTCAGCTATTCAAAGCGAAGGTTTCAAATCATTAGACGAAGGTCAAGAAGTTACTTTTGAAGTTGAGCAAGGTCAACGCGGACCCCAAGCTACTAACGTTCAAAAAGCATAATAAGATCTCTCATATATAACAGACTCTACTTGAGAGTCTGTTTTTTTGTCTGATTGTTTTAATTCTAAAAAACAAAAAAACCCCATCAAAAGATGGGGTAAACGAAACAGGTTTAGTAAATGGTAACCAAAGTATAACACATTAAGAAACGAAACCCTAATTTTTCCGAAGAGTACAATAAACTTCTATTTATAAAGCCACCCTATAAATGATATTTCCAAGCTTCATTCAATCCCCCATGGATAGAACGGCGGCATATCTGTACTACTCTTCATAGTAAATTCAGGCTTTCTGTTTTCAAGAAAAGCTCCTATACCTTCTTTGGCATCTGCTTGTTTTCCAGTCCAATGGATCATCTTGGACTCAATTTTATGCGATTCGACTGGATGATTCGCTCCCAGCATCGTCCACATAAGCTGCCTAGACAATGTTACAGAAATGGAAGATGCATTTATCGCTATGTCATTCGCAATCTTCATGGCAGTTGCCATCAACTGATCGGGCTCGACGATCTCGTTTATTAATCTTGCCTCATAAGCTTCCTCTGCGGATATCATTCCGCCAGTAAACACCCATTCGGTTGCCTTTCCCATACCGACAAGTCTTGGTAGGAACCATCCGCTACAGGCCTCCATTGTAATCCCACGTTTTGCAAAATCAAAGCTCATTTCCGCATCAGAAGAAGCAATCCGCATATCCATCGGTAATGTCATAGTAATTCCGATACCGATAGCCGAACCATTAATTGCCGCTATAATTGGTTTCTTCATATCAAATATCCGTAAAGATAAGACGCCTCCAGTATCTCGATACTCCACCAAGGGAGTATGATCCATAAATGTTTCTACACCCTTTTCCAAATCCATTCCAGAACAATATGCCTTTCCCGCTCCAGTCAAAATAATAGCCCGTACATCATCATTTTCATCCGCCTTATCGAAGATATTTATCAGCTCCTGACACATCTTCTCATTAAAAGCATTCATTCTTTCAGGACGATTGAGTGTAATGATCAAGACATGATCAACCATTTCGGTATTAATTGTTGAATACACTATTATTCCTCCTTATACACAGGATGTAGGCATTCTATAAGTTGAATGCATTTTACATATAATTACATTTTATCCGTTTTATTTTCAAATTCATAGAATTAAGTAGGATTTTTAAAATATTGTACATAACTATTCCTCATGGAATATAAAGAAGGCCGGTTGCAGCATGTGACAAGGTAGTGACCCCTAAAAGTTAGTGTTTTCTTTATGCAGCTATTTGGCTGGCATGAGTTCGGTAGTTTACTGGACTCATGCTAGCCAGTTTTTGTTTAATTCGATCATTATTATAGTAA
>NZ_JBIWCW010000019.1:0-66179 GCF_044761665.1 Peribacillus sp. NPDC097295
GGGTTAGAAAGTTTATATGAACGATATACAAAACTACGTCAGACTTAAACTGAACCGCCGTATACCGAACGGTACGTACGGTGGTGTGAGAGGTCAGAGGCTAGGCGCCTCCTCCTACTCGATTATGTATTCCCCTAGGGAAAGCATCATGAAGAATAGTAATGAATCCGTTTTTTTCCTTCTTTTGCCGCATACATTGAATGGTCCGCTCTTTTCAGTAATGTGATCATCTCGTTCCCGTGTTCTGGATAGAAGCTCACTCCCATACTCGCTGAAACCTTATGTTCTTTACCACCAATTTGGATAGGCATGTTAGATAATTGCTCCAGTATGTTCTCGGCAATCTGTTTTGTACTTGTTGTAAAATCCTCTGCTTGAGATGAATGTAATAAAATGATAAATTCATCCCCACCAATCCGAGCAACATAACTATCCTCAGGGGCAGATTCCAATAGGCATTCTGCGGTCCGTTTGATAACGATATCCCCCATATCATGGCCAAAAGCATCATTGAAATATTTGAAATTGTCGAGATCGATATAAAGAAGGGACATATCATTTTGGATTTCTTCCTTATTATATTCGAAATAATTAAAAATGAAGTTCCGGTTATAGAGACCTGTTAGCGAATCCCTTATTATTCCATTCTCGATGATGACCGTTTGACTGATTAAGGATGCCAATGATTTTAAAAGCACCTCATCATATACTTTAAAATCATAAGGTTTATTATCGAATGCACACAGTGTACCGATGATCCGATCCTCATTAGTGATGGGGGCGCCCATATAACATCCATTGTGAAGCATTGTCAAAATGGGGTGATTACGGGTCAGGGGGTTATCTTTTATATTGTCAATAACAACTGGTTCCATATTATTTTCGATAACCATTTTACAAAGAATCTGATTAAAGGTTAGAGTATCCCCGCTATTAATTAAGCTTGCATTGCGGTTAAAGGACTTGACGATAAAACTTTGGGATTGATCAAAGATCGTGATAACGAATGTATTGACTTTAATCGTATGAGCTAATAATTCAAATACTTCTTTAGCAATGGAGTCAAAATTCTTGTAGTAATTAATATCATGGAAAATCATTTCTGAATCCCCTTTTCCTAAAGTTTATTGTACTGGATGCATTATGATTAAAGTACTTCAGGTCTGTTGTTTATTAATTGCATGAAGGTAACACTAATTCCGGGTTATTATGTTGAAAGGGACACAGGTTTGCTTAAAATTTGATAGTATAGGGGTAAACCTTCATTATTAACATGGAAATTACATAGCTTATGGTAAATGAGTCAAAATCCATACTATACGTATACCACTTTTTAAGAAATGGAAACAGTACCATCAATCTATCATACATGGTATATTTTATCACTATTTGCATTGTCGAACTTCTTTCTTGCTTTTAATCACATAGTTGATAAAAAAATGCTATGATATATGGCTGATTTATAAAATATTTTTGGAAAGGATAATAAATAAGAAGATTCAAAAGGGGATTATTATGGGAAAATTAGAAAGCGTATACCCAATTTCAATAGACCACACAAAGCAAAAAATTCTCCAGGATATCGATCGTTATATAGAAAATAAAGATATTATGCCGGTCTATGAGACATACCTTTCAGATCGTAAGTCTTATGTCGAACAGATTTGGTTGAATGTTTGGTTGAATAAAGCTTCAAATGATGTGCCAAGAAAAGAGAAAAAAGCTTTTTTAAAAGTACGTGGACACATTACGGAAGGGACCGATCATAAGCATATTAACAATTTATTTCGAAATGAGCTAAGGTCATATAAGCCGTTTGATACAATATCCTGGTTGGACAAAACATTTTTAGAAAACGAGCAAGGATGGGAACAGAGATATCTTAAAGCAAGGGAGGTTTACTTCAAACGGCAAGAGGAGCAAAAGCTCGCACATAAGCGATGGGTTGTTCAAGAAAAACTCGAAGATGAAGCGAACACTTTTTTTGAAAATCATTCCCTTCTTGTGTATTTGCATGTCCGTTATTATATGTCCGGAATAATAGCAACGGATATTCAAAATAAGCCGAAATTTCAATCTGTTGAACCATTTTTACTTGAAGAACGATTGGTGGAAGAGGGTTCGTTCGAGTCTAACGATTACCTTATGGTAACTGATTTTCTCGAAGAATTGACGGGGGATATTCATTCCACATTTGACTGGGCAAAGAGCCATTATGAATATGAAAATTATTACTATCGCTATGAACGGTTAGTTATGGAGTTTATCTTTGGATTTGTCCCTAAGAAGATTCTTGATTATTTATCTAAAGAAGTATTGGAGGATTTTTCAGAATCATATGGCGAAATAGTGACCTTGGAGACCCTTCAAGAATTGCTTCAAGATGATTTGTCAGATCTTTCACAAGCTTGTTTTGATGAACTACAAGAAGAGTACTTATCTGACTTACTCAATCTGGCTCAAATTCCGTTTGATGAAGCTTTGCATCAAGAGATTTTTGAAAAGGACGAGGAAAACAGGGAGCGGAAAAAAGCAGAAATACTGGCAGAAGAAGAGCGCAAGAAAGAAGAAGAGAGAAGAATTCTTGATGATATTTTTGGTAAGGCTTATACTCCTTCGTTAGGAAAACAGGCTAAGTATATTTTGCATATCGGAGATACGAATACAGGTAAGACACATCAAGCCTTAGAGAAAATGAAAAAAGCAGAGAGTGGATTATATCTTGCCCCCCTTAGACTCCTTGCTCTTGAAGTGTTTGATAAGTTAAATGCGGATGGGGTGCTTTGCTCATTAAAAACAGGTGAAGAAGAAAAGCCAGTAATGGGAGCAAAGCATATTTCCTGTACGGTTGAGATGTTTCATGAAAAGGACTACTATGATGTGATTGTCATTGATGAGGCTCAAATGATAGCCGACAAAGACCGTGGATTTTCTTGGTATCGGGCAATCACGAAAGCGAATGCAAAAGAGGTACACATTATCGGTAGCCGAAATATTCAAAAATTGCTACTCAACTTACTTGATGAAGTTGATCTGGAACTGTATGAATATCGGCGGGACATTCCATTAGAGATAGAAGCAAAAGAGTTCGAGTCAAAACACACCAAAAAAGGAGATGCCCTCATTTGTTTTTCAAGGAGGCAGGTTCTTGAAACGGCCTCGCGTGTACAAGCGGGTGGCCATAGGGTTAGCATGATTTATGGGAGCATGCCTCCTGAAAACAGAAAAAGGCAAATCGAACTATTCAATCGTGGTGAGACATCAGTCGTCGTTTCTACCGATGCAATTGGAATGGGGTTGAATTTACCAATCCGACGCATAGTCTTTCTTGAAAATGAAAAATTCGACGGGACAAGAAGAAGAAGGCTGACTTCCCAAGAAGTTAAACAAATAGCAGGCCGTGCTGGGAGAAAAGGGATCTATGACACGGGTAAAGTTGCGTTTACAGCTGACATAAAAATCATGCGAAAATTACTTGAACAGGTAGATGAACCCGTACAAACTTTCACGATTGCCCCGACATCTACAGTATTTGAACGGTTTCAAAAGTACTACAGGAACCTTGGAACATTTTTTGAAATGTGGGAGAAGTTCAGTCCACCAAATGGAACAAAAAAAGCATCACTTTCAGAGGAACGTGAGCTTTATGAACTGATTCGAGATACCGAAATCGAAGCTCGTTTTTCATTAATGGACTTATATGGCTTTCTTCATCTTCCTTTTTCAGCTAAAGAGCCTCGGCTCATACGCCAATGGCTTGAAACTGTCGAGGCAATTGCTGAAAGCAGCGAACTTCCTGATCCCCTTATCAGGACCAGGAACCTAGAAGAGTTGGAGCTTTCATATAAGGCAATAGGACTCCATCTTCTCTTTCTATATAGAATGGGAAAGAGAACTGAAGCTGTATATTGGGAGCGGGTACGGGAAGAAATCAGTAATGGTGTTCATGATCAATTAAAAGATGAAATCATCAATTATCAAAAAAAGTGTAAGCGTTGTGGAAAACAGCTTCCAGATGACTCGCGATTTCAAATTTGCGACGCTTGTTATCATAGTGGACATCGAAAAAACCGCAAATACTAAAAAGATATTAGTAAAAGGAAACCCCCGGATATCAGCCAATTCCTGATATCCGGGGGTTTTAAGGTAGTATTCATTTTTTTCTTTTGGCAATCAGGGCAGCTTGCTGCTTCATGCGATTATCCGCTTTTTTGTCATGAACAACCAAGAGAGCATGAATCAGACCTGGAATGTAGAAAAACAATGTGAGAATTAGATTAAGTAGGGCTTGAATGGGTTTACCGGCAAATAAAACGGCTAATGGGGGGAATAGAATGGCGATTAAATAAAGAATATTGATCACTCTCCAAGTTTAAAGGATACAGCTAATATAACATGTATGCTATTGCTGGGCTATTTAGTCATTTGGCTCGTTACTAAAAAAGAGAATCGGATCCACTTTAAGATGTAATGAGTAGGCTCAATCCACTTTATTCCGTATCTGTTCCAGGATTAATTCCAGATCTTCGACAGGTAGCTCACCAAGGGAATTTTTGATTTGGTCTTCAATCCGTTTCCGGTCAAGCTCCCGGTATTGATCCCACCATTCCCTTAGACCATCCGTATTCTCCAATAAGTATTCAATGTCTATTTCTTCTTGATTATCATCAGATAAGTACCTCATTACCTCACCCAATAAACTGTTGAGACGGCCTACTTCATTTTCATCCCCTTTCTTATCTAATGTCGATCCCTTTTTATTCATAGCGGTAACTTTTTGATTGGCCATCTGCTTAAGCCTCCTATTTTTAAGGATAGTATTCCTTGAATTGCTAAATTCAATAAATAATAAAATGAAGATTTTAGAATACAGAATGGTAATTTTATCAATAACCTCGATAGAATATATTTAAATTCCACAACTCCTTATCTAGATTAAATAAATAATAGCATTATTAATAAGGTATCTAAAAACAAAAAAAGAAGGAACCAGAAATCTACCCTTCATCAAACTATGCTACTAATTTTCTACATTCTACCGCACATGTCAAACAAGCACCGGCACATTTTTGACAATGTTCATGATCATGTTTTTTACATTCATTCCCACAGCTTTCGCATATCTTAACACAAGCAGCTGCTAATTCGGAAACGAATGGTGTATTTCTACTTAACGCCTGTTCCAAGTATGAACACATCTCCGCACATTCTAGGTCCAAGCGAATGCATTCGGCCATCATCTTTACATTCTCTTCTTTTAAGCAAGCATCAAAACAATGGTTACATGCTGTCATGCATTCGTGTAAGGTTTAAATGACTGACTGATAATTTTCGTGTGACATGGGGATTCCTCCTTAATTGTTATCTCTAGATTATCCCTTACTATAAAAACTAATTTTAAAACAGTAAATCCCAGATTCAATAAGACATTATCATACATAGTAAAAAAACAGATCAAGAAGATCGGGACAAGCCAGTCTTTTACGGAATGAAAGGGGGAACCCATGCATAAATTTAAAGAAAAGGAGTGGTTGCATGCATGTATATTAAATTAAGCGTGGCTAGTGTTTCCGGAGCAGTCATTTATTTGATTTATAATTTAAACCAGACGCTTCGAAAAGGGATGGGTACTCTTGAAGAAACCAATAAAACTCTTGAAGAGGTGAGAAAAGCGGTACATGGGCTTACAGATGAATCTAAACAATTAATCCATACTGCAAATCAAATTACAGTCGATGTGAAAGGGAAAATGAGTAATGTAGATCCTTTGCTGGAATCTGCACAAGATGTAGGAGAAATGATTCATAATGTCACACACACAATCAAAGAAGCAAGCAGGAATGACTCGGAAATTCCACCAAATCCTACAGCTCCAAATAATCAGCCAGAGGGAGTACATATCAAAATTAAATAATAATCATTCAGCCGTCCACCCCGAGATCAACTAACATATGCAACGATTGAAAGCCATATGAAGGAACGAATTTTTCAAGTTTAAGGGGGATTATTTCATGGTTATGGAATACAGCGTCGCGGCAATCGCATTAGCTTTTATTTGGTTGGTGGTTTTCTTGATTAGTACACTGCAGAAAGTGATGGTGACGTTAGGGGAGGCCAATAAAACATTGGTGGATGTGAGAGGTGCTATCCAAGATCTTTCTTCCGAATCTAAACAGCTAATCCATACAGCGAATGATATCACCGTGGACGTGAAAGGTAAAATCAAAACAGTGGAACCGTTATTCGATTCAGCTCAAGACGTCGGAGAAGCCATTCATTCTGTGACGGATACGGTAAAGAAAGCCACAACCAATTATAATACGAAGATCTCTCCTAAAAAAATCAATCCGGCTAAACCCAAAAGTAATATTAGATAAAAAAGCACTTCTCTGGATTTTTACATACATTGCATTAACCTCATTGAACAAAAAAGACACTTCCGACTTGGGGAGTGTCTTTCCTTTGGTCTATTATCAGTAGTAGTATTATTTCTCGTTATTATTGCTACTATCGTTCCCTGAGGTTTTGGGCTCGTTGCCATGTTTAACACCTTTGCTTACATATGGCTTGGCACTCTTTTTCTTATTGGCTCCCGTTTTCCAACGATTCCAACCTTTCTTTCCCGTACCTGTCCCTGTTCCCTTGCCTGTTCCAGTTTTAGCTTTAGCCTTGCTCATGAAATCACTCCATTAATGTTGTATGCTTAGTTTAAACCACGTTGCTTGATTAATACCCAAGTATGTTGAAATATACATCAAATAGAGGAATAAGTACAGGGAAAGGAACATTTCTTTTTAAAAACCCTTATATAAATCAATAAAAGTTTAGTGAATACAAGCAAGGTGGTACGGTTTAAAGCGAAAGTAGGATCGATTAATAAACGTTTTGCTTGGATTTTGTCAATGTGAGGCTTATGCCTATTTTTTTGCATATCGTTAAGTAATGCATGAATGTGATTAAGACGGCACCTGTATTCATACCTAAAATAATGCCTTCCATGTTAAGAATCGATTGGGAACCTAAAATATACATGAGTGAAAATGACACAATATGTGCCCAAACTGTATGGATAAACGCATCTTTCACTAATCCTAAACCAATGAGGTAGGCTTGCATCGGTATGATAAAAAAGTGAAAAAGGAAGTAAGGACAAAGCATTTTCAAATAAAGGGAAGCAGCTGTAGAAGAAAAGAATAATGCTGTAAGAGGTTCCGCAAATAAGTAGATGATGAGTACGGCTGGGACTCCATACATCCCCGTAAACCACATTGACTTTTGCAACAAGATTCTAAGCTTTTCTTTATCCTGTTTCTTATGAGCTTCCGATACAGTTGGAATGAGCATAATCATTAAAGAGTGAGCGATAAAAGCCGGAAAAAATCCGATAGTCATCGCAACACCTGTCAACATTCCAAAATGCTCAGTTGCAAGCACTGTGCCAAAGCCTGCTGAAAGAAGGGCAGCATGAATCAAGAAAGGCTGGATTGCATTTGTTACGGCATGAAAAATTCTTAGTCCCATAGTAGGCAGGGATACTTCCATTAGTTTTTGACGGGCATGTTTGCCCGTAGTTCTTAGATTCGTACCACGACCCATGATCCGAACATGTAGAATCAGTATACTGATCAAGTATAAGAATACAAGGAACTCACTTCCTACTAATACGAAAAAAGCCATCAACAATGATTTTTCCTGGTTGAATTGGAAAAGGTTGAAGATGACGAGAAGCAACCCGAACTGAAAGATTTTCTTTAAAAAGTTGGAAATCGCAATCTTCCCCATTTGCTGTACACCCATAAAATATCCTCTTGCAATCGAGGAAAATGCCACAATGGGAATCAAGCCGATCAGCAACCATTTTATATACGGATGAAATCCATCCATAATCGAAGAAAATGAAAGAATCAAAGGCATGATGATACACATGATCAATACGACAACTGTAGCCAATTTAAAGGCATGTAGCAATAGATTATAATGTAAAGTAGGTTTATTTTCTGCGACAAACTTGGCAATTGAAACATGTAATTCAAAACTGGCAATTACATATATCAAAAAGAATACCGGTAAAATGGACATATAAAGTCCCATACCTTCTTCTTGTAGTTCCCTGGCCAGAATCATATTTACGAAGAACTCGATACATTCACCAAAAAACGCTGCGATAATCAAGATGAGCGTTCCTTTATAAAAAGACTGCATGCTGTCACACTCCTCAAAAGGTGTTTGTATAAACATATGAGACAGGCACCGGAATATTCATAATGAATGATAGCGAGTAAGATAAGGAAGTTTAACGTCTAATGGGGCAAGTCAACTACTTATCGTTGACTACTTCAATTAATTCCCTCTCGGTAGATACCCTCAGACAAAAAAGGATTATGGCAAATAAAACTTTGATATGCACTTTGTATTCAAATAAATATTTTGCTATCCTGTATTCAGAGGAGATGAAAAAAATGAAATTTTCAACTATTGATCAATCCAATTTAGACGAATTATGTATTGCATTTGAAAGCTGTTTAACTCAAAATCATATTTCATTTAAATATGTAGACATGACAGAAGAAGATGGAATAATCTCGTTTATATTCTGTAACAACCCCGAGTATGCCAGATCTGTTGAATTAGACGGAAAACAGTTCATAGGGTTAGACACAGATTACATAGCAAATGAAATATTAGTACCAATCTTACCTAGATTAAAAGAATTTGCAGATGAATGAACTCCTCTTAATCTAGGAGCTTTTATTGGTTAAATGGTTAGATTGTTGAAAATCAGTTACCAGCCAAAAATTTAGAATAACAAATAGCACGGCATGAGTTATATCAGGCCATGCTATTTGTTATGGAGTCTTTATGGTGTACTCTGTCAAAGGGATTAGATAGAAGTTTTTGAATCTAAGTTGTCTATTTCCAACTCGATTTTTTGTATCCGTTCGACCTTTTCAACCTTAGTGCCTGGTATGAATAAACTGAGTATAAATGTGATGATGAATAATCCAATTACGATATATGAAATATTCTGTATAGCAAAAGAAAGACCCTCTCCTGAAGCCGTTGACAATAAATCTTCAATCTTTATCCCTAGCGATTGAAGTTCGGTCACAAGTCCTTGATCCGTTACTTTCCCTTCTGATAATCTAGCTTGTTCCACGGCTCCCATGAAATTAGAATCAATACCAGCCTGTTTAGCCTGACTGAGAAGAGATGACTTTGTAAAAAAGTCTGTAAAGGTTGAAAAAATAAGTATTCCTGTAACAGAACCGAAAGGAGCTCCAAAATCACGTATGGTTGAAAAAAGACCTGAGCCGGCTCCATACTGTGCTGGTGGAATCTCGCTTAAAGCATACTTGATGAAAATCGGCGTAATCGCACCTTGACTAAAGCCTAAGATAAAGGCAAACATGGAAATATAAGAAAAAGGGGTTTGGGTATCAATAAATGAAAAGATGAAAATCGTAAGAATAGGAATCAGTAAGATGGATAGGACAAGTTTTTTGTTATTTATTTTATCCGCTAGTTTTCCAAAAATCAGCCCTCCAACAGCGGAGCCCCCATAGATGACCATGTAAAACAATCCTACCTCGACCACATCTCCACCAGGTTTTGTAGAAATAAAAAAGTTCATAGAATAGATGAATGCCTGAAATGCTGCAATGACCAATAGATTAATGATCACAACCATGGCGAATAACCGTCGTTTTAACAGTGACAGCTCAACTATAGGGTTGGCCATTTTATTTTCGGCTACCCAAAGTGAAATAGCAGCTACAACACCTAAACCGAGAGTTCCAAGGGTATAGGGAGAAGAAATGCCAAAGCTTTTCACCAATGTAGAGACCGATAACATGCACCCTGTAGTTATAATTAATAACAAAACACCCAGAAAATCAAAGGAACGTGTTCCATTCCCTTTCGCTTCTTCAACAAACACTTTTACTACTACAAAACCAATTATTGAAAGTGCACCACTAATCCAATAAATGATAGGCCAGCCATATTGCTGTACCAAGTACCCTGCAATGACGGCTCCGGTCATGGAGGCTACGGCCTGAACTGCTGATAATATTCCTGTAGCCATTCCTCTTTTTTCAGGAGGGAAAATTGTTCCGATATAAGCAATGGCTACAGGTAAGATACATGCAACTGCAAAACCTTGTATAACACGGGCACCTAAAAAGAAGGAGAAACTAGGACTTAAAGCGGCTGCGAATTCAGAAATTGCGAAAATCGACATCCCGAATAATAGAACCCGTTTTCTTCCCAATTGGTCAGCAACCCTTCCCATTACGGGGTAGAGGGCTGTGGAAGCAATATAAAATGACAAGATGATCAAGCCTGCCAAGTATGTCGGGAGTTGAAAATGTTCAGAGATGCTTGGAATTGCAGGAGCTTGAAAAACCATTGCTTCAATTGCTATAAACGATCCAAACACTAATGCAGCAAACTGACCCCATTGAGACCTTTGTTTTCCATCCTTCATCATATTCCCCCAGTTTTAATATAGTCATAATCGTACATACTGATTAAGAAAAACACATGATGTAAACGCTTACAAATTGAAGCCCTGATTTTTTCTTCGCGAAATCACGTGGATGAAAATGTACTTGCTCGTTACCTGAATTATAGATTGTTCATGTATGGATTATCAATCATTAAAAATGCCGAAAATGTTGGTAAAACAATTAAAAGGGGGATTCTTTCTGATAAGAACAAATTACACAACAAAATAAGCTTAATTTTCCATAAACTCTCAAGTGAGTTAGGATGATCTATTCATTGCGAGTAAACAGGGGTAGGAAGGGTTTCATGGTAAGAATCTTCGTGAATTCGTGAGCTATATAAGTAGACGAATACTTCATATCAGTATGGACTATCCAGTGATAAATGAATCCTCCGAGAACTGAAGAGAGGTAGCTAGCAAAAAAACCTGGATTAAGTTGTTCTTCACATTCTAGGGCCTTAATTTCCTTTAAGTAAAAGTTATACATAGTTTGAGAGAGTTGAATTATAAACTGTGGTACCCTTTCATGATTCATCAAGGTTTTAAAATAAGCGGAGTGATTCTCTATATAGATGAAAAGCTGAAGTGTTTCAATGGAGGGACCACTTATTGGATTTACATCCGGGTAGTTTTGAAGGGAAGTTTCACGCATGCATTGAATCATCCCATCTAGAAGTTCATCAATTATACAAGCGAGTAATTCCTCCCTGTCTCGAAAATGAGCATAAAAGGTAGATCGATTTACATCAGATCGATTAACAATATCAGTAATGCTGATAGCTGACAGTTCTTTTTCTTCAATCAATGAAATAAGAGCATCTTTTAATGATTGTCTTGTTCGTCTAATTCTACGGTCCACTTTTTTCATATCAAGCTCCTCTTTAAAAAATATTTTATACTTTAAATTTCTTTGAAGGGATTCTTTGAATTCAAAATACAAGGATTGACTATATCCTAAAAAAGTATGATTCCAGGGAATTTTATTTTCCGAATATTTAATTTTTAATACATTGCTATTTTAGCAATTTTATATTATTATTAACGCAATGGCAATAAAAGGTAAAAAATAAAAAAGAAAGCGGTTACAAAATTGTGAGGGAGGAACTAGTATTGAATGCTTATTTGTTATTAAATATTGCCGCAAGCATAGCACCTGAGCAGGAAATCATAAGTTTTGGGGAGAAAAGGAAAACCTACTCTCAATTAATTGACCGCACAGGCCGTTTAGCTTCAGCCTTAGAATCATTAGGGGTAGGGCGTGGTGATCGAGTTGGTATCATTGCGACTAGCAGTCCTGAAATGATTGAGGCTTTTTTTGCTAGCTTCCAATTAGGTGCTGTAATCGTCCCCATTAATTATCGTTCAAAAGCAGATGAGTTGGAGTTTATGATTTCTGACGCAGGTATAAAAGTTCTCCTGATTGAAGGTCGTTATACGAAATTGATTGCTCCATTGTTACCTTCAAGTGGAATTGAAACAACAATTTGCTTGGACGGGGATCAGGGTATAGGACTGAATTATGAAGAAATAATCAACAGTGTGACTCACCCGTATTTGGATTTTGCAGATGTGGAGAGACATGATTTGGCAATTCTTTTATATACGAGTGGCACCACGAGTAGACCAAAGGGGGTCATGATTACAAATGGCCAGTTAACTACTTATGTAATGGGACATTCAGAAGCAGCTGATGGAACGGATAGAGGGTCAACTATAATTTCCGTACCGAGCTATCATGTTGCTGGTGCGACTAGTATTTGCAATGCCGTATATACGGGGCGACGCTTGATTTTATTAAGGCAATTTGATGCTGGTGAGTGGCTTCGTGCTGTAGAGGATGAAAAAGCAACGCAGGCATTTTTAGTGCCGACCATGCTTAGTTGGGTGCTGAATCATCCAGATTTCAACACGACTGATCTAAGTTCACTTGAAAGTCTTTCTTATGGTGCTGCTCCCATGCCATATCCAGTCATAAGACGTGCAATCGATTCTTTTCCTCCAAGTGTGAATTTTGCGAATGCATTTGGAATGACCGAGACCACTTCTACAGTCTGTGTACTAAACCCTGAAGATCATAGGCTAAGTGGAACGAAGGAAGAAATCGATAAAAAGATTCGACGGCTTTCCTCAGTAGGTAAACCCTTGCCAGGAGTGGATGTAAAGATTTTAAACGATGAGGGTATGCCTGCGGAAGTAAATAGAATCGGACATGTATATGTTCGAACGGGAAGGACAATGAAGGGCTACTGGAAACGGCCTGATGCCTCGAGTGAAACACTTGTAGATGGATGGGTCAATACGAAGGACATGGGGTGGTTGGACGAAGATGGTTACCTTTTCTTAAGTGGACGCAGTTCAGATATGATTATTCGTGGCGGTGAAAATATTTCTCCCTCCGAAATTGAAAACGTATTTTTTGAACATCCTGAAGTAGCTGATGTCGCTGTGATTGGTATCCCCAGTCTGGAATGGGGAGAAGAGATAATGGCAGTCGTCATCCCAAACAATCCAGAATCTCCACCGACAACCGAAGAACTCATCCTTTATTGCAAGAACCATTTAGCCAGCTTTAAACGACCGACAAAAATTACATTTGCAAGAGAACTCCCCAGAACATCAACTGGTAAAATCCTAAAAAGAAATCTAAGGGAACAGTTTATTACCAATCCTATCAACTAAGGCACACCCTCATATAATCCATTCTAAGAATGCTCGCTATCTAGAACTTTATGTTGTGAAAAATTGTAAAGAGGTGATCGATATGCGTTTTGATTTAACCGAGGAACAAGATCAACTAAAACAGGAAATCCGTTCATATTTAGACAATCAAATAACACCACAACTACTGGATGAATTAAAAGAGAATCCAGATGGGGGTCCACTCTGGCATCAATATATTCGTAATCTAGGTCAAGATGGATGGCTTGGTATCGGATGGCCAGCTGAATTTGGAGGGCAAGGAAGGACTCCTCTGGAACAATATATATTCTTGGAGGAAATTAACCGAACAGGTGTTAATATTCCATTTATTACCTTAGAGACAGTCGGACCAACTCTGATGAAACTCGGGACAAAAGAACAAAAAGAATATTTCTTACCTAAGATTTTGAAAGGTGAAGTCGAAATCTCAGTTGGTTATTCTGAACCACAAGCTGGGACAGACCTTGCATCCCTAGAGACGAGAGCAGTAAAAGAAGGAGATTCTTACGTTATTAATGGCCAAAAGGTATTCACCACTAATGCGCATGTAGCCGATTACATTTGGTTGGCGGCCCGTACTGATCCGGACGCTCCAAAACATAAAGGAATATCGATATTTTTAGTACCTACAAATACTCCAGGTTTCTCAGTCACACCCATGAACCTGATGGGAGAAAGAACGAATGTCACTTACTATGATAATGTCCGGGTTCCTCTCGAGGCTCTTGTAGGGGAGGAAAACAAAGGGTGGCAATATATCACAACACAGCTTTCCTTAGAAAGGCTAATGCTGTCAACTTATTCGAAGATGGAACGGATGATTGAGGAAACGACAGAATGGGCAAGTGATACCATGATAGATGGGACACGCGTCATTGACAATCCGTGGGTAAGTGACCGCCTTGCTGAATTGACCGTCGAAATAGAGGTTCTTAGATTACTTAATTACCGTGCTGCATGGTCTCACTCCAATGAAAAGAACGCAACTTTTCGTCCATCGATGAACAAAGTGTTCGCAGCAGAGCTCAACCAGAAAGTATATGATACCTGCATGCAAATCATGGGAATGTTTGGCCAGTTAGAAACAGGATCAAGTCATGCAGTTTTAGACGGAAAAGCTGAATCGTATGCTAAAAGCCATCTTGTTTTTCTTTTTGGCGGGGGTGCAAACGATTCTATGCGTGATCTTGTTGCAAGATTCGGTTTAGGCTTGCCTCGAACATGACGTGAATGATAAAGGAATGATATAGAATCATAAAGACAAAGAAGGAGGAAATACAAGATGCCATTGACTGAAGATATGATAAACGAGTTTGTTGGGGTGTATTCCGAAAGAATAGAGGGTCCAGATGAGGTTTGTAAACCAATGATTCGACATTGGTGTGAAGTGATGCAGGATACAAATCCATTATATGTGGATGAAGACTATGCTTCAAAAACAAAATTTGAAGGCATCATTGCTCCCCCAATGCAAGTGCAAGTTTTTACGATGAATCCACTCTGGCCAGAAGCCAAGCGGGAACCGCATTCGCAAGAACGATTACTTGCATTACTGGAAAAGGAAGGATATACGTCGATCGTTGCAACTGAACAGGGTCAAGAATATTTTGAACCGATCAAGTTAGGAGACCGAATATCCTATACCGTTTCAGTGAATAAGGTATCAGCAGAAAAGCAAACGGTTCGTGGACCAGGTTATTTTGTTACCTTTCTCTATACATTCGTCAACCAACGTGACGAACTAGTATGTAAACAGACTTTCACTATTTTAGTTTATAATGCAATTTCTAAATAATAGGAGGAAAATGAATGTCTATAACAAGTGCATCATCAATTAGTTGGAATGAAGTTGAGGTTGGGTATGAGTTACCGGTGCAAAAAAGGGAAATAACAGCGGCATTGGTAGTGGCAGGAGCTATTTCGGCAACACACGATTATACAGACGTACATCATGATTATCATGCAGCACGTAAAGCTGGTGCTGACGATGTATTTATGAATATTCTTACAACTAATGGATTGATTGGAAAGTACTTAACGGATTGGTGCGGACCAACCGGAGAACTCAAGAAAATTACAGTGAGGCTGGCTGTTCCCAATTATCCCGGTGATGTGATGTCAATTAGTGGCCGTATAATCAAAAAATATGAATCTGATAATAAGAAACTAGTAGAAGTAGAGTTTATCGGTAAAAATAAGCTGGGGAATCATGCCGTGGGCACTGCTGTCCTAGCACTAGATCATGTGAGGGGGTAATATTTGTGGAGAGTGTATCGGATAAAACTGCGATAGTCGGCATTGGAGCTACAGAATTTAGCCGTAACTGCGGTCGAAGTGAACTTCAAATGGCTTTAGAAGCCATTTTAGATGCAGTTGAGGATGCTGGACTTAAGGTTGAAGATATTGATGGAATGGTCAATTATACCCTAGATACTGCTGCTGAACAGGTTGAAATCGTTCGAGCATTAAGGATACCGAACCTAAGCTTTTTCAGTAAGACCCCTTATGGTGGTGGTGGAAGTTGTGGAACAGTTGCGCATGCGGTCGCTGCAGTTTCGGCAGGTTTAGCGAATTATGTGGTATGTGTACGATCGATTAGGGATGCTTCAGGGATAAAGTTTGGCGATTTTGAACCTACAAGAGTCTCAACTGATGTGTATATGGGGATGTATCACCCTTATGGACTATTAACCCCCGTTTCGTGGGATGGTATGTTTGCTCAGCGTTATATCCATAAATATGGGATAAAGGATGGGCAATTCGGTTCTATTGCATTGGTTAACCGCGAACATGCGAATCGTAATCCACATGCGATGTTCTATGACCGTCCTTTAACCATGGAAGAATATCTCGATTCACCAATGAATGTGGCTCCTTTACGCCGTCATGATTGTTGCTTAAGTACAGATGGGGCCGTTGCGGTAATAGTCACAACTGCTGAACGGGCAAAACACCTGAAGCAACGCCCAGCCTATATTTCTGGTGCAATCCAAGGGACTTCAACTAACGGGGAAGTCATGACTAGTTTCTATCGTCCTGATATAGCGGAGTTCCCTGAAATAGCGCAATATGGAAAAGACTTGTTTAAGATGGCTGGTGTAACGCCGCAAGATATCGATGTAGCTCAATTTTATGATGCTTTCAGCCCTTTGGTTCCTATGCAATTAGAGGCACTTGGCTTTGTGGGACCGGGAGAAGGAGTAGGGTTTTGTGAGGGAGGCGACCGAATTAGACTCGGAGGCGAGCTTCCCATCAATACAGCTGGCGGTCTAATGTCCGAAGGCTATCTTCATGGTATGAATCTTATCACGGAAGGTGTTCGCCAGATTCGCGGAACTTCAACCACACAAGTAGAGGATGCGGAGCTTACCTTGGTGACAAGCGGTCCAGGTGTTCCTTCAAGCGGTCTAATTTTAAAAAGGAGGTAGAGAGTATATGGTTCGTTACAATAAGGAATACCCAATCCCTAAACCTATGATGAGTGAGGATACAAAAGAGTTTTGGAAGATTCTCCTTGAAAAAAAAGAACTTCATATCCAAAGATGTAAGCGTTGCCAAATTTATATGCACCCACCGAGACCTATTTGTTACAACTGTAAAAAATTCGATATGGAGTGGGTACCTTCAAGTGGAAAAGGGACTATTTACAGTTACGTCGTTTACCACCGACCTGTACACCCAGGTTTTGAAGTTCCTTATGAATGTATTCTTGTTGAATTAGAGGAAGGGGTCCGCATCGTTTCTAATATGGTAGATTGTGAGCCTGATGAGATATATATAGGTATGCCTGTAGAAGCAGTGGTTGAACAAATTTCCGATGATCTTGTATTACCCAAGTTCAAACGTCAAAATACATGATAAAAGAGGTGGGATTTGATGGAGTTTGCTTTAAGTGAAGTTCAAGAGGTGTTCAAAAGCACAGCACAAAAATTCTTTAAAGAGAAATGTACGGTTTCTACTCTAAAGGAGTTTGAAGAAAGTAATAATGGTTATTCTATATCTCTTTATAAAGAAATGGCCGATTTGGGATTACTCGGATTAATAATCCCCGAAGAATATGGTGGAGCTGGTGGTAATTTAATGGATTTAGCCCTTGTGATAGAAGAAGCAGGGTATGCTACCCTGCCAGCCCCTTTTCTATCAACTATCTCGTATGGAGTGCTTCCCATTATTAATCATGGTACAGAAGCGCAAAAGCGTGATTTGTTACCTAAAATCGCAAATGGAGAGCTTATTTTCACAAGTGCTTTATCGGAGTCCCAAGCCCATTACAATCTTAAGCATATAACTTCCTTTGCAGACAAGAGGGGAGGAGAATATAGCCTTTCTGGGTCAAAATTGTTTGTTCCATTTGCAGATTCTGCTGATTATCTCCTAACTCTAGCCAGAACGAAAAAGAATTCGGGCGGAAGTAGTGAAGGATTAAGTCTCTTTCTAGTCAAAGGAAGCCAATCTGGAGTTCAAACTTCCTTATTGCCATCCATTGGATCTGATCGATTATTCGAAGTAGGCCTTCAGGAAGTGAATGTCTCAACCGGAGACATTCTTGGTGAAATAGACAATGGATGGATATTGACACAAAAAACAATACAGATGGCAACTGCTCTTCAATGCGTTGAAATGGCTGGCGTACTCCGTAGGGCCTTGGAAGTGACAAGAGATTATGTGAAAGAACGTATGCAATTTGGACGCACAATTGGTAGTTTTCAATCAGTCCAACACCGGTTGGCTGATATGTATACGATGGTTGAGGGAGGACAATTAGCTGCTTACCAAGCTATATGGAAATTGGAAGAAGGTGCTTCTGCAGAAAGAGAAATATCCATCGCCAAGACATGGCTTAGTATGAAAGGACAAGATGTTTTGGTGGGTGCCCATCAATTACACGGTGGAATGGGGCTCGACGTGGACTATCCCTTACAATTCTGTTTCCGTCGTTTTAAAAGTATGCAATTGAATCTTGGACCTGCTTCCATGCATTTGAAGAAGATCGGTCAATCTCTTACACAAAAATCAGTTACCGATGCATCACTTCAATATCTTAAATGAAAATGTTTGTACTCAATGATGAATATATGGTGTACAGCTCTAGTTGCAAACTAGAGCTGTGAATTTAATAATGTTTCCCTATGAAGATGAAGGGTGTGAAAAATATGAGGGAGCAAGCCCTTTCTGGCCTCAAAGTTTTAGACCTATCAAGAAATATTGCGGGACCATATTGTACTAAGATGTTGGCAGACTTAGGTGCCGAAGTAATAAAAATTGAACAGCCAGGAAAAGGTGACCCATCAAGAAAAGAAGGTCCTTTCCCCAATGATGAACCTAACCATGATGCAAGTGGGTTATTCGGGTATCTTAACAACAATAAAATAGGAATCACATTGGATTTAAAAAGTGAACGTGGAGTGGAAATCATTAAAACTCTAGTTAGGGATGCTGATGTTTTGGTGGAGAACTTCAGCCCCAGGGTCATGCCAAGTTTGGGGTTAAGTTACGACGTGCTTAAGGAAATAAATCCAAACCTAGTCATGACATCCATTTCAAATTTTGGACAGCAAGGAGATTATCGTGATTTTAAAGGTACGGAACTTATAACCCAGGCAATGAGTGGATTTGCGTATCAAATTGGAGATGAATCAAGAGAACCACTTAGGGCTGGAGGGGCATTAAGGATGATGGAGTACATTTCAGGAGCATTTGCAAGTATGTCAACACTCGCAGCAATTGCCGGAAGACGGAATGGAAACAAAGGAAAACATGTAGATGTTTCGATTACAGAATGCGCAGTATTACAAACTCCCTATCGTACAGTCCAAAATTCCTTTCCAAGTAGCCCGTCCATATTTACAAAGCGATATGTTACGTTACCAAGCATTGAAAAATGTAAGGATGGATATATTGGCATTAGCATCCTGACAGGCAAGCAGTGGCAAGATTTCTGTTGTATGACGGAAATGTATGATTGGGTTGAAGATCCGAGATTCATGGAATTATTCAATCGAATTAAACATAGGGACGAATTTCGCGGAAGAGTAGATAAATGGCTAATGGAACATACAAAGGAAGAAATCTTCAAACTAGGTGTTGAATGGAGAGTGCCAATCACTGCCATTCCGACATTTGGTGAGATGCTTGATTTTCCACAATATAAAGAGCGTGAATTCTTTGTTTCCGTCAATCATCCTATCATGGGTGAGGTGGTCCAGCCAGGGGCACCTTACCGCTTGTCTGAAACTCCATGGGAAATAAGAAAACCAGCTCCATTATTAGGAGAAGATAATGCATATCTCTTTGGTGAAATATTAGGATTTACAGAAGAGGAAATCCAACTGCTGGACAGAGAAGGAGTTATATAAGTAAATCATGTTGGATAAAAGGAGGAACTGAATCTATGTCATCCTTACCTTTGGAAGGAGTTCGAATATTAGACTTGACCATGTGGTGGTCGGGTCCGATCTGCACCTCGTATCTTGGTGCATTGGGTGCAGAAGTGATTAAAATCGAATCGGTGCAGCTCCCAGATGGATTCAGGTATTCCATGTCTACGCCAGGAGAAGATTGGTGGGAGTTGGGGCCTCAGTTTAATGGCGCAAATATGAATAAAGTGGGCATCACACTTAATTTAAATGACCCAGAAGGGATTACGCTATTCAAAGATCTAGTCACTAAAAGCGATGTGGTGATTGAAAATTTTACACCACGTGTCATGGAGAATTTCGGCCTCTCCTATGAAACCCTTTGTGAAGTCAATCCACAAATCATTATGATGTCTATGCCTGCATACGGTAAAACTGGACCTTATCGAGACCAACCAGGCTTCGCTTTCACTTTTGAAATATTGTCTGGTATCGCTCAAGTGAATGGTTACCGTGACGATAATCCCATGATTGTAGCAGGTGTAGCTGACGTAATCTCAGGTTTCCATGCTTCTAATGCGCTTTTAGCTGCATTGGAGTACAAAGCAAGAACAGGTAAGGGGCAATCAGTGGAAGTTGCGCAAGTTGAGGGTTGTGCTAACTTAATGGGTCAGCCAATAGCGGATTTCTCCATGAATGGACGAAATTGGGGGCGTATGGGGAATAGACAACCGAATATGTCACCCCACGGAATATATCGTAGCAAGGGGGATGATGCATGGGTGGCGCTTGCTGTCACTACAGAAGACGAGTGGCAAAGCTTCTGTGATGTCATAGGAAACCCTTCTTGGACAAACGATGCACGATTTCAAACTATGGAGGGAAGGTGCGAACACCAATCAGATTTGGATAGATTGGTAGAAAACTGGACAAAGGAATTAAATAATGAAGAGATAACAAATCTTCTGCAAAATTCTGGAGTGAGTGCAGGTCCTGTACTACATGTAGACGAGATAGTCGAAGCCCCATACCTAAAAGATATGTTTCAAACGGTTAGCCGGGAATTCACGGGTACACAAGATTTCCCGACATGGCCAGTTAAGTTTTCTGGACGACGCCTTGATCATCATACTCCGGCCCCCACACTTGGGCAACATAATGAGTACGTGTTAAAGGGTATTTTGGAATTAACGGAAGAACATATCGTTTCATTGAGAGAGAAGGATATTATCGGAGAGAAGCCGTTGACTGCAAGAAAAAAAATTAAATAAGAATTTTCCCTAAACGGGTAAAAGTAGGAGGTGGAGGATTTGTCACTTAAAATTGGAAGCAAATATGTTTGTGTAACATGCCAAAGCGAATTCATCGTAATTAAGGCAGCACCTGCAGATATGAAATGTTGTGGAAAAACTCTGGATAGTAAATAAACTAATTAAATCAACTAATATAGTCGGAAAATAAATACTATCATAAGTAGAGGTGAGTATCAGTGGCAAACCAACTTGGCAAAAGGATGGAATGTAAGCAATGCGGAGTTGAGATTCTATGTATAAAGGCAGGAGAAGGAACTATTCAATGCTGCAATAAAAATATGGATATGAAAAACCCGGTTGCCTTACCCACAGCTGATTAAAAAAATCTGAATGCTATTTTTAAAAAATGTAAAACGAAAAATCAATGGGTAAAAAAGCGAAATAATAATAGTAGACAATCATCGGATATTGGAAATTGAAGAAAGGCGTGTAAAGGCGATGTTTCAAAAATTGGAAAACGAGCTCTTGACAGGAATCCGGATTCTTGAACTTACAGAAGGTCCTTCTGGTGGATACGCAGGCCGGATGCTTGCAGTGAGTGGAGCACAAGTTACCAAGTTGTCGATGAAATCACAAGCGATTTCTTCTTTTCGGGATACCGACAAAAAAGTTTTGCAAGCTATGAATTATCAAGACCTGGATAAAATATTGGATCGTCTTCTTTGCGAATCGTGGGATATCATATTGTGGGATAGCCATGGATGTAATATGTTGGATCAAAAACTAACTACCTTCCTATCTGATTCAGAGTTCTGTAGTATTGGTGTTCGAATAGATTTTCCACAAGATATAGAGCAGGACGAAGAGCATGCTCTTCAAGCCATGGGAGGATGGATGGATTTAACTGGTGAACCATCCAGAACTCCTTTGGTTATTGGGGGATTTCCTGCTTCTTATCTTGTTGGAGCCCATGCTGCAACTGCTGGATTGCTTGCCTTTTTGGAGAAAAAGTGGACAGCTCGGGGACGCTTAGTTAAGGTGCAAGCGCTCACCATTGTCGTTAGTGCTCTAGAAGGAGCTTATTCTAATTACATTTCAACAGGGGCATCTAGAAGCAAATCAGGGAACCGACACCATTCATTATGTCCAATGGCTATCTTACCTGCCGCAAATGGCTGGGCGTTTGTGGGAGCCCCAGTGGATGAGAAGTGGGAATTGTTAGAGGAGTGGGCAGGAATATCCCATCGCTTAGAATGGTCTGATGCAAAAGGGAGAATTGCAGACTGTGATTGTTTGGAAGATTCTTTATCGAAGTGGACTTGCACAATGACTCAGGAGGAATTGTTCTTTACAGGACAAACATTCCGGATGCCTTTTGCTAAAGTCCAATCTCTTGAAGATGTGAAAAACTGTACCCAGCTAGCAGCCCGTCAATTCTGGTCGAATTCAAAGAGGATTAGTCTACCTTGGAAAATCAACTCCAACCCCAAACCATTTAAAAACGAGATTGGTAATGCTAAGAAGATATCATCTTGGAAAGAATTAAGAATCTTGGATTTAACAGGAATGTGGTCTGGTCCATATTGCACGCGATTGTTTGCAGATTTAGGTGCGGAGGTTATTAAAGTCGAGGCACCCCACCGTCCGGACGGTATTCGGTCAAATAAAGGTGCATCGTCCCCTTTTTTTAGAGAACTGAATCGGAATAAAACTGGGATTCAATTGGATTTACGATTAGAGTCAGATTATCAACTATTTCTAGATTTAGTTGCTACAAGCGATATCCTCATAGAAAATTTCAGCCCACGCGTTATGGCCAACTTTGGATTAACTAAGGAGAAATTATGGAGGTATAAACCTGACTTGGCAATTGTATCTCTGTCTGCTTTTGGCCAGACTGGTCCATATCGAGATTTTGTAGGATATGGCCCTACCCTGGAAGCCATGTCTGGGCTGGCGTCAATGACTTCTTATTCTAATGGCATTCCTTTTCTCCCTGGATTTTCCTTAACGGATTTAGGAGCAGGTATCCATGGTGCATTCGCCCTTGTTGCTTCCCTGATAAGGAAGGAAAACGAATGTACTGGATTACAAATAGATCTTTCTCAATATGAGGTAGCATGTCAGTTTACAGCTGATTATCTGATTAATGGTGAAATCCCCGCCAAGCAGAAAGAGCCTGTACATGTGAACAGTATTATAGATATAGTCAATTCAGGTCTATTAACCCCTTTTTCTTTATCTGGTGGAGATCCTGTACTTGGTTTACCTTGGGAGAGTAAAGGTTGGAATGCTTCGAAGTGTCCGCCCCCAGAACTTAATTCACGTGTCAGTGAATTGTTCGGTTAGCTTGTTCATTCATTTCATTAACTTGAAATAAACGAAAGGCAATACATGTGTCAATGTATTCGTTGTGGATGTTACATGATAGCGCATTCATATGGAGGAGGTTGAAACTTTGAAATATCATTATCTTAAGGTCTGGATTGAAGATCATATCGTGTACGTGATATTGAATGACGCTGAAAGGCAAAATCAATTCAATTCACAGCTGTCACAAGAATTAAAAAGCATTGCGCGTGAAATTATTGAAATGAATGACATTAAAGTCATTGTTCTCGGTTCCAGTGGTTCCGACTTTTCGATAGGGTTAGAGGCTCCATTTGAAACGGTGGTGCCAGAAAATGAATCCTATGGGACTGTTACTCTAGCAAGTGCAGCGATTGAAGAGTGGTCTCGTTTACCCTACCCAATCATTGCCGCTCTTGATGGTCAATGTTCTTCACTTGGTTTAAGTTTGGCTTGTGTTGCAGATATCAGGTATGCATCGGACAATGCTTTTTTTTCAGTTCCAGAAGTAACTTGGGGGTGCGTTCCGGCTGGAGGCATTACTCAACGTTTGCCGCGATTGATTGGTAAAGGTCCGGCAATGTCTATGTTACTTGGTGGAGAAAGGATAGAAGCATCCCAGGCACTAACACTTGGTCTAGTAAACAAAGTGATAAGCAGTGCCTCTTTGTGGGAAGAAACATGTAACGAAGCAAAGCGGCTAGCCAAACTATCCACTCTGTCGATGCAATTTACAAAGGAATGTCTCTTAAGAGGCAGTGAATTGCCATTGGAACAAGCTCTCCGTTTGGAACTTGACATTTATATGTTGCTCCAAACAAGCCATGACCGAATGGAAGGTGTCCAAGCTTTTTTAGAAAAGCGCCCGCTTCAATTTAAAGGAGAATGATAAAAATCAACCAATTGAATTTAGTAAAAGGGGTGGCTTATGGAATCTATCGATTCAGTAGTCCGTTTAGAAAAAGAAGGACCCATAGCTCTAATTACATTAAATCGTCCTGATCGTTTAAATGCATTCAATGTGGCAATGAGGGACCAATTATACGAAATAATTATGGCTATTCGAGATGACCCGACAATAGATGCTGCTGTATTATGCGGAGCGGGAAAGGGGTTTTGTGCGGGTGCAGATTTAACTGAATTCGGGACCCATCCTCCTGTATTAAGAAAACGGCAAGTTAGGCTACAAAGGGATTTATGGGAGGAAATTCGTCGTATGACCAAGCCGATTGCAGCGGCCTTGCATGGATTTTCAGTGGGATCGGGTTTAGAAATGGCTATGCTTTGTGATTTTCGTTTTGCAGCTCCTGGCACAAAATTGGCTTTACCTGAAGCACAATTGGGGATGATACCTGCAGCAGGAGGCACCCAGAGCCTTCCTAGACTACTACATCAAGGCTTAGCTTTGGATTTTGCCATGGGTGGTCATCGAATTACGGCAGAAGAAGGATATCTTAAGAAAATGATCAGCCGTATTGTGCCTAAGGATGAATTAATACAGTTCACTGTAGACTATATGCGGAAAGTTGTTGAACATAAAGCAAATTCATCAAGGGTAATTAAGTCCTTAGTTACTAATGGCTTGGATATGTCATTAGCTGAGGGACTGGCAAGGGAAAAAGTACTTATAGCGCGTACCTGGAATAAACACAAGTAGGAGATTAAAACACAAATCTCCTACTTGTGTTTATTGATTAATGCTTCCTGAATTCCATTGAAATCTTGTTTGCGGTATCGAGAACTAGATTGATCAATTCTTCTCTTCTTTCAGGTGTCATGCGTGTCATAGGTAGATATATTCCTAATGTGGCGGCGGGTTCATCAGCAAGTCCCCAAATAGGTGCAACTATACCCGCAGTTTCAGAATCGTATTCTCCAAAACTGGTGGAGTAACCTGCGTTTCGGATTTTTGTCAATTCAGTTTTCAATTGTTCAGGATACACCGTATTTTCAGGTGTGGAATTATGTAAAAAGGTCCTTTTGAAATAGTTATCAATATCATCCGGGGACATGAATGCCATAAGTAATTTACCAGTAGCGCTATAATATAAATCCATTTCATCATTTAAGGGAATTGTAACCTTCATGGGATGGGAGCTATTGACCCCTAATAAGAAGATGTTCTTATTTCCTGATCGAATAGATAAATAGATGGACTCAGTTGTATGTTTAGCCAGCTCCTGAATGAACGGCTGAGAAACGGTAATAATATCGTTCACTTGAAATTTTCGAATCAATTGAAAGAGGATAGGACCTGGATAATATCGCTTTGTTTTCGAATCCTTGACCAAAAATCCCCGATCTGCCATTGTGGCAGCCAATCGGAAAGCAGCGGTTTTACTGATGCCAGTTTCCCTTTCCACATCTACGAGTCCTATAGAATCATATTTTAGAAACAAAGTGAGCAGTGATATTGCATTATCTACCGTACTTAATCGATGTATGGTCTTATTTGAAGACATGTATTCCTCCATTAATCTATTCTGTCTTATTTTCTTAGACGAGCATGTAACTGGCTTTAATTATTTTTATAAGCTAGAGATAGTTCAATTATACTATAGTCTAAATATTGTGACAAACTGATAAATCAGCGTTTATTCTTCTGCAGCAAGTTTTTATAAACTAATATCCCGCGTATCCAAGTGCAAAGAACATGTATGTCAACTAAACTATCAACCTTACAAGTAAGCGGATTTTGATCTAATGCTATTATATCGGCCTGAAAACCTGGCCGAATCATTCCCTTTTTTTTCTGCCAACCAGCAGCTAAGGCAGCTCCAGTCGTATACAATTTTAATGCTTGCCAACGTGAGGTTTTTTCACTCGTCCCTAATGTTTTCCCTGATGAAGTAGCACGGGTGCAAGCGGTTTGAATACCAATCCAAGGATTAAAAGTAGCGACCGGGGCATCCGAACCAGCTGCCATCGGGATTCCATTTGAAAGTAGGCTATTCATTCTGTATAGCCAACTATGTTCTGAAATCTCCACCTCGGAAAGATAACGGTCGCCATGGTCATGAACCAGGCTTGGATTTGTAACTACGATTATATCTAATTCTGAAATATCCGGTAAAAAAGCTTCAGGGCAAAGGCTGAGGTGCTCGAGTCTATGTTGGATTTTTTCTTGAGGAAATAGATCAGTCGCATGGCGAATTGCCTCTAAAGCAGACCAGACCATTTCAGGATCCACAACGTGTATGGCCAAAGGCACACCACGAAGAGTAGCCTCGATAGCCAGTCGTGAGAGTTCAAAGGAGTCTGGATACAGTTGTGGCAGAGATTCCATTACGACCTTGATTGGTCCCATTTCCAATGCATTGGAAGATTCAAGCGTTTTATTATTTTTAAGGAAATTTTTCATAATATCATAATTCTTCATTTCAGTCATCATTTGAATCGCGATTACCCAATCACTTTCCATTTGCCTAGACCAGAACTTTAAGTCAAATATACTGTTTGTCGGAGTAGCATCTTGTACCGACGTTATACCTTTACTAAGTAGTTTGGTTTGTAAATTCTGTGCCCCGATATGCAGTTCTTTGGAGGTGAGAGGGGGAATCACATCTTGGGATAACCAAGCATCCCCTCCATAAATAAGACCAGTGGGAGTTTTCGTATCAGGATCTCGTTCCACAGTGATTCCTATCGGTTCGGAAAATTCTGTCCCTATTCCCGCTAGTTCGAGAGCCTTACTATTCAGGATGGAAGCATGCCGGGTCACATGTCGTAAACGAACGGGATGATTTGTAGTAGCTTTATCTAAGTCCCAACGTGTCGGATACCGTTTATCTGTTTGGTGAAAAAAATCATATCCGGTTGCGCGAATCCATGATCCTACGGGAAGAGACTTAGAGCGTTCCCGAATGGTTAGAATGATGTCTTCGATGTTTGTTACATCTTCTCGCCCACAAGGAACGGAGAGATTTTGACTTATCTGAGCACGCAAATGGCAATGGGCATCAATGAGTCCTGGTAAAATTGACATTCCATTTCCATCGACTCGTTCACCGCCAGGAGCTAATGGCCAATTTTTATTATCATCGTGTCGGATAAGTTCTAGTATCTTGCCGTTTGATATGACAACTCCCTTGGCATAAGGACAAAGCGGATCCATTGTGATTACCGAAACATTTTCAATTATTAGGTCGGCGGGAACCATGTGAGACATAAATCAAAACCTCCGTCCTTTTATTAGTTTTATAAAAGATACCTGATCACATTAATATACCATATTTTAGAAGATTGATGAGGTTATCTTTGAAGAGTATCTTCAGCCAATAATATTAATACCATTTAGAACTATAGGAGGAGAAGAGTATGAGATTAAAAGATAAAGTGGCTTTAGTGACTGGTGGATCATCAGGTATTGGACGAGGAATCTGTCATGCTTTTGCGAAAGAAGGAGCATCTATATTATTTGTAGGTTTGAATGAACAAAAAGGAAAAAATACTGAGAGAGAATTATTAGAATTAGGTTGTGAGGCGAAATATATTCAAGCAGATTTAACAGATAGAACCGTTTTACCAAACTTAGTAGAGAAAACAATTGAATATTTCGGTAAATTGGATATATTAGTAAATAATGCTCATGCTTCAAAAAATGTGACTTTTGAAGAAACGACTGAGGAAATAATGGATTTATCATTTGATACAGGATTTTGGCCAACATATATTTTAATGAGGAGTGCCTTGCCCTATTTAAAAGAGTCTAAAGGGAAAATCATTAATTTTGCTTCTGGAGCAGGGCTTGAAGGATTAAGCAAACAAACATCATATGCGGCAGCTAAAGAAGCCATTCGTGCGATTTCTCGTGTGGCAGCTAATGAATGGGGAAGGTATGGCATCAATGTCAATATAATTTCCCCTTTAGCAAATTCACCCGGAATCGAACGCTGGCATGAAAACAACCTCAACTCTTATAACAAGATGATAGAAACCATTCCACTTAGGCGGCTGGGTGATTGTGAGAACGATATTGGCAGAACGGCAGTGTTTCTTGCAAGTAGCGATGCCGATTATATCACAGGTCAAACTCTTATGGTAGATGGTGGATCGGTCAAGGTTAGGTAAGCATAAATTAGACCAGTTGCCTTTGAAATAGAACCGCTTCAATTAGTTGAAGGGAGTGTAAGAATGATTAATAGGATGACTGACCAAATTTATCAATTAAAAGTACCCATTCCCTATGATATGGGGCATGTTAATTCCTATTTAATAAAAGGGGAGGATGGTTTAACAATAGTTGATACTGGGGATTACACGGAGGAAGCCATAATGTTATGGACTAAAGTGCTTTCAGAAGACATACCAGTAAAAAAGCTGGTATTGACACATTGTCACCCAGACCATGTTGGTTTAGCTGGATGGTTTCAGAAGCAATTCAACATGCCAGTATGGATGTCAGCAAATAGTTATGAAGAGTTGCTAAGGATAAGAACGTCCTTCGAAGAGCAAAAATCATCCACTTCGCATACATCCTTACTATATTTACATGGGCTACCTACTTCCACGAATCAGGATAATGAATTTAATAGGATGAAATCCTATGAATTCGAACCTAGTCATCTCTTTGAAGATCATGAGAAAATTAAACTTGGAGATACAATCTTTGAAACGATATGGACTCCAGGACATTCTCCAGATCATTTTTGCTTTTATAATCATCAAAATGGGATTCTCTTAGCAGGCGATCATATTTTGAATGATATAAATCCAATTGTTATGTCCCAAAGCATTGGAGATAATCCATTAAAGGATTATCTCCACTCCCTTGATAAAATCAAAGAATACCCTACCCGATTTGTACTTACAGGACATGGTGAACCAATAACAAACCTATCAAGACGAATTGAAGATATGAAGATACATTACCAGAAGAGATGGAAGCAGGTATATGAATCAATTCTTGAACAAGGAAGTAGCGCCTATCAAGTGTCTCAAATCATATACGGTAAAGAACTCTCACTTCACCGCTCTATGTCTGCTTTTATCCAAACTATTACAAATTTGGTTTATTTGGAGTCTATCGGGAATGTAAAGATGGAACAACATGGTGGAAGGGTATACTTTTATCAAAACTAAAACTGTATAAACAGAAACTCTTACAAAGTTTTCATGTCACTAAGTAAGAGTTTCCAGAGTATGATTTCTTACTAGTTCTGCTTACCTTTCCCTTTAGTATCCTAAAAGTTGTTGTGGTCTCAGGTGTAAGTTACATCGTTCAAATGAAGGAGAAAAAATATTTTTATGGAATATAAAGTGTAAGGTATAATTAGGATTTTTTATATGACTTCTTGTTATTAATAGTAAATAACGGCTTAAGTAAAATAGGAGGTCTTCATGCAGAAAAATATACACGGTATGGAAAACCTAACAATGGAATCATCTAGCCAATCGGATGGTACTATGCATCGTTTCCCCTGGTCAGATAAAATAAAGAACTTTTTGGTACTTTGCATTTATGAACCAAACAACCAATATTATGATTTTAATAAAACTTTCAAACTACATAAGCTAAAAGGTTCGACTGGTTTTCAAATGTTCAAAGAGGGCATGAATACATCTTTTGTAATTTGGGAAGAGGCGTATAAGGAAAATGAAGAACTGTTTTTCAAGTTAAGGGTTGCCGCACGAAATGAAACGATTTCGCAAATAGCCCAAAATATTGTTTTTTACCTTATAAGTAGATATGAAAAAATCGCTTCAAAAAGTGACACTATTTTATATGATAAACAATTAATTGAAGATGCCATTTATCAAATGGAAAATAAATTGAAAAAAGATACTTTCTTGGCTAAGGAGTCTGTTTGGCATGATTTTTACAGCTGGTTTAGGCTTCGAATAAAAGAATGGGTTCTTGAAGAAATACTCAATTTAATAGGCTTTAATGAGCTGGAAAGTCTTGATGATGATGAACTGAATAAATTATTCTATCATCATCTTACTAATAATTTTGCTAAAGAAACCGGTTTTGTATCGAAAATGATATATCTAGTAAATGGTTATGTACAAGAATGGGTTAAATTAATCATCATTCAGTTCAATTTAGAATCTTGTTCTATTGAAAGAATAGAGGAGCTTCTTTGTTTTAAAAAAGATTTCTGTCCTACAGCTGATTTATTATTAACTAATATCAGGGATTTCTCTTCAAGTTTTACTATCCATGATCATCTACTGGTGATGAATAATGCTCCGTATCAATCTGTCAGAGACGCCATTTATAAAAAGAACTTTCAAAAAGTCGGAAAGACCCCCTGGCCATCCACTCCTATCTTAAGAGGCAACACGGAAGGTTTTATACAAATTATACCTAAAGCCAGTCACTCCTTACATCTCAATCAGAGTCTAGTCGAGGAAGCATGGGACCAAGTACAGTTATTGTCGGACGCGGATGTGGATGTATTCGATGCACTTTGTAGCCTTTTTTTATCTAAGGCCAGGCATAACGAAGATATTATAGAAATTTATTTGAATGATTTACTTTCCATTAGAGGGTTAAAACCAAAACTTGGTGGAGATGGGCGAAGAGGGGGATATGAAGCAAAGCAACGAGAGCAAATCTTGAAATCGCTTACAAATATTCAAAGCATATGGATTAACATCCATAAATCCGTCGTCTATGAAAAAGGTAAACCTGTCCATACAATGTTACAAGGACGGACATTTATTTTTAAAAATCATATGGGTGAAGAATACTCTATTTCTGAAAAAACATGCAAAAAAAAGATAACGTTTACAATTGATGAAGTTTTCGCTAAATTCTTGAATGGTTCTGGAAGGCAAGTTGCACTTCTTTCAATTAAAGCGTTGCAATATAATCCGTATAAACAGCTTTGGGAGAAACGACTTACAAGATATTTAAGTTGGCGTTGGAGGACACAAGCTAGAAAAGGAACCTTCTTGCAACCGAATAAAACAAGTACATTATTGGAAGCAATCGGTGAAAAGCTGAATACCCGTACACCATCACGTACTAGGGAACGTTTCGAAAAGGCACTGGACATATTACTTGAAGATGGCGTCATCGCCTCATGGCATTATGAGAAGTGGGACGAATCTATTGCCGATTTTAAGGGGTGGGCAAATATATGGTTAAATTCTATGATATTAATAGAACCCCCTGAAATTATTAAGGATCAGTACCGTTCAATCGAGAAAAAACAAAAAGTTCAAATAGAAGGCAATCATGGGCAACTTAAATCTACTAACCAAAAGAAAAGTGAACAATTAGGTGAGCTCATAAGAATGACCAGAAAAAATCTTAATCTTACTTTATTTCAATTGGCAGAAGAACTGGAAGTTTCCGCTCCTTATGTGAGTAATATTGAGAGAGGAATAAAAATTCCATCCAATAAAATTCGGATGAAAATGCTTAAATGGTTGGAAAAACATGAAAAGCAGTAGGCTGGTAATATATAAAGATTTTTTAGGAGTCTCTTTTTAGGGGGTTCCTTTTTTTATTTTCCTGAAAAAAAGTTATGCGTTTATCTTGTTCAGTTGTCGGGGCTATCCACAAGGGATGTCGGGGTTATAAAGAACAATATTTTTTTTGAAAGATCTTGAATCCCTTGTTGTATAAAAGGTTTGCTAACTGTTTTAAATAAATTTACCTCCTAATGTTTATATGAATTTAGTAATAGTTAATTTTCTTATCATTTTTTCTCTACATGTAAGATAAAACCAGAGAAATACTTTATACATTACGAGGTTGGGGGAGAATATATGATTAATGAAAACCAATTAAATCTTTCAAATCAATCGCTCGATCCTTTATTTAATCCTAGGTCAGTAGCTATACTCGGTGCTTCTGCAACGAAATTCAAAATTGGAAATTTACAAGTCAAAACCCTTTTAGATGGTAAGTTTATCGGTGAGATTTACCCCATTAATCCTAAAGCAAAAGAAATCGAAGGCTTAAAGTGTTATCCATCTTTATCGGATGTCCCAAATGATATAGACTTGGCCATCTTTTGTTTGAGTGCTGAACAAGTTCAGCAAGGTTTAGAGGAATGTGGAAAAAAGAATGTTAAAGCGGCCATCATTTTTTCTGCCGGTTTTTCTGAAACTGGTAAAGAAGGAATAGAAAAACAAAAGGTTCTCACTGAGATTGCTAGGAATAATGGTATCCGAATAATTGGCCCTAACTGCGTTGGTTTAGTCAATTTGTCTAACGGGTTAATAGGAACGTTTTCACCAGCGATTTTATCAGTTCCTTTAGATGGTCAACGAGGTGTTGGATATGTCTCACAAAGCGGGGCGTTTGGTGTTTTAACCTATATGGCAGCTGCCCAGAATGATCTTAGTTTTAATTATTTTGTAAGTGTGGGAAATGAAATGGAAACCGAGTTTGCTGACGTAGTGGAATATATGGTTCATGATCCAAAGGTAAGTATAATCAGTGGATACTTAGAAGGGGCTAAAAATCCAGATAAATTAAGAGATTTGGCTAAGCAAGCATTGGACAAGAATAAACCGATCATTGTCATGAAAACAGGTCGCAGTACCGCTGGAAGCAGAGCTGCCGCCTCCCACACTGGCTCACTCGCTGGATCGGATAAAATATATGACGCTTTCTTTAAGCAATCAGGCATCGTAAGGGCTGATGATTATGAGGATATTATTTCTTTTTCTAAACTTTTTCTCTCTAATAAATTGCCGAGCGGGAGAAATACGGTAATCATCACGAGTTCTGGTGGGAGGGGAATAAACGAAGCAGACCGTTGTGAAGCAAATGGTCTCACTATCATCCCTCTAAGTGAAAGAACAAAGGAAAAAATCATGCTTAAAATCCCGACTTTTGCAAGCGCTTCCAACCCGGTCGATTTAACAGCTGCTGCCTCTGTTTCCAATCCGGAATTATTTATCGCCCCATTAAGGGCCCTTATTGAAGATCCTGAAGTGGATAATATTATCTTTACTGAATTCCCTAATTATTGGGATGCCGATCATCCCTTGTTGAAAGAGTTCATAGATCTTTGTAAAGCTTCAGACAAATTTATATTCATTACCTCTTTCCCGCTGGTAGGAATGTCAATCCCTCAAGGTATAGAAGAGCTTGTTAAAAATGGTATTCCCGTGGTGCCGGGTAATTTAAATCCTATCAGGGGGTTTGCTAAATTAGTCGAATACAGTGAATATTATCGAAAAAACAAGGAATTAAATGCATTTGAGCAGCTTGAGATACCTAAGTTGATAGAGAAGCAAGAGATAGAAAGACTATTGCCTGCTGGAAAGACACTGAGTGAAGCAGAAGCAACCGCTATATTGGATCATTATCAAATCCCAACTACTAAGAGGTTTTTAGCTAATACAGCTGAAGAAGCGTCTAATTATGCAACAAAAATAGGATTCCCAGTCGTTTTGAAAGTGGACTCCCCTGATATTCCGCATAAAACAGAGGCAGATGCCATTCGACTGAATGTGACAGACGAACAGGAAGTCATAGAAGCTTTCGCTGACATAACCCGTAATGCACTGAAGTATAAACCAGACGCTAGAATCAATGGAATTTCCGTACAGGAAATGCTCCCGAAAGGCGTGGAAGTAATCATAGGGGCTAATAATGACCCGGTTTTTGGCCCTGTTATCATGTTTGGTCTAGGAGGAATATTTGTAGAGGTCTTTAAAGATGTCTCGCTCAGAGTTGCACCGCTTTCGAGAAAAGATGCTCTTGAAATGATTGAAGAGATTAAGGGGAAAGCCATCCTCAAAGGAGCGCGTGGAAAAGAACCCGTTCATATCGAATCCATCATTGATGTACTACTAAAGGTTTCCGCCTTGGTTACTGATCATAAAGATTCCATCAAGGAGCTGGATATAAATCCTCTAATAGTTTATGGAGATGGAATTAAAGCAGCAGATGCGATGCTTGTTATCGGTAACGAAGCAGAAGTGAAAACAACGATTAGGGGGTAGCAAACAATGGAGTTGGATTATTTAAAGGGTTTAACTGGAAATCAATTTGTATTTGAAGTCGAAAAAAGGCATATACGTCAATTTGCAGAGGCAATCGGTGATTCCAATCCTTTATATGTGGATGAAGAGTATGCTACAAAAACGATATATGGAGGCATTATTGCCCCTCCCACTTTTCCTATAGCCATAGGGCAAGATAGTGGAGAGAGCTTGGACCTAAAGCTTGATCAAAGAAGAATGCTGCATGGTGAACAGGAATTCATCTATGAACGCCCGATTCGTCCGGGGGATAAACTTTATTGCCAGATGAAGGTCTCTGATGTGTATGAACGTGAAGGGAAAAAAGGACCGATGCAGTTCGTGGTCCTCGACACAGAAATGAAAGATGAATCGGGTAAGTTGGTTGTGATAAGCCGTACGAACATTATCTATAGGCCTTTAAAAGCCAAATCATCTACAGTTTAAGCGGGATTATAAGGTTTTTAATGAGTAGTCGTATTACAGTCGTCCAGGGAAAAGGAAGAGTTCCGATGAGGGAGGAAAAGGAAATGCTGAATTATGAAGGCTTACAAGTAGGACAAAGACTTAAGTCACTCACCAAGCCAAGTGTAACAAAAGTGCAATTAGTCAAATATGCAGGTGCTTCAGGTGATTTCAATCCGCTTCATACAGATGATGACTTTGCTAAAAAAGTAGGAATGCAAGGGGTGATTGCTCACGGAATGCTAGTCATGGGCTTTCTAGGAGAGTATGTAATGAACTTGGCAGGAGATATCGCAGTGCCATCTAACTTTAAAATGAGATTCGGTGCTATGACTTTACCAGGAGACCAAATTACCTGTTCAGCATTTGTGAACAACGTGTATGAAGAAGAGGGGAAACGCTTTGTAGAACTGGATCTTATTGCAGAAAAAGAACCAGAGCATGTTGTGGGATCAGGTCAAGTCATCTTGCAATTTCAATAGGATCAGTTTTTAACAATCAAAAGGAGGCTTTTTTATGGGAAGTATAAAAGATCGCTACGCCATTGTCGGAGTAGGGGAAAGTGAACGATCCAAGAATTCTGGAACAACGCCCCTTCATTTGGCATTGGATGCAGCACGGGCAGCGTTGAATGATGCTGGTCTTCAAGCGAAAGATATTGATGGATTCATGAGTTATTCCGAACATGATTCTTGCACTTCACATCAGTTAGCCACGTATTTAGGGGTTCGTCCGAAATATGTAAACGATATCATGGGTGGAGGAAGCAGTACGGAGATGTTAATTGCTGATGCTGTTGGTCTAATTGAAACAGGGCAATTAAATACGGTATTAATCTACCGCTCTATGAATGGGAGATCTGGCGTCCGAATGGGCGGGGGAGGTTGGGATGTGAATCTGCTCCAATCGGCCATTGAAGGTGGAAGCTTTATCATTCCTTACGGAGCGGGTAGCCCATCACAGTGGTTCGGACTTTTTGCCACTCGTCATATGCATGAAACCGGGTTGACCCAGGAGCATCTTGGTCATGTCTGTACGAGCTTTTATGAGCATGCCCAAAGAAATCCAAAGGCGTATTTTTACGGAAAACCTTTAACTATGGAAGAATATAAAAATACACCATATTTAAGTTATCCGTTTAATAAGCACGACTTCTGCATGGAATCAGACGAAGCAAATGCAATCATCGTCACTTCAGCAGAGCGAGCTAAAAATGGTAAATCTAAACCAGTCTACATCATGGGCTTATCTGCAAGGCAATGTGTGTCACATGCCCATTATTGGAACAACTTAGATGAAGTAGCTTCTGACTATGTTGCACCTGAAGTTTATAAAATGGCAGGGGTTAAACCCGAAGATATACAGGTTGCGTCCATTTATGACTGTTATAGCTGGGTGGTGCTACGTCAATTAGAGGCTTATGGATTCGCTCCACGAGGTGAAGTAGGGGATTTTGTAGCCGAAGGAAACTTGCGCATGGGTGGGAAATTACCATCGAATACTGCTGGAGGAATGTTATCAGAAGGCTATACACATGGGATGAATAACGTTTTGGAAATTGTTCGACAAGTCCGACATGAATATAAAGGGACAGATCGCCAGGTGGAAAATTGTGAAATAGGTATATGTACTGGCTGGGCTGGTCCTGATATCGCCGGCGCAATGATTCTTAGAAACTAGGAGGGAAAAAGATGGAATACCAAAAACCAATTCCGGTAAAAACCCAAGATAATACCCCATATTGGGATGGGGCAGATCGTCATGAACTCATTCTACAAAAGTGTAATAGCTGTCAGGAATATTCGCATCCTCCTGGACCAAGTTGTGCAAAATGCGGAAGTACGGAACTAAGCTGGGAAAGTCAAGGTAGTGACATAAACGGGAAAGTTTATTCGTATATCATTTCCTATCGTCCATTTCTACCAGGATTCCAAGATGATTTACCACTCATCATTGCGATTGTTGAATTGGATAAATTGCCTAATGTTAAATTAATCGGGAATATTCTACAGTGTCCAACCGAAGATGTTCAGATAGGAATGCCGGTCAAGATGATCTGGAAGGAAATGACCGAAGACCGTTCCTTGCCACAATGGATCCAAGCATAAAGAAACAAACGATGACTGCTAGAAGGGGAGGAAAGTACAATGGATTTTTCATTTTCAGCGAAGGAAGAAGAATTTCGCCATGAATTAAGAACTTGGCTTGAACAGAATTTACCTGAAGGTTGGTTAGAAGGATCTAATCAAGTTTCCAAGGATGAACGTGAATATGCCGCTTTCTTAAGGGATTGGCAAAGGAAATTATATGAAGGTGGCTGGGCTGGAATAGCTTGGCCGAAAAAATATGGTGGCCGGGAAGCTACATTGATGGAAGAAATTGTTTATCAACAGGAAATGGTTCGGGTTAAAGCACCGCCTCTTGTAAACTATGTAGGGCTTAATATGGTGGCACCAACTCTTATGCAAATTGGTACGGAAGAACAAAAAGAAAAGTATATCCAAAGAATCCTTACAGGAGAGGAAGTTTGGTGTCAAGGATACTCCGAGCCAAATGCTGGATCGGATTTATCAGCTCTCCAAACGAGTGCAGTAAAAGATGGAGACCGGTGGATCATTAATGGTCAAAAGGTATGGACAAGCTTTGGGCATCTAGCGGATCGCTGCTTTTTACTTGCTAGAACAAATCGTTTTGATAAGAAACATAAAGGGATTACGGTGTTCCTCTTGGATATGAAACAACCAGGAGTGGAAACCCGACCTATCATTCAAATGGATGGCCAGCATGATTTTAATGAAGTGTATTTAAATGATGCAATTGCATACGATGCTGAAATAGTTGGAGAAGTGGATGAAGGATGGAAGGTTTCAATTGCTCTTCTTATGCATGAGAGAACAGGTATTGGAGCACAGGTCTTCACTTTGGAACAGCAATTTAATGACCTTGTATCATTGACAAAAGAACTGAAAGAGGATGACAAGCCGTTAATGGAGGATCCGCTTGTTCGTAAAACAATGATAGATTTATATACTCGTTCCCGTGGTTCGCTATTAAACTATTATCGCAATTTGACCAAGACATTAAAGAATGGTCATCCAGGAGCAGAGGGTTCCATGGATAAGTTATTGGTAAGCGAACTTACCAAGGACTTGCTTTCTCAATCAATTTCCTTACAAGGTCATCAAGGCCTTCTCTGGAAAGAAGATGCCATTTCAGGTCAGTCTTATTGGCAAGATAATTACCTTTATTCATTCGGCCAGACAATTGGCGGTGGAACGAGTGAAATACAAAAAAATACAATTGCTGAAAGAATTCTAGGCTTACCAAAGGATATGGGACGCTAAGTCTAAATAGGGGTGATGAAAAATGGATTTTTCTTTAAATCAAGAACAAGAGATGTTTCGGGGATATGTCCGAAAGTATTTAGATGATGCAGGTCAAACAAAAACGGCTCGTGAATTCATCAAGGGTAGTTTGGCACCATTACAAGGTGTTCAAAGAGGGATGGCTGAACTAGGTTGTAGTAGCATTAATATTTCAGAAGAATATGAAGGAATGGGTTTAGGACCTTTGGATCTCATACCTGTACTTGAAGAATCCGGTCGTTCGTTATTACCTGGGCTATATTTAGAAACGAGTGCATTGGCTGTTCCCTTATTAGAAAAATTCGGTACGGATGAACAAAAAGAAAACTATCTACCTAATATAGCGAATGGGACTAAAACATTTTCTCTTGCATGGTTAGAGGAGGGTGGAAGTTACAGTCCTTCTGGAATTAACCTTTCTGCAAAAGTAGAAAATGATCAAGTGATAGTAAATGGGGTAAAATCGCTTGTTCCAGATGCCGAGTTAGCCGATCATTTTATCGTAATGGTACGTACAGATACTGGTAAAGGTACAGAAGGGATTTCGTTAGTTATTGTCGATCGCACTAATCCCAACCTCACCATCCAACGCCAAAGAAACATGGATGAGACGCGCAGCTTAGGAGAGCTTACATTTAGTAACGTTAAAATTCCAAGAAATCAAATGATCGGAACGCTCCACCAGGGCTGGGATATTCTCCAAGAGGGGTTACTTTCCTTCAATGCCGCTCTTTCGGCTGTTATTGTGGGAGCGATGGAGAAAGTAGTCGAGATGGCTACCGAGTATGCAAAAATTCGTGAACAATTTGGGCAGCCCATCGGAAGATTCCAAGCTATCAAACACAGAATAGTAGATATGAAAACGGACTTGGAGACAGCTCGGTCCCTGGCATATTATGCGAATTGGGCCCTGGAAAGTCAGGCAGCCGATCGTATCCAAGCTATTGCCTGTGCGCGAATATTTGCAACGGATGCCTTTATTCGTATCTCCGCTGACAATATACAAATTCATGGTGGCATTGGTTTTACTGAAGAAATGGATTGCCAGCTTTTCGTAAAGCGGGCCCGATTCTATGAAAATTACTTAGGCCGTTCAGAACAGTTTTATAAACAAGCGGCAACAGCTTTAGGTTGGTATGAAGAAAGTGAGTTTGTAATTCCAGTTTAAAGTGTTTCACCTAATAAGAAAGGGTGGCGATGAATCGTGAAAATAGCAAATGAAATTAGAGATTATCAAAATGTTATTAATGGGAATAAAACTCTTTCTTCTTCGGGGAATCGGATAGATAGTATCGATCCCTCGACTGGAAAGGTTTGGGCCACTATTCCTTGCAGTACGGTTGAGGATGCTGAAGCGGCAGTAATGGCAGCTCGAGACGCTTTCGAAGGGTGGTCCTCTCTATCTGCTATAGAGCGCGCAGATTATTTGAGGAAAATTGGTGATTTGATCGTTCAACATGGCGAAGAGTTGGCCGAGTTAGAAACAAGGGATAATGGTTGGGTGATTAGGGAAACGACCTATGGACTCATACCAAGCTTAGCGAGTTATTGGTACGATGCAGCAGGAGCGACAGCTGTTGGGAGTAAGGGAGAAACTGTTCAATTGGGATCAACAAGTGTTGGCTATACTTTACGTGAACCATATGGGGTCATAGTTGGAATCCTTCCTTGGAACTCACCTCTTTTTACTTTTACTGTTAAAGCAGCTTATGCGCTTGCTGCGGGAAATACCATCATAATAAAACCATCAGAACTGGCCTCTGTCTCTTCATTGAGGTACGGTGAAATAATTAATGAAATTCTTCCGCCTGGAACACTGAATGTGGTATCAGGGGATGGAGTGGAAGTTGGGAACACATTAGTTAGCCACCCACTTGTAAATAAAGTTAGTTTAACGGGATCTGGAGCTACAGCCCGAGCAATTGCCCAATCAACGGCAGGTAATCCAAAACCGATGACGTTTGAATTGGGTGGAAAATCCCCTAATATCGTATTCGAGGATGCTGATCTTGAAAAAGCGGCCCAAGGGGTTACACTCAACGGAATTTTCACTGGAAACGCTGGTCAATTATGCGTAGGTGGGTCGAGAATCCTTATACAGAAGTCGATTTTTGAAAAGATGATTACTAAAATGAAAGAAGTCATGACCGATTATAATAAACTAGGGGATCCTATGCATCCAGAAAGTGCGATGGGACCGATTGCTAATAGCATACATTATGAAAAGGTGTGCTCTTATATAGAGTTAGGAAAAAAAGAAGGTGGAGAAATTATCCTCGGCGGTCGTCATGGTGGACATCATCTTTTGCCGGATCTACCCCATTTAGCGGAAGGATACTGGGTTGAACCGACATTGATCAAGGTGACTAGCAATTCACTTCGAATTTGCCAAGAGGAAATATTCGGCCCAGTGGCAACGGTAATCCCTTTTGATACAGAAGAGGAAGCGATTGCTATGGCCAATGATACGTCTTATGGACTTGGAGCTGGAGTTTGGACGACAAATCTGAATCGAGCACACCGGATGATCCGTAAATTAGAGTCTGGAAATGTCTGGGTCAATACATACCGGACAGTAGGTCCTGAATTACCTTTTGGAGGGCAAAAAAGTAGCGGATACGGTGTGGATTCGATTTTAGAATTTACACGTGAGAAAACATGCTATATCGATATCGGGTAAGCTTGAAAGTCATAGGAAAAGAAAAGGCGGTCTTATATGGAACAAGGAGCTAAAGGTGTATTCTATGGTTGGTATATTGTATTATGTGGCTTCTTTATAATGTTTGCCGCATACTCCATAATAAATTCGTTACACAGCTTATTCATGGTTTCAGTCACTGAAGATTTAGGGATAAGCAGGACGACTTTTTCCATTGCCCTTTCGATTGCAGGTCTAGGCGTGGCAGTAGCTTCACCGTTCATGGGAAGGCTATTGGCTAAGGGGAATATGAGATTGATCATGTCCATTTGTGTAGTGGTGGCAGGCTTGGGATTCATGTCATACTCGTTAGCCAATTCGGCTTTATACTTTTGCATTGTTGGATTTATGATTGGTATCTGTGTGGCTGGTTTTTCGAATATCCCCATATCGATCATGGTAACGAACTGGTTTTATGAGAAAAAGGGAAAGGCCATGGGTTTTGCCTTTGCGGGTTCTGGAATAGGAGCTGCTGTGCTTAGCCCTGTCCTGACTACCATCATCACAAACTATGGGTGGAGGACCGCTTATGTTATAGCAGGACTTCTGCTCATTGTCTTAACACTGCCTTTTGTCTTACTCTTTGCCAAGAAAACCCCTTCTGAAAAAGGACTTGTTCCACTTGGTGCTGATAAAATGAAGTCCACGGAGAATATAGAAACAGAAAAGAGCGGCTTAACGATGGGCGAAGCGAAAAAGACAGCTATGTTTTGGATCTTTGTGCTAGGAATCGTTTGTTTCGCATTGGTAGCAGGCGGCGTACAGATGCATATTCCCGCTTATTTAATAGACATTGGTCATCCAGCCATCTTTGCCGGCACGATTTTTGGTCTGCTTTCTCTCGCAAACACAGTGGGAAAATTGATTCTAGGTGCTGTATTGGATAAGTTCGGAACTGCTGGAGGAGCAATCTATGTAGGAATATGCATGTCAATTGCTATGGTATCCCTTCTTTTGGCAAAGGGACAAGCTTTCGCTTATGTATTTGCCATTGCGTTTGGGTTCAGTGTGGTCATTTCAACATTAGGGCCGCCTTTCATGACAAATGATATTTTTGGAAGCAAAGATTTTGGTGCGATTTTTGGAATCGTACAGGTCTTCTTTGTCGCAGCAGGGTCATTGGGTGTCATTGTTTCTGGCTTGATCTATGATCTCACTGAAAGCTATCGGGTAGCTTGGTTCTTCTTCCTTGGTCTATTTATCTTCGGTATGTTATGCGTACTGGTTGCCAACAGCATGAAAGGAAAAACGAAAGATAAATTTGAATTGGTGTCAAATAAAGAGATTATATGATTCTTTGACTTTTCCTAAAAACGCATATAAAAAAGACACTGTTATCATATTAGTGTCTTTTCTTTCGTTACGGAATCATAAGGTTCAAATTAAAACGTCTTTCGCCATTCATCATCTTCCAAAGGCACACCATCCGTGCTGATATAACTTACAATAAGTTCACCATGCTTTAGGACATCATCGTTTTTAATCGAATGGATAATCTCTTTAAAATCATTTTCATCTGTATCCCGTTTTTTACGATGAATGGTAAATAGGACAGTTGGTGCTACGTCATACTCTTTATAGCTTATTGGGTTATTAGGGTCAATATTTAGCTCTTTTCCAATCTCCCTTTCATAGAGTACAACTAACTCATTAGAATTTCCTATTTTAGCTTTGATTTCATCATAGTTGTTACTATCGGTTATTTTTTTCATTTCTTTAGATAGCTTAAGATTTCCTAGTTTGTCTTCAAAATATGGTTTCAGTTCTTTTTCTGAATCGTCTCTCCATTTTGCTGAAATAAAGGAATCTGCCATTTTTCCTGTATGAACGTTAGAATACACAAGAAAGTCCGTACCGGACTTTGCCTCTCGAACTTTAGCTGCGTATTCAAACTCCTCAAAGTTGCCCATGTTATCATACAACACATCGTAAATTTTCGTTTCATTCTTAAATTTTCGCTCTAAATATTGTTCAGCTTGAACTCGGACTTTCTTTACTTCATCAGCGTCGCCTTTCATACCCTGTGTGAAAGAATACATCAAAATGACTATTCCGGCCAAAATAAATAGAAAAATTATAAGTAAAATCAATAAAATTTTCTTCGTCTTACTCACGGTATTCCTCCGTTTTCCATTTCTTTTATTTTCATTATATTCTAACATTGGTAAAACACAAAACTTAACTATATTTTATGAACCATCATGACACAGTGCTTAAAACACTTTTCTTCTGTTCTGAAACCTCTACAATAAAGCAATCTTTTGATACAATGACTTTATCAGTAGTACCTCATAAGGAGAGATAGTCTTGGAAACCTTTCAAAGGGAAATGAATCATAATCGGGAAGAATTTAGAAGAACTAAATGGGCCAAACATCGTGAACAGGTAACAGGATTATTCGATACCGTTTTTTCAAAACAAGCTTCGGTTGATAAGATTGGAATTATTGGAGCGGGCAATTGTGATGATTTGGATTTAGATCATCTGGCTACCAGATGTAACTCGATTTATTTATTCGATATAGATAAAGAAAGCATGATAAATGGAATCAAGAACTTCTCAGAAAGTACTCAATGCAAAATTCAACTAGTTGAATTTGATGTAACCGGGTTGGGGAAAGTGAATTTCGAACAAACCCTGACTTCTATGTTGTTGAACGGTGAAGGGATCGAGAATGTTTTAGAATACCTATTGAAAACGAATGAGCATTTATCAGAAATCATACATAAAGAATTCGCTGAATACATTGGTTCTTTTGATGTTTTCGCAACATCGGCAATTTATACCCAATTGTTTTATAATTGGGCGGTAGATACTCTTGAAAAAAATAAACACAACTATGAACAAATGGAACTAATCAGAATTAAAGATGGATTTTTGGATGTAAGAGATCAAATTGTCCTGAATTTACAGAATTTAGCTTTCAAATGTTGTACTACAAAAGGCTTCTATATCACATGGACCGATATTTTGAAGATGAAACCTGAATATACACAAACTACCAATCAAGGAATTAACGCTATTTTTTCATTAGCTTCCAATGTCGGGTATGGGGCCGCTTTACTTGCCATACAGGATTATATGGGAAAAGTGGATCGTCGAGAATTTTCCTTGTGCCATTGGTTATGGGAATTCAATGAAGATAAGCAGTATTTGACAATCGGTCTTCTGGGAAAAATGAAAAATTAGAAATTCTTGTTAAGAAAGAGAGAGCAGATTTATATCAGCTTTTTCTCTCTTTTATTTTCCTTTCATCCCTTAAACCAATGGAAATAGATAAAAGGTATAAAAAAAAGTGTAAACAATTAACCTTTTGTCTAATGAGTGTAACAGTTTGTGGAGTTATAATAGAAGGAATAATCCGAAAATAAAGATAAATAACAATCCGAGTTTTTCGAAGGGAGATATGGCACTATGAAAAAACAGAAGCTACTGATTAATGGTAAAAGGTTAAGTGATTCGCTTGAGAAATTTGCGGATTTCGGACGTACTGAAAATAATGGAGTTACGCGCCTGTCATTGACGGAAGAAGACCGTTTAGTTAGAGACTATTTTGTTTCATGCTGTGAAGAGTTGGGAATGTCGATTAAAGTTGATGACATGGGCAATATTTACGCGACTTTGGCAGGCGTGGAGAACAAGCCGCCAATCGTTATGGGTTCTCATATGGATACCGTGAAAAAAGGTGGACGATTCGATGGGATTCTAGGAGTGGCTGCTGGGGTGGAAGTGGTTCGTACCTTAGTCGATAATAATATCAAACCAGAAGTCCCAATTATGATTGTCAATTTCACTAATGAAGAGGGAGCAAGATTTGAACCTTCTATGATGGCTTCAGGCGTCCTTTCTGGGAAATTCGAAAAAACTGCGATGCTACAAAAAACGGATAGTAATGGGACTACTTTTGAAGAAGCGTTAAACTCAATTGGCTATGCAGGAGATATTGAGTCACGACTAAAAGAGGCCACAGCATTTTTAGAATTACATATCGAACAAGGACCTATACTTGAAAGAGAAGCGTTGAAAATTGGTGTAGTGGAATGTGTTCTTGGAATGGTCTGCTATGAAATAGAAGTGATTGGAGAATCAGATCATGCTGGAACCACTCCCATGAATATGAGAAAAGATGCCTTCTTTACTACCAATAGTCTTGTCACAGAAGCCATTCAAAAGTTGGGTCTTCTTGATGATGATTTAGTTTATACTATGGGTAGGCTAAATGTGTATCCTAATATTCATACGGTCATCCCAAATAAAGTGGTTTTTACGATTGAAGCGAGACATAAGAATCAACAAGTTATTGAACGGGTAGAAGATATAATAAAAGGACTTGTACAGTCAGGATCGAACGATGGCTGCGAAGTTAAGGCCACGAAGTTATGGGGTCGCGACACCGTTTGGTTTGATGAGTCACTTTGCGATTTGTTGGAACAATCCACTAATTCATTGGGATATTCCTACAAAAGGATGGTAAGTGGAGCTGGTCACGACGCTCAATTCATAGCTAGTTATATCCCCACTGCGATGGTTTTCGTTCCAAGTGTGAATGGGAAAAGCCATTGTGAAAACGAACTTACATCGTGGGAAGATTGTGAAAAAGGTGTGAATGTTATTTTAGAAACGGTTCTTGCGATATTAGCTAAATAAACAACCAATTGTTTTACTTCTATATCCTAAACAACAGGGCAGGTTTCATTTGAAATCTTGCCTTTTTTATTGTAATCAATCGTATGGAGAAATGTACCTTTAAAGTTACTAGGCAGTAGGAGTGTTTAATGAATATCAATAGGAAAATAATGGTTTTTGTATTAGACTATGTTAAAGCAAAAGGTTGATTTATCGTTAAGCGGTATGATGACTCCTGCCCTACATCTATTAAATTATCTTTATTTATTTTACAAAGATATAAAACAGAACATACATTCGTGTTATAATTTATTTGATAATACTAACAAGGGGGATAGATATGAAATTAAAAAACATCAATATTGAAGAACGAATGAAACACTATAATGTGCAAGGTTTAAGTATCACATTGCTTGAGGGCGGTGAAATCAGTGGAACAGAAGATTGCGGTATATTAGAAGTGGGGAGCAATAGAAAAACAAATGAAGATTCTATTTTTAGTGCATGTTCAATTAGTAAGTTCTTAACAGGAATACTTGCTATGAAGCTAGTAGAGGAAGGACTAATTGATTTAGATGGTGATGTGAATGAAAGTCTTATATCGTGGAAAGTACCAGAAAATGATTTTACTAAAAATAAAAAAGTGTCATTGAGGAACTTACTAAGTCATCAATCTGGAATTAAAGATCCTGAAGGTAGTTTTCCTGAACTAAATTCGAAAATAGGGGTTCCTTCGATGGTTGAATTATTAGAGGGGCAAACTCCTTATTGTAAAGCTCCTATTGACGTCAAGTGTGAACCAGAAAGTGAATTCCATTATTCGGATGCAGGTTTTTGTATCATTCAGCAACTTATAGAAGATGTTACGAAAAAACCGTTTCATCAAGTTATGAATGAGCAAATATTTGAACCATTAGGAATGGCAAATAGCCATTTAATTACAACAATGTTGGAAGGGGATAGACAAAATTTTTCTTGTGGTCACAACAAAAACGGTGAATTAGTAGATGGAAAATATCCTATATATCCTTATCCAGCGACTTCAGGTTTATGGACAACTTCTTTGAATTTAGCTGAATTAGTTCTTGAGTTAATGAATGCTGTAAAAGGTGAAAGCAAGGTTGGCATTTCGGAAAGTTTAGCAAAAGAAATGATAACCCCACAAAGAGGTAAAGGTTGGACTGGATTAGGTGTGTTTCTTGATGGTTCTGAAAAAGAACTAGAAATCTCATCACTTGGTTGGGGAGTGGGTTTTCAATGTATGATGGTGGCGTTTCCCTATATAGAGAAAGGTGCTGTCATCATGACAAATGCAGAACTGGGTGTTCATCAACTCGAAGGTATCATAGGAGAAATATATAAGTCTCTTTTGTCTTAAAATAAGGGGAGAAATATATAAGTCTCTTTTGTCTTAAAATAAGGGGAGAAATATGCAGATAGCCTTAGAAAATCCAACTCATATACCTGAAATTGTGTCGTTCTTCAACGAAAATTTAGATAGCAATAACAGTAAAAAACATGAGCTTGGTGATATATTTCCCAGCTCAATTTTTATTTTCTATAATTACGAATAATCTTGGCACTTAGAATGCAAAGTCTCTCAGTCTTAAAAAAAATCGTCCTTTCAAAATGTTGGTGTGGTAACTTTCATTTTACAAGAAAAGACGGTTTTTTTGTATGCCTATTTTTATATAAAAAGGGCTATCTCCAAAAGTCATTATCAATGACTTTTGGGACAGCCCCTTTACTTCATGCATTATTTTCTCACTCTGAACACGCGGTAACCTAAACTGTTGCCATAGGTAAGGGTCAGACGATAATGCTCTTCAAAGATCTGGTTAAAGTCTTCATTTGAGGGCAGGACCTTGGACTCAGATGCTTTAGAATTCTTTAATTCTTCTAAAACTGTATTGGATTTTAAGATGTTCACCTGTGCAAACCCTCCTTTATTAAAGGCACTTATCCATTCAGGTTGTGTCAAGATTGATTTAAGATTATAGAAATTCATGATTTCATTCCGTTGTTCCTCAGGTAAAATGACTTCTGCTGTCATATCTATAGAAATCAATGTTCCACTAGGTTTAAGTACACGATAGTATTCACGAATGGTTTTTTGAATGCTAGTGAACGATGTCGAGGATTCAGCTATAATAAAATCAAAATAATTTTCGGGGAATGGCATTTCTTCAATGGAATTCATATATACATGTACGGGTAAGTCAACTTGTTGGAATCTTTTCCTGGCTTGTTTCACCATATCGGGATGAAGATCCAGTGCATGAACCTGACAACCATAGGTCTCAGCCAAATATTGTGAAGTCTGGCCAAGTCCACAGCCAGCTTCAAGGATAGTATCATGTTCATCAATTTCTTCATTTTTCAAAAGACTTTTGGTCAGCTCGAAACCACCTGGATGAGCACCTTCCAATTCATAGAAGGCTAACGCGTCTTGATAAGAAAGGTTCATTTCTTTTGTCTCCTTTGCCATGTAATTGATTTATAGTATGTCATGGAAGCAAAAGAGGATAGAATAAATAAAAATGCTTTTAAAACTTAGTGGGTGTTTATCTACGCAAGCTAGTCCCCTTATGCATATCATGTAGAATCGAATATAAGGGGAGTGTTTTTAAAAAATATGGGATACAACAATCAAAACTATTTTAATAAGTGCAGCCAAGGAATCGGGAGACCGGTGGAAATCCGTACAAATAGAGGAACTGTTCATAGGGGAATCATTCATAGGGTGACACCAAACAGAGTTTACATCCGCCCACTTGATAACCGGGGCAACCTTGGAGGATTTGGTTATGGTGGATATTATGGAGGGTTTGGATGGGGAGCGGCTTCTGGATTCGCCTTTGGAGCAATAGCTTCGCTAATCTTTCTTGCATTTCTTTGGTGATTTACGAGATTTATCAAAAAACCTGATAGGCATTGGCCGCAGGTTTTTTCTTTTGAATTTACTTGTCGGAAAAAGAGGAGCTACAACTTTACAAGGGGTTCCTGAATTCCAATAATAAAATCCCTCCTAATAGTAGTATCAAACACACTATTATTAGGAGGGATCATTTCATTTGTAAAAGGTATTCTTTTATAGTCTGAATTTCTGAACAGCTTCACGTAAAACTCCAGCCATATTGGCAAGATTATTGGAAGATGCAGCAATTTCTTGTATTGTTGCAGTCTGCTCTTCTGAAGCGGCAGCGACATTTTGAACATTTCCTGAAGATTGAGTGGAGATAGCACTTAATTCTTCCATTGAGTTGGATATATTTTGCATACCCTTGTTCATGTCTTCTATCGAACTATTTATGGCTAGGATTTTATTACTTACACCGTCCACTGAGTTTAAAATATTTCCAAAAGCCTGACCAGCCTTCTCGAAAGTCGAGAGTCCTTCTTTCAGTGAGTCGTATCCTATAGACATAGATTCAACTGCATTGTTTGACTCAAGTTTAATCGTTTCAATCCTGCTACTAATTTCATTCGCAGCATTTTTCGATTGATCAGCTAGTTTACGAACTTCACCTGCAACAACAGCGAATCCTTTACCATGCTCCCCAGCTCTTGCAGCTTCAATGGACGCATTCAAAGCTAGCAGGTTCGTTTGATCGGTAATTTGAGTTATGAGTGTCACAATATCGCCAATTTCCTTCGTGTAATCACTTAATTGATGAACGATATCAGACGTTTTCTTAATCGTATGATACGTAACGTTCATTTTTTCGACAGATGATTCTATGATCTTATTGCCGTTTATTGCAATTTCAGAAGCACTTTCAGAGCTTTCTGTCGCGTCATTTACGCTTATGGTGATTTGTTGCATTCCATTTGATATATGGGAGACGCTTTTATTCATTTCCTCGATATGATGTGATTGATTTTCAGCTCCGGTTGCTACTTCTTGCATGGATTCGGTTACTTGAGAAACGGAAAGACTCGTTTCTTCCGAACTGGCCATTAATTCTTCTGAAGTAGCGGCCACCTGTTCAGCATTTTCTGCTATTTGGTTTATAAGCCCATTTAAATCAAAAACCATTTTTTGAATTCCTGTTGAGAGCTGGGCGATTTCATCTTTTCCATTGATATGCATTTCTTTGATGGATAGATCTCCATCCGCAACTTCATTCACGTAGTTTCTTATGGAGATTAGCGGGTTCGTGATTTTTTTACTGATAACGTAAGCAATCACAAAACCTAATCCGACAAAAATAAATGTTAAGGCAATGGAAATCGTGATAACCATCGACTTAAGGTCCTTAATAAAAGAAGCATCCATATCTATTCCAAAAATCATGTTCGTTCCTTCAAAAGGAATGAAAATCGACTTATGAGTGCCGAATTCATCATCATAAACCGAACTATATTCGATTGTTCCATTAGTTAGGGATTTCCTCATTTCATCTGAGAAGGGATACTCCGTACCATGGTCATCGCTATTACTTAAAGCGACAATATATTCTTTGCTATCAGTTTTTGCAAGTACATAAGTATTTTCAACGTTATGCTTTTGTTGATAGTTTTCTAAAATCGTTTTTAGTTGCGGGTATTTATCTTTTTCCTCGCTGTTTGCCCCTTCTACAAGTGTAGTATCAATGTCTTTCAAAGAATCTTCAGCAATCAGTTTTAAGCTCTTTTCAAACTGTACAATGACATGTTGATTGATGATGTTCATTGATAAAAAATACAAGGTAAGGCTAAAAAGGATTGAAAAGACAGCAATAGGAATGACAAAACTAAAAATATATTTAATAAGTATCGAGTTTTTCACCTTAGAGAACATATACAGTTTCCTTTTTCTCCATTCTTTCTACAGCATTTTCAAATGCTTGTACAATGTGGTCTAAATGTTCGACTTCTGTATAAGGGGAAATGGAGAAGAATTTCGCCGCATAGATAGGGAAACGCTCATCTGAATTGACAGCATCGACTAGACATTGTCTTTTCGTATCTCCAAAGAATACTTCTTCTCGATGTTCACCAAGAATTTCAAATAGTTCATAATTCAAATCATTTGTTTTTTGAATTTGTTCATGAGTAGCTTCTCCATTCAGTTCAAGTTCCCAATTAGCTCCATCTTCATATATTCTAATGGTAGTAATAGGCCCGATGTTCTCGGAGTTTGTAATACTCATATTGGGAATTCTAGCTGCCAGTTTCTTTCTGAAGGCAAGATTGACTCGGACATAATTTGCAAGAATCTGTTGGTACCCTTCAACGCCAAAGGAGAGTAACGCTGCATAAATGGCAATTGAGCTTCCCATACGGGAACATTCCAAAGTATATCCTGTATGATAACTACCGTAGCCACGGTTTCCTACATAAGGAGTCTCGAATTCTTCCAGATCAAGTAAACCTAAATCACTTCCGTTTTTAACCAAAAATAGACTAGTTAAATAAGGTGTTTGTCCGAGTTTTTGAAAGTCAAAACATAGGCTGTCAGCTACATATAGGTATTGCATCCGTTCATTGATAGCACTCAGGGCTTTCAACACATCTTCTTCAAAGGCAAGTGGGTTCTGTATAAAATCATATTCACGGAACAGACTGTAAAAACCACCTAAAGCCGAATCGGCATGTATGTGAATTGGTTTTAAGTTGTATTTTTTTTCCATTTTAGTCGTTATAGCCTTAACGGATTGAACATCATCAATACCAAAACAATCAGTCGTACCTGTCGTTGCAACGATATAAACAGGAATGCCACCATTATTGATGGTTTCCTCCAGCTTCATTTGCAGATCTTCCATATCCATGGAATGATCTTTCCCAGCTTTAACACGGATCAGATGATTGCTTCCGATTCCAACCGCTTCCACAGATTTTAACAAGCTATAGTGAGCATTTTCGGAGGCGAAACAATATAGGTTATTGGGAACACCTTCTTCTTTTGCTTTCGGAAATTGTTTCGCAACAGCAACCCTTAGACCGCTGAATACCGCTCCTTGGCCACCCCATGTTGTATAACCCCAACTTTTAGTGTGATCATATCCAACGAGTTTGGACATCATGGTTATGACTTTGACTTCTGTTTCAGCAGCAGCCGGTCCATATACATCCCAAAGATTGTTTCCGTTTAATAGAGTGTTAGTCAAATTGCCAATAATGCCCGGAATGCTGGCCATAGGTAAAACGTTCGTGACAAAATTCCGAGTATGATAAGGATGACCTTTTGTAAGTTTTATGAGTTCGTCCAATACCAGATCCATCTCAAGGCCGGTATTTGGCGTTTTTTCATTTTCAATAATATCTTTATAAAAGTCATCGCTCTTTTCCAGGATAGGTCCTAAAGTTGACTTATTTGGATCTTTCGAGCTGTCGATGGCCATAATGACTTTTTCTATATAGGATAAAAATGTTACCTGTTCAAATTGATTACCATCTTCACTTGGAAATAGGTGTTGTACGTCTTTCATATTCATAGTTTCTCCTCCAAATAGGTACTTAAATTATAAATAATATTAGTTCTTATAGCCTACGTGATACATTTAAATGCAAAAAAAAATATGGCTATTTAAGAAATAGGAAATCCTAACTAAAAAAGTTCATTAAAAAATCTATTTAGATGAGACTGTTAAGTACTATACCTATTAAAGAAGATATATCGCAACCCAGCCGCCATAGAATTCCAATTCCCCCTTAGACCTGTGGCTTTGCGCCCTCACCTTTCAATGAGTTTGCCTATAGTTATGTTAAGAAAACAAATTCCTCATGTGTATATATCGTCACTCATTTTGTATTGTTGAGAACTTATTTAAAAAAAATTACTAGTAAAATTTAACAATAATTTTCATAACAAAGAAAGGGCTATTAAAAGGTGGAAATAAAGGGAATTAGTTTTGGCATGTTTAAAAATTATTCCAAGTGAGAAAGATTTGAGGATTGGAGAGTAGAAGACAGTTAGCTTTAGAAACTATATGAATATATTAAAAAATACGGAGAATTATGGTATAGGATAAAAATAATCTAAAAGATAAAAGAATTAATAAAAAGTGAATGAATAGTCAGCAACCTATTTGATTATGAAAGAAAGCAAATTAATAATATAAAACATAATTTATTGGTGGTTAGTATTTTTCTCCTATGTTACATTTTATTCATAAGGTGAAAATTGGAGGTCGTGTATATGTTAAAGAAGCTACTGAGTTCAATTGGAATGGGTTCAGCTAAAGTGGATACAAAATTATATAAAACGAATTTTATTCCTGGAGAATTACTAGAAGGAATAGTGGAAATTCAAGGAGGGCAAGTAGAACAAAGGATTGATGAGGTTTATCTTTCCGTCTTTTGTAACTATACGATTGAATCGGATGATGGAAATCATGAAAATGATGCAGTATTAGGAAAGTATAAATTGTTGGATTCTTTTGTTATTAATCCTAATGAGTCTAAAAGCATTCCATTTAGTATTTCCATACCTAACGATGTGCCTATCACGACTGGAAAGACCAATGTGTGGCTACAGACTGGATTAGATATAAGTATGTCAATTGACCCACAAGATCGGGATTATATCGAGATTCAACCGCATCCGCTTGTAAATGCCTTTTTGCTATCAGTGAAAAGCCTTGGTTTCCGTTTACGTAAGACGGAAGCTAAAAAAGCACCAGGTTATCTTCGAGGAAGACTACCGTTCGCACAAGAGTTTGAGTTTGTACCAACAAGTGGACCATTTAGAGGTCGATTAGATGAATTGGAAGCGGTGTTCTTTATTTCTGAAGATCGAGTTGATGCCATTATTCAAGTAGATAAAAAAGGCGGCTATCTTGCAGAAATGTTTGATATGGATGAGAGCCATGTGCGTTTTTCATACGGAACGAGCGATGTCCCAAGATTGAAAGAATTATTGAATGAACTAATCAATAAATATAGCTGACTGGAGACACCTAGTAATCTACTAGGTGTTTTTTTCACAACAAGGGCTCTATCTGGGGCTAATATGGATATGCCTTGCTCGCCCTAAACACCCGGTAACCAAGACTATTTCCATGAGTGAGCATAAGACGATAATGTTTTTTGATGATATCATTTAAAGTTCCCTTGAAAACCGTTGAGTTGCTTGTGCGTTGGTTGGCAGCAGAATATTTTTTTAACTCCTCTAAAACTGTACTAGAATGAAGGATTTCCGTTTTTTTAAAGCCTTGTTCTCTGATGGCACTTACCCATTCCGCTTCAGTCGGGATGTTTTTTAGTTTATAGAAATCCATCAATTCATTCTTCAAGTTGGGACGCAATGTAATCTCCGCTGTCATATCAATCGAAATCAAGATACCCCCAGGTTTTAGCACCCTGAAATATTCAGCAAGGGATTTTTTGATATCGGTAAAACCTGTAGTGGATTCCGCTATGATGTAGTCAAAGTGGTTTGCGGGAAACGGTAATTCTTCTAAGGAGCCGATAAAAACCTGAATGGGTAACTGCGCTTGGTGAAATCGCTTGGCTGCGCGTTTAACCATCTGTGGATGATTATCCACTGCATAAACGCCACAATTAAAGGTTTCTGCCAAGAATTGCGATGTTTGGCCCATCCCACATCCTGCATCCAGAATTGTAGTAAGCGGGTCAATTCTTTCGTTCATAAGGATGCTTATTGTCAAGTCGAAACCACCTGGATGAGCACCTTCGATTCCATAGAAGGCTAAGGCGTCAAGATATGATTGATGCATAACTTTTTAACTCCTTTGCTGTAGTCACACATTTATTTTATGCTTTAAAATGAAAGAGTGACTACATTCAGCTTCAATATATTTGTATACGGTAACGTGTTACATCAAAGTAACCCTATGAGCGGGACGGTTATAATATAGGGAGATAAGTTGATTTTAGAGTATACTCTTTATTGAATGAAGGATAAAAAAACAGATATGGATGTTTTGAGTGAACTCCATGGAAGAAGGCAAAAAAATGAATAAGACGATTGGGATTTTAGCGCATGTAGATGCTGGGAAAACAACATTTTCCGAACAGCTTCTTTATAGCATGAATAGCATTAAACAAAGGGGGCGCGTTGATCACCAGAATTCTTTCCTTGATAGCCATGACATCGAGAGGCAGCGAGGGATTACAGTGTTTGCGGATCAAGCCAGGTTTACTTACCATGATTCAAATTATTATTTAATTGATACCCCGGGCCATGTCGATTTTTCCCCAGAGATGGAACGGAGCATTCAGGTGATGGATTATGCAATCATCATTGTCAGTGCAGTGGAAGGGATAGAAGGGCATACGGAAACGGTTTGGGAACTTCTGAGAAAACATCATGTACCCACGTTCTTCTTCATCAATAAAATCGACCGTGTAGGTGCGGATGTGGATACAGTGATCAAAGATATTCAACTGAATTTGACTAAGGATGTCTGTAACATCACAGATTCTTTCGTACATGGTGAAATGAAAGAAGAGCTTGTTGAGTTTGTCGCTGAACGTAATGAATCTCTGCTGGAGACCTATATAGACCACGGTTATGACAAAGATTCGTGGCTTACTACGATGAAAGATTTGATTCGTGATAATAAATTGTTTCCTCTTGCCTGTGGTTCAGCTCTTCAAGGGGTTGGAGTAGAAAGTTTTTTGGAAAAAATAGATCAGTTAACTGCCACCGACTATCGAAATCAAGAACCATTTGCTGGGCGTGTCTATAAAATTCGGCATGATGAAAATGGGACGAGAATCACTTTTATCAAAGCCTTGAGCGGAACTTTAAAAGTCCGAGATGAAATCGAGTATGGAAAAGCAGAAGATTCAATTTCCGAAAAAGTCACACAAATACGCGCCTATAATGGCAGTACGTTCAAAAACGTCAATCAGGTTGGGGCAGGGGAACTCTTTGCGGTGACAGGTTTATCAGTGACTTCAATCGGTGACGGTCTAGGTGCGTTAAAAGAGAAAATTATATATGAAATGGTACCGACGTTAAAGTCGAAAGTTACATTTGAACCTACGATAAATATTAAAGAAGCATTGCGCCATTTTCAAACGTTGAATGTTGAAGATCCTTCCTTGGATGTATCATGGGAAGAACGCTCACAAGAAATTCACATATCCGTTATGGGGACTATACAGTTAGAAGTCTTGGTACAGTTGGTCAAGGAACGTTTCCTATTAAATATCTCATTTGAAAAACCAGAAATCCTTTATAAAGAAACGATTGCAACAGGAGCTATAGGATACGGGCATTTTGAGCCTTTAGGACACTATGCAGAAGTCCATCTCCAATTGAAGCCGGGAGAAAGAAATAGTGGCATTACATTCGAGAATGCATGTCATGCTGATGATCTCACCGTTGGCATTCAAAATGTAATTCGTCATCATCTCTTTGAACGAGAACATCATGGTTTACTAACGGGCGCTCCAATTACCGATATACAGGTTACACTACTGACAGGAAGAGCTCACAATAAACATACATCAGGTGGGGATTTTAGAGAAGCTACATATCGAGCATTAAGGCAAGGGTTGGAAAAAGTAGAAAACATCCTGCTGGAGCCTTTTTATCAGTTTAAAATTAAAGTGGTCCTGGATCAGATGGGTCGTGTACTATCTGATATTCAACAGGCACACGGAACTTTCGATCCACCGAAAACAGAAGGTGACAAAGTGTTTTTAACGGGGGTGGTACCAGTCTCCACATTTATGGACTATAGTGGCCAGTTGGCTTCTTTCACACAAGGGAAGGGATCCATTAACTTGACCTTTGCCGGGTATGATCGTTGCCATAATCAAGATGAGGTCATCGAACGGAATGGTTATAATAAAAATGCAGATCCCGATTATACCTCATCCTCCATTTTCTGTGCCAAAGGACAAGGGTATACGTTAACCTGGGAAGAGGCTGAGAGGAATATGCATGTTTATAAGAGGGAGTCTTAATTAAAGTGCAAAAAAGAGGAAAACAGATGTCGCAACTAAAAAGCTTCATTTGTTTCCTCTTCAATGGCAATTGCCGGTGTGCTATTTTCAAGGGTATCCAGAATCTTCTCTACCTTATCACTATAGGAAAAGTCCCCGTAGCAATAAGGATAGCGGAAATTATCCTTATTTCCCCCACAATCATAGAGTTCGGGATCTTTTTCGACTTGAAGGGCAGAAAACTCCTTTGCTAGCTCTTCCGTATGTTTACCACCGGAATTGGCAATAAAATCAATATATCCAGTCCCCATGTTATAAGATTGGATGATTGTAGAGAAGTCCACATTCTTTTCATTTCCGTATTCGATAACTCGCTGGAAATGTTTCACTCCATATTTAATGCTTTCATTAGGATCGGTAATTGTATTCGGGGCGAGGCCAGCTGATTCAGAAGCCTGCATGGGGTCTCCACCTTTTCCTCGACTTTCCTGTTGCATCACAGCAATTACTGTCAACGTTTGATCTTCCAGACCATATTTCTTCAGTTCATCATGAATTTGCGTACTATATTTTTCAACGATTGCAAATGAGTTCATCTTATTCAGTGGTGTCGATAGATTGACTGAAAAGGTCATTTGCAATACTTGCTTTATAAACAATAAGGCAAAAAATATCATAACTATTACAAGTATAGCCTTTGGTTTCTTCCGTAATCTCCTCATATTCTCTCCTATTATCAAGTTAATCTTCTTCTATTCTAACAAATAGAATGAACAAAAACTATTTTGCTATTCTATTAACCTTCCTTAGGAAGAGAAAATGGAGTGCTACAAAAATTTCCTCGATTATACTGTTTGATTTCTTAATCTAAGTAAAACCATTGTGAAAATCCCATCCCTTTTATTGTACTGTTGTTTTAAACCGGTTTTCTGGTTGCTTTTTATATAAAAAAAGGCATATGATAAATAAGGAGAATCAACCAGAAAAGATATTATAAGATGAAAGAGGATTTTAAATGATTACTTTAAAAAGTGAACGAGAAATACATTTGATGCATGAAGCGGGTAAGCTTCTTGCTGAGACGCATAGAAAAATTGCAAAAATGATCAAGCCGGGCGTTACGACTTGGGAAATTGAAGAGTTTGTGGAAAAATTCTTGGCGGAACACGGAGCAACGCCAGAGCAAAAAGGCTATCAAGGGTATAAATATGCGACTTGTGCTTCCGTTAATGATGTAATCTGTCATGGCTTCCCCCAGAAGAAACCGTTGAATGAGGGAGATATCGTAACGATCGACATGGTAGTGAGACTTAACGGAGGATTAGCTGATTCAGCTTGGACCTATAGTGTTGGGGAAGTTTCCGAGGAAGCACAGCGCTTGATGGACGTAACGAAAAATGCTCTATATAAAGGTATCGAAGCTGCTCAAGTAGGCAATCGTCTTGGAGATATCGGGCACGCCATCCAATCGTATGCTGAAGGGGAAAAATTCTCGGTCGTACGCGATTTCACAGGGCATGGAATCGGAAAAACGATGCATGAAGATCCAACCGTATTACATTACGGTAAACCGGGTAAAGGCGCTCGCTTGAAAGAAGGCATGGTCATTACGATTGAACCAATGTTGAATGCTGGAACATGGCATATGAAAGTGGACAAAGACGGCTGGACAGCAAGAACAACGGACGGCAAGCTTTCCGCTCAATATGAACATACTATCGTTATTACAAAAGAAGGCCCAATGATTCTAACCGAACAATAAGAAATAGAAGAGCGATGACCGATTTTCATGGTCATCGCTCTTTTTACCCTTTTATCCTAATTTATTCCATAAATTATCTCGACAGAATATTCTGTATTCAATTGACACTGAAATAGATGGAACACATAGTTTATGTACTAAGTAATTAGGCATGAAATCCTTTACTATTTTGTGGGAGCACAGGATAATAAGGATAAGGAATCTTAATGTTGTTAACGAGTTTATGGGGCAGATAATATATAGGGGGGTTGACAGTGAAGAAAGGGGAAAAATTATCTACAACGGTTGAATCTGTTGGATTAAGTCAGAGAGAATTCTTGACGATTTTTTTACTGCATTCTCTGACTGATAAAGCAAACTATCCACGTGCCATACATCAGGACCTGAAAAATATGTTTACGGGTAAAGTGCATAGTTACGACTACTTATGTAAAATTTCTAATAATCTTGTTGAATCAGGCCATTTATCATTATATACGAATAAAGGAAGAAACTATTATCAAATAACAGAAAAAGGGAAAGATCTTTATGCATGGTACCAAGAGAATTTCCTGGAACGTTTTTCCGAAGTGAAGAAGGTCATAGACCGCTTTATGTTTGATTTAAAAGGTTCTGGTATGAATCCTCCGGTTGTGAATGAACTACCAGAAGAATACCGTTCTTATTTTTCGAAAATCATTTCTGTGAAGGATTTAGTCCGTTATGTTACGTTGAAGGCCGCTTTCACAAAACGACCCATTTATATGGGGGAAATTGCTGACTTGCTAAAAAATCAATTCGGTTGGATTGCCTCTAATGGGTATCTCTACGATTTATCTCATGAAATGGAGGAGACAGGATTACTTGTCGGCAGATGGGAAAGTGAGAAACGTACGAAACGTTACTTGCGAATTACGGATGAAGGGCAACACCATTATAAGCAGATTGCCGATTCGGCAGCATACCAAGTACAGGAAATCCAAAAGTATCTGGCAAGCGTAGTGACCTTTCTCGAAGAAAAATCCTAACATCTTTCAATCTCCTTTTACTTGTTTAAGAACCACTAGTACCTAGTGACTGAAAAGATCAATCATCTCATGTATATGCTTAAGTCGAATCGTTCAGGGGTAAAGTTCAATAAAACTGTTCTTAATTAAGGGGGAATCACAATGAAAGAAAAACGCGATGAAATGAGTAGTATATATACATTGATAAAGAGCCAGGTCGATAAACTTCCTATTTCAGAATCTAAAAAGAATAAAATGCTGGACCAACTCTTAAGAGTGAAAACGATGACCGTTGACGCCAGGGAACCACGGATTGCTCTAGTCGGAAGGCGGGGTTCAGGCAAGTCCTCTCTGATTAATTCGATGTTCGGAGAAAAACGTCAATATGTCAGTTCTGTTAAGTCTGGCACGGGTAAAGGTAAATGGCTGTGGTATCCTAGTGAAACCGATCCGAAAATCCGTTTGCTGGACTCTCGTGGTTTAGGAGAAAGTGAAGCACCTACAGAAGAGTTTGAGGAAGATACACCAATGGATGAGTTAATTAATGCGGTTACAGGAGAACAGCCGGATGTCTTTCTTTTCCTTATTAAAGCGAAAGAAACCGATTCTCGTATTGAAGAAGATTTAAAGGAACTAAACAAGCTACGGAAAATCGTGAAAGCAAAACATCACTATGATGTACCGGTAATCTGCGTGGTGACCCAAGTCGATGAATTGGATCCACCTCATTATAAACAAGTGCCATTTGATGCCCATCCTAAGAAAAAACAGCATATAGATGAAGCTGTTGCGTTGATGGAAAAGCGGTTTAAAGAAAGTGATATCCCACTTTTGAATATCATTCCGATTTGTTCTTATATTGATTTTGATGATAATGGAAATATCGATTACGATATGAGATGGAACATCGATGAGTTATCTACCTACTTGATTGAGGCCTTACCCAGTGAAGCGAAATTAATGACGGCTAAGGCCATGCAAAGTCACTTCGTCAAGAAAAAATTCGCACGGACAATCGTCAGTGCATTTACAGCAATTGCCAGTTTAATCGGTGCTGAACCCATACCATTTGCGGATTTCCCAATATTGACGGGTATACAAGGTCTGATGATTGTGGTAATCGGGTTCATTGCTGATAAAGAAATCAATATGAAAACAGCCACTGAATTCATTACTGCTTTAGGTATAAATGTTGGCGTTGGTCTACTTGTGAGAGAGGGAGTTCGTGCTGCTGTCCGTTTGATACCAGGAGCTGGTCTTGCTGTTTCTGGTGCGGTAGCGGGAGCTGTCACCTATGGGATTGGTCAGGCTGCCATCGCTTACTTCATTGAAGATAAAAGCATGGAACAGGCAAAAGAAGCATATAAACATGCAAATAAAGTATATGAAGATGAAGAAAAAGAAGAAATCATCCCTTAATCAAATCGATTAAGGGAACTTTTAACTCATATAGATGACTAAAGTGATAAGAAATAGGTGAGTTCTAATAATTTTACTCACACAAAATATATTTTGTCTACATATCAAGAAGGGATGATCTTCATGTCGTTTTTCCAATCAGTTGAGCAAAAAGAATATATAGAAAAATTAGAGCATGCTATACAGTCCTTTCCGGAACGTTCCGAAGCACTTGACGAATCCAAGGGATTTCCTTTTGAAAACATTCAGGAGTTGAAAGATTTCGGTTATCCTATGTTAACCCTGGCGAAAGAATTTGGGGGTCAAGGCGGTTCTTTATATGACTTCCTCCTTGCTCAGGAAAAAATTGCAGAATATTGTGGACCGACCGCTTTAGGTATTGGCTGGCATGTGGGGACGGTTCTATCTTTGACAGAGAAACGTCCGTGGGAAAAAGAGGTCATGGAGGAGTTTTTTAAGGAAGTGTCTAAAGGAGCCCTCGTCAATACGGCTGCATCAGAAGCTGGTACCGGTAGCCCCACACGTGGAGGGCGTCCAGAAACGACAGCTATCAAGAAAGGTGATCAATGGATACTTACTGGTAGAAAAACCTTTACGACGCTTTCGCCAGTCCTTGATATCTTCCTTGTTACTGCTTGGGTAACGGAAGAAGAGCAGATGGGTACCTTCTTGGTTCATCGAGAAGTTCCAGGAGTTTTAATAGAAGAAACATGGGATATGATTTCCATGCAGGGGACAGGAAGTCATGATCTTGTCTTGAATGAAGTTGTCCTACCAGAAAAGTATTATGTCATGCAGAAGGAGCCTGGAAAGCGGATACCGGAAGCTTGGCTCCTACATATACCTGCGTGTTATTTGGGGATAGCATCAGCAGCACGAAATTATGCCGTCGAATTTGCGAAGACTTACTCACCAAATAGTCTACCTGGCCCTATCCGTGACCTTCCGAATGTACAAAGAACAATTGGAGAAATAGAACTAGAATTAGCGGAAGCACGTCATTTTCTCTATTCTGTCGCCGAAAAATGGGAAACGCAACCTGAAAATCACGGGGAAATATCGAAAGAGTTAGGTGCGGTTAAATTTTCGGTCGTCAACAAATCTATATCCATTGTCGATAAAGCGATGAGGGTCGTTGGGGCAAAAAGCCTGCAGCGGACTAATCCCCTACAACGGTATTACCGGGATGTCCGAGCAGGACTTCATAATCCACCAATGGATGATATTACGATTACGATGCTTGCGAAGTCAGCTCTTTATTAAGATTTAAACACTGAGACACTGAAATGGATTTTCCATTTCAGTGTTTTTTTATATATAAGTTAAAGGGAAAACCTCAATCTTGCAAAATAACATAATCCTAAAATATTCAAAATATCTAATCCTGTGTAGATTGACGGTATATCAACAATCCATTATCATCTAAATAAACTACCATTTTTTTGAAAGCGTTCATTAAGGTGATATGTTGTTGAACTGTTTGGTTTTTTGATTTTGAAAGGGGAAATGATATGAAATCGCTCAAAGAGGGAGAAATCATTTGGGAACCGACACAACATCAGATTAAGGAAACGGGTTTGACACAGTATGCAAACTGGCTGAAGGATAAGAAAGGTTTGGAATTTGATGATTACCAAGAGTTATGGAAGTGGTCGGTCGATGAACTTGAAGAATTTTGGGCGTCCATATGGGAATATTGTGACGTAATAGTCACAAGAAAGTATGATACGGTCTTAGCGGATGAGACGATGCCGGGTGCAAAGTGGTTTGAAGGCTCGAGGCTTAATTATGCGGAGAATGCTTTATCAAAAGACAATGCAGACAAACCAGCCATTTTCTTTCGTTCCGAGACGATCACTAAACAAGAAATCAGTTGGAAAGAGCTAAAGGGAAAAGTTGCTTCTGTCGCCCATTCTTTAAGGAAACTAGGGGTGAAATCGGGTGATCGAGTTGTAGCATACATGCCGAATATCCCCGAAACGGTTATTGCTTTCTTGGCTACGGCCAGTATCGGAGCCATCTGGTCCAGCTGTTCACCTGACTTCGGCGCAAGAAGTGTCATTGACCGCTTCAAACAGATAGAGCCGGTTGTTTTATTTGCTGTTGACGGGTATCGCTATAATGGCAAGTTTTTTGATAAAACATCCGTCGTTTCACAGTTGCAAAATGAATTGGTTACAGTCAAACACACCGTGCTGGTTCCTTACATAGATCAAAAGAATCTAGAAAACAAACTAGAGAACATCATTCCATGGGACACGCTTGTGATAGAATCAGCGGATTTAACTTTTGAAAGCGTTCCTTTTGATCATCCACTTTGGATCCTCTATTCTTCGGGTACGACGGGCATGCCAAAACCGATCGTTCAAGGACATGGAGGTATTCTACTCGAGCATTTAAAGGCTACAAGACTTCACCAAGACATGACTTCGGGGGACACGGTATTTTGGTTCACCACGACAGGGTGGATGATGTGGAACCTGCTGATGGGTGGATTACTGAATGGAGCAACCATTGTCCTCTATGATGGCAGTCCTTCGTATCCTAATATGGAGACCCTCTGGAAATTGGCTGAAGATACAGGCATGACTTCCTTTGGAACAAGTGCCCCTTTTCTTACAAGTTCGATGAAACAAGGCATTAAACCAATCGAAAAATACAATCTAACAAAGTTAAAGTCTCTTTTTTCTACAGGAGCCCCATTATCAAGTGATGGTTTTAAGTGGGTGTACGATAGCGTTAAAGAGGATATTTGGCTTAGTTCGTCGAGTGGTGGGACAGATGTATGCTCTGGCTTTGTAGGGGGTGTGTCTATTCTTCCTGTTAGGATTGGAGAGATACAGGGACGTTCGCTAGGTGTTCATGTGGAAGCATTTGATGAACAGGGGAATTCACTAATAAATGATGTTGGTGAACTTGTGGTTACTAAGCCTATGCCCTCCATGCCGCTTTATTTTTGGAATGACCAGGACGGTACACGATACTTTAATAGTTACTTCGATACGTATCCAGGTGTCTGGAAGCATGGCGACTGGATTAAGATTGATGATAGAGGCAGCTGCATCATTTATGGGCGTTCAGATTCTACCATCAACCGTTCAGGTGTACGCATGGGGACCAGCGATATTTATCGTGTCGTGGAAGCGATTGATGACGTGATGGAAAGTCTGGTGATTGATAGAGAAGTACTTGGCCGTGGTTCGTCCTTGCTGTTATTCGTTGTTCTTAAGCAGGGGAAGACGCTCAATCTTGATCTGATTGCAAAAATTAAAGAGCAAATCAGGGAACATGTTTCCCCACGTTTTATACCAGATCAAATTTATCTCGTCGAACACATACCAAAAACTTTGAACGGTAAGAAAATGGAAGTACCTATTCGTAAACTATTACTTGGTTTTGAATTTGATAAAGTGGTGAATGCAGATTCCATGAGTAATCCAGAATCGCTCCAATTCTTTAAAAAGTTGGCAATCGAGTTGAATGAGGAAAAGATATTTTAGATACTTTAAGAAATACAGGCGGGGTTAAAAGACTCCGTCTTTTCTAAGAATAGGAAAAGGGGTAATCAATCACTTTGAATCAAAATTAACTTTTAAATCTTTTAAACAGTTATATGGTCATGTAAGCGGAGAGCGGTCTATCTTAGGAAGTATCATTATTAATAATGGAGTTAAAAGCTTTCATAAGGTAGCTAGTTTGAAATACGTGTGAATGTTGTGAAATTGCTGAGGGAGCTTTTAAGAGGGAATAGTCTTTATTCGTGTGTTAAGTCTCGGTTGAAGAAAATCGTTTATGTAGCAAAAAGTTCTCTAGTAGATATTCAAAAAAGAGATTACTTCAAAAATGAAATGTGGAATCGATTAAGGTTCTATATTTCATTTTTTATGCATATATGCTAAGTCTAAGTAATAAAGGTGGGGATTTTTTATGAAAAAATGGCTAGTACTATCATTTGTTTTGCTTAATCTGATGGGTTGTTCAGATAAAAATAGTAAGGAAGTGGTTGAAGAAAAGCCACCAAAAGTACTTATTAAACTGGCGAATGAAACATATGAAACGAAACTGGGTACGTATTGTTGGAGCGATAACAAAGTTAATACTTGTGTGGATATGGCTGGACCTGTGGAACTATTAGCGGATAAAAAGCCTATTGAGGCGCTTCCAGGAGAGAAGGTTACCTTAAAGATGGATTATGAACCTAAACCAAATGAAATGCATGTAACACAGTTTAATGCGAATGAGAAAAATAAAGAAACAGAAATTCATTTAAGGGATAATCAGTTTACTGTTCCTAAAGAAAAAGGCATTTACTATTACGCATACAGTGCGGGGTGGACTGATGAAAAGGATGCTAGCGTTTCTAAAGGTGATGCGTTATACGCATTTGTACTAGAAGTTAATTAGAAAGCGGAAGGGATTTATGTATTTAGTACATAATTAATAAGTTTAGTTGTAAATATAAAGACCCCAAACCTTAATTGCTAATTGTGGTTTGGGGTTTACCTTTGTAATCGAGAGGAGATTAACCATTTCTAAAAAGAAACAGGAAGTGAATCAAGACTTTGAGATGAAAGGGAAAATTGCCATTCAACTTTTTCCTTAGGAATACTTAGCCTTAAGTTGGGCATTCGTTTTAATAGAGTAGTAAAGGCTATATCTCCTTCTATACGTGCAAGCGGAGACCCTAGACATACGTGGAGGCCATGTCCAAAGGCTAGGTGGCGATCTATCTTACGTTTAATATCTAAATCTTCTGAGTCAGTAAAGACTTTCTCATCACGATTGGCGGCTTTCACCATCACAAGAAGCAAATCTCCTTTTTTGATTTGCTGCCCACCCAGTAGTGTATCTTCTTTTGCAAAACGCGGTCCGACAATCGTTGATGGACCATTGAATCGCAATAGTTCCTCAACAGCTGATGGAACTAAAGTTAAGTCAGTTTTAAGCATTTCTAACTGTTCTGGATTCTCAAATAACATCATAGTGCCAGTTGCAATTAAATTAGACGTTGTCTCATGACCTGCAAAAATAAGTAACGTGATCATCGATATTAACTCTGACTTATCAAGACGTTCACCTTGTTCTTCAATGGCAATCAACTGGCTAATTAAGTCATCGGAAGGATTTTTCCTTTTTTCTTCAACTAACATTTTAGTATATTCCCCGAATTCTTTTAAATGCTTCCCAACCGTCGGATCTTGTTTACCCAAACCTAGGCCATTAGCGATTGCGGTGGACCAAATTTTAAGCTTTTCGCGATCTTCATGTGGCACACCTAACATTTCTGAAATCACATTAATCGGTAAGGGGTAGGCATAGTCTTTAACAATGTCCATCTCACCTTGAGACTGAACTTGGTCCAGTAATTCATCAGCAATTTCTTGAACCCGAGAACGTAACCCTTCCATGTATCGAGGCGTAAAGGCTTTTGAAACTAACATACGTAATCTTCTATGATCAACACCATCGGAAAAAAGCATGGATTTCCCAGTGAAAAAGGTATCAGGTGACGATGAATTTAGATCATTAGTGATATTATCTCTATAGCCTTTGTCATCCTCAAGCGTTTTAGGGTCTACTGTATATATCGCGTGATTTTTCAAAACTTGAGTTGCTTCATCCATATGTACAACTAACCAAGCTTGACTATCTGTTTGACCAAAAGGGTTTGGAATAGAAATGACAGGTCCCGTTTTACGTATTTTAGCGAATATAGAAAAGGGATTCTCTTTATTTTGACCACTTAATAAATTTAGAACTTGTTCTTGCACCATTTGATTTGAGTTGTTCATATTTTATCATCCTTCCTTACAAATATTTTTTAATCGTTAATACTTGTGTAAGTTGTAGATAAAGTACATTTAATTAAAAACTTCAATTACTCAAAATATATTACTTTAATTAAAGTAATAT
>NZ_JBIWCW010000020.1:0-65659 GCF_044761665.1 Peribacillus sp. NPDC097295
GCGACGGGAGCCACCGGAACAGCGGGAGCGACGGGAGCCACCGGAACAGCGGGAGCGACGGGAGCCACCGGAACAGCGGGAGCGACGGGAGCCACCGGAACAGCGGGAGCGACGGGAGCCACAGGAACAGCGGGAGCCACCGGAGCCACCGGAACAGCGGGAGCCACCGGAGTCACAGGTTCAGGGGCTATCATTCCATTCGCTTCGGGTACTCCAGTTGCACTTACTAGTGTATTAGGTGGTTTGGCTAATACTGGTGCGCTTATCGGATTCGGAAGCTCTTTTGAAGGGGTCACTGTAGGTGGAGGCACGATTACCCTTGGTACTGGTGGAATTTTGAACTATTCATTTGTAGCACCAAGAGCTGGAACCATTACTTCAATCTCAGGATTCTTTAGCGCGACAGCAACTGTAACTTTAGGTGCAGCAGTTACAATTAGGGCTCAAATATATACCGCACCAGCAGCCAGTACTACCTTTACTCCAACAGGAGCTTTTGTTGATTTAGCACCAACACTCGGACCCATCATTTCAATTGGTGAAGTTGCATCGGGTACGTCAGCTGTTGCAGTACCTGTTGCTGCAGGGGATAAGATATTAATGGTTTTCTCTATAAATAATACTCTTATCTCTACAGTTGCTGGATTTGCAAGCGCGGGGATTTCAATTGACTAAAGAAGAAATTAAATATTTGACTTTTGACCTTTTTAAAGTCAATTTTTTGAGGGGCTGTCTAGTAAGTCCTTTTTAAGTAAAATAACACAAAATTGAAGAGGCAGAAATGTTGTTAAATCAACATTTCTGCCTCTCTTTATTTATTCAAGTTAGGCTTAACTACCCTTTTTCGGATAGCCCCCTTTTGTTTCAATCCTTAAATTCCTTGAACTAATTGCATAACTGGCTATCCCGGTAAACGGAGGACATCGTATGATTGGCTGACAGCCTCTGATCGATAAACATTATAGGGAAAATAAAAGGCTGTCGACCTTCCTCGACAGCCTGACGAACTTGCTAATTAGGAGTTCTTTTTTACTATTTTAATGTTGTACAGGTCCTGATAATTACATGTTCTTCACTAGTAAATAAATAAAATAAGGTGCTCCCAAAATGGATACGATGATACCCACAGGTAGTTCCATTGGTGCCATGATGACTCTGCCAATTGTATCTGCAGATAAAAGAAGAAGACCGCCTAAGACTGCAGTCATTGGCAATAGCCTTGCATGTCTAGGTCCAACTAATTTTCTGGCGATGTGTGGAGCGATTAGACCTAAAAATGTTATGCCGCCGCCAACGGATACGCACGCACCTGCTAGTGCAACTGATATGAGCAATAAAAGTCTGCGTTCTTTTTCAATATGCAGACCAACACCTATCGCAATCTGGTCACCCAAGCCCATTACATCAAGTTTCCTTGATTTATAGAATGTTATCGGAATAAGAATGAATAACCACGGTAATAACGCCCATACAAAATTCCAGTTTGTGCCCCAGATGGTTCCAGCCAGCCAGACTATGGTCTTCATGAAATCATTTGGCTCCATTTTCATCTGGAAAATGACCAAGCCAGCCATGAATGCTGCATTGATTCCAATACCTACTAACAATAATCTAACAGGTGTCACTTTACCGTTTTTCCAAGATAATATATAGATTAAGAAGGCGGCAAGAAATGCACCGAGTAAAGCAGCAAAAGGCATTATGAATATCGAGGCCCAGCCTGTTAGGAAAGTCGTGCCTTGGAAAAAGAACATATACAATACAATCGCAAAGCCAGCTCCAGAATTGATTCCGATGATTCCAGGGTCGGCTAAAGGGTTTTGAGATAATCCTTGTAAAATGGCCCCAGAAACAGCTATTCCCATCCCAACAAGTATTGCCATTACAATTCTTGGTAAACGGAATTCAAAGATGGTTAACTCGTTTTGAGGGGTCCCATTGCCCAATAGCGTTTTGATCACTTCGCCTAGTGGGATTTTAATGTAGCCGGCATTAATGCTGATGAAAAATACTAACACGGTTAAAAGGATGCTTATAATTAACAAGGACTTAAAATGATTTCTTTCTTTTCCCATCACATTCCGCTCCCTTCTTTACGTGCTAAATATAGGAAGAAGGGGACACCAATGATAGCGGTTATGGCTCCAACAGGTGTTTCAAACGGTATGTTCACCGTTCGTCCTATGATATCTGAAACTACTAATAAAGTTCCGCCTAATACGGCTGAGCAGGGAATGATCAATCGGTAATCACTCCCTATTAAAAACCGTACAATATGGGGGATGACCAATCCGATGAAACCAATCATTCCGGCAATAGAAACTGCTGCCCCAGTTAGTAATAACACCACGATCATACCTGTGAACTTTACGAGGAATATATTTTGTCCAAGCCCACGTGCCACTTCCTCACCCAAGCTCAGGATAGATATAGAGCGCGAAAGGAGTAGGGCCAACAAAAGCCCTCCTAGAATAAAGGGGAGAGCAAATGAGATATGTTGTGGCTGAACGCTAGAGACGCTCCCTACAAACCAATAGCTAATATCTTTTGAGACATTGAACTTAATTCCGATCGCCGTAGAAAGCGAACTTAATAGGGAAGCAATAGCCGAACCGGCCAACGCCAATTTGACGGGTGTACTTCCACCTCTAGTAAGCGATGTAATGCCAAAGACGATAGCGGCACCTAACCCCGCGCCAGCAAAAGAAAACATCATTAAACCTATATAGGTCATGCCAGGCAAAAAGGCGAGGGCAACCGCTATTAAAAAGGAAGAACCCGCTGTTACACCCATAATGGAAGGATCAGCTAAAGGATTTCTTGTCATACCCTGCATAATGGCCCCGGAAACGGCTAGGGCAGCTCCGACACATACTGCAGCAATGGCCCGGGGAAATCTTAATTCCCGAATGATGACATGAGAAGAGTTATTCTCGTCAAATTCAAATAAGGCTTTAATCACGTCTCGATAGTTTAAATCTGCAGCTCCAAAATTGACGGATACGATAATGGAAATGACCAGACCAACCAAACCTACTATAAATATAACCATGCTCACGAAGAGATTTTTATTGGTATGAAGTGGTGCAGTAGGTTCTTTTGCTTTTGACTCCATAGTAACAACTACTCTCTAAAAAATAATTATTGACATTAATACCTTTCTATATTTAAATTAGTTGATAACAATTATCAATTATAGTCAATATTAACAAACAAATTATAGTCTATCATATCTCTAGGGGGATTAAAATGTATAATGTCGTTAGTAAGAAAAAAATGATTCAATTACTAGGAGCCGGGCTATTAGCTTTTTCTTTAGCTGCTTGTGGTGACGATGAAGGCCAAAAAGAAGAGGGTTCAACAAGCAAAACAGAAGAGTCATCAAGTAAAGAGACCCAACAAGAAACTAAGTCAAAAACCTTGAAGGATGCAATGGGCAATGAAGTTGTCATTCCTGCTAATCCCAAACGTATCATCGCGACATATCTTGAAGATAATCTGGTTGCCCTAGGCATCAAACCGGTCGCCCAATGGAGTGTAAGTGATGGAGCGGAAGTTCAGGGATATCTACAAAATGAGTTAGAGGGCATTCCGACAATCCCATATGACCTTCCATTTGAATCCGTGCAAAAAATGGAACCGGACCTAATCATTATGGATTCAGCTACCATGGTTGAAGGTGGTAAATACGAACAGTATAATAAGATTGCTCCTACATATGTAATTGGTAAGGAAGTCAATAATGACTGGCGCGATGAATTGACACGTGTCGGAGAAGTGTTCGGTAAAGAAGAAGAGGCTCAAAAAGCTTTGAAAGATTATGATGAAAAAGCAAAAGAAGCTAAAGTCACGCTTGAAGAAAAAGTAGGTAACCCTTCTGTGGCAGCTGTTTGGTTAGTAGGCGGGAAATTCTTCATTGTTAGCGATAACCTCTCAAGTGGCGCTGTCATGTACGGTGATTTAGGGTTAAAAGAGCCAAATGTCGTAAAAGAAATCTCAGCTAAAGCAACCGGGAATTGGAGTGAAATTTCTTTAGAGAAATTAGTGGAGTTGGATGCGGAGCATCTATTTTTAGTCAACAGCGATGATTCCACCGGTTCTAAAGCTTTAAGCGACAAGTTATGGAAAAGCGTACCTGCTGTCAAGGCTGGGAATGTTCATGAATTCTCACCTAATGAAAGCTGGCTGTATACAGGTGCCATCGCTAACGGGCAAATCATTGATAATGTTTTAAAAAGTTTAGTGAAATAGTATAATAAAGGCTATCACTTTTGTGGAGATAGCCTTTATTTTTTTGAGAAATCATATAATTTCTCCTACTTCTGGTGTTTGAGTGAAATTTCTACTGAAAGAAGGTCATGAGATGGGCCACTTATTAACAAAAGAACTGTATGTAGGTTATCAAGACCACATTATCGTGGATAATATGAATCTTCAGTTCAAAAGCAACGAAATCACTACGATAATTGGACCTAATGGTTGTGGGAAATCCACGTTGCTTAAGGCAATCACTAGAATCATCCCTCATATGAGAGGAAGTGTATTGCTGGATGGTCAGTCCATAGCAAAGGAAAATACTAAAGAATTAGCAAGGAAAATGGCCATTCTTCCTCAAACTCAAGACGCGCCTGCGGGGTTAACCGTTCATGAACTCATTTCCTATGGACGTTTTCCCTACCAAAAAGGGTTTGGTAAATTATCATTAAGAGATTATGAAATTATAGATTGGGCGTTGGAAGTCACGAATACGGCAGAATTCAAATTTCGCTCTGTCGATTCACTTTCCGGTGGACAGCGGCAACGTGTCTGGATTGCGATGGCTCTAGCTCAGGAAACGGAAATCATCTTTTTGGATGAACCGACAACTTATTTAGATATGGCACATCAACTTGAGGTGCTCGAGCTGTTAAAAGACTTGAATGAAAAGCAGGATCGGACGATTATAATGGTACTGCACGATCTTAACCATGCAGCCCGCTTCTCCCATAATATGATTGCCTTAAAAGATGGTCTCCTCATAAAAGAGGGGAAAAGTGAAGACGTCATGAAAAAAGAAATATTAAGAGAAGTATTCAATATCGATGCGGAGATTGTAAAAGACCCCCGTACAGGGAAACCCTTATGCATGACGTATGATTTAATTCGGGATAAATGAGGAGATAACATGTTTTTGGTCATCAAGCGTTTTTTTAATTATTATAAACCCTATAAAGGGCTGTTTATTATTGACTTTTCAAGTGCCGTATTCATCGCCCTTTTGGAATTGATTTTCCCGTTGGCCGTAAACCAGGTTATAGATGATTTGTTACCGACCAATAACTGGAGGATCATCATCCTTTCTTGTGTGGGTCTCCTTGGTATCTATTTATTGAGTACCGGGTTACATTTTGTCGTAACGTATTATGGACACAAACTTGGTATTAATATCGAAACGGATCTTCGGAAAAATTTATTTTCAAAACTTCAAAAACAATCTTTCACTTTCTTTGATAATAATAAAACAGGTCATTTAGTTTCTAGGATGACGAGTGATTTGATGGATATTGGAGAAGTCGCCCATCATGGGCCCGAAGATTTATTCATTGCCTTCATGACTATTTTCGGAGCATTCTTCGTCATGTTCCAGATCAATTGGCAGCTGGCTGTTATCGTATTTGCTGTCGTTCCTTTTCTAATCGTCCTATCTGTATATTTCAGCCGTCGGATGACAAAAGCCTTTCATTCCATGTTTGGTAATATAGCAAATTATAATGCTCGTATCGAAAATAATATAAGTGGCATCCGGGTTGTGCAGTCTTTCACCAAGGAATCCCATGAAATTGAGTTATTTAATCGCTCTAACTCCGAGTTCCGTCATACAAAATTATTAGCCTATAAAATCATGTCTTGGAGTACTTCGATAAATTTCCTTCTCATGAAATTGGTTGCTCTAACCGTATTGGGTTGCGGAGCCTGGTATGTAATACATGGTAAAATGACATACGGCGAATTTGTTGCCTTCATTATGTTATCAAATATTTTCGTCGCTCCGATTCAACAGATTAGTGCGATCATTGAAACATTACCTAAAGGTTATGCGGGATTCAAGAGATATCTCGAATTGGTTGACATGCTTCCCGATATCCAAGACAGAGATCATGCTGTAACAATCAATGATGTAAAAGGCGATGTGACTTTTAAAGATGTTACATTTGGGTATGACTCAAACAGAACGATCTTAAAGAATGTTACTTTCAGTGTGCCTGCTGGGGATACAATTGCCATGGTAGGGCCATCGGGTGGTGGTAAGACGACAATAAGCAGTTTGTTGCCACGCTTTTATGATATTCAGTCAGGTAGCATTCAAATCGATGGCATAGATATTCGGGACTTTACATTAAGTTCTTTAAGAAAACATATCGGAATTGTCCAGCAAGATGTATTTTTGTTTGAAGGAACAATCCGTGACAATATTATGTACGGTAATACGAATGCTACTGCTAGCCAATTGGACAAGGCAATTGAAGATGCTCAACTAATAAATGTGATTGAGCATTTGCCTGAGGGGTTGGATACATTAATTGGAGAGCGTGGAGTGAAGCTGTCAGGTGGGCAAAAGCAACGAGTATCTATTGCCCGGATTTTCCTGAAAAACCCTCCTATCTTAATACTCGATGAGGCTACCTCTGCATTGGATACAGAGACCGAAAAGGCTGTTCAAGAAGCACTGGAGCGGCTTTCTGTAAACCGAACAACGATTATCATTGCCCATAGGTTAGCCACGATTAAGCATGCTGATCGAATAATCGTCGTTCAAAATGGTCAAATTATCGAACAAGGAACACATGATAAGTTGATTCATCATGAAGGGGCATATAAGAAATTAATTCTCGCCCAAACAGTATAATAGTTCATATTCAAAAAAAGTGTTCCCCTGCAAAATGGGGAACGCTTTTTTTGATTGATAAAGCGTTTTTAGTTGAACTTGTCTTAAAACCAACTAAACTTGTGCAATAGTGTCATCCAAAAAAGGGTCAAAATGTATATCGTATTCTTTAAAAAGCCAAATAGTGACACGTAAATAGTTCCTGATAACTAGTGAAATAAATGGTAAAATAGGGTATTTTTATTTTGGTAATATGATCTAAAAAATTCCAGAAGGAGAAAAGAGGTTGGTTTCAATGAAGAAATATTCGAAGAGATTACTTTGTGTGTTAATGGTCCTTGTACTTTCGCTTGTGATCGTACAACCAGCTTCAGCCGCAACCGATTTGAAAAAAGCGAAGACGATTAGTTTTAACAAATATTATACGGGAAAGCTGACTGTTACTAATTACGAGCAAGCTTTCAAAGTCAAACTTAAGAAAAGTGGAAATCTAAAAGTTTCAGTTAAAACGTACAAAAGTAGGAGTTGGTTTGTTGAAGTTCTAGACAGCAAGGGGAAACGTCTTGATGATTATTACACACAAAACAAGGATGGTACCGAAACCAATGACATCGGTTTAAAGAAAGGTACATATTATATTGTTATTTCGGGGAATAAAGAAAAGCCTTACAAGGTAAAAGCTACCTTCAAAGCTAGTGAGTATTATGAAAGGGAAAGTAACAATATAGTAAAAACTGCTAATTCAATTAAAGTAGGTAAAAATTATTACGGTGCTTTACAAAAATTTACGGATCACGATTATATGAAATTTTCCGTTAAGAAAAAAAGGAAAGTGACAATTACCTATAACAATACACCAAAAGAGCAAAGAGATATCTCGATTGTTAATGCAAAGGGCAAGGAATATAAAAAAATATATACGGACTATGATGTCAAAAAACCTAGCACAAGTTCATTTTCGGTTTCTTTACCAAAAGGTAATTATTATGTTCTGGTTCGATATGGGAGTGGGGCGTATAAAATTAAGGTGAAGTAACCTGAAATGTTAAGTGCAAAAAACGGTGCGGCCCAGTTAGTAGCTGCACCGTTTTTTGAATAAGGGTGTATTTACATATCGTGACTGCTGTTATGTTTTTGTCGAGAGTGTTGTCTGTTTTTCACTTTATGAGATCCACTAAGCGGTTCGGGCTGACCGGATTTCTTCTCTTGAGGTGTATTTTCTTGCATGCCTTTTCCATTATTTTTACTCATATGACATCCCTCCTATTTGTTAAGATAATCAGTTCAAGTAAATTTATTCACGAGCATATATTTGAACCCGTCGTACATCCTAATGGTTGAAAACATTTAGAGGAGCTGAAACTTAATGCAGGATAAACAAGACAAGCGCAGGTCTTTTCAAGAGGCACAGCAAAGCTTCAAACAAGTAAATGATGCCTTCTCTGCGATTGAAAAGACGGCACCTAATTATGGAATGGAACTGAAGCATGTGAAACAGGAAGTGAATGAAGCTTATCAGCAAATCCAATCTGCTTTTTCCACCGCAACTGAGCATCAGCGTGAACAGTTAAAGCAATTTGAACAGGATATTCAAGTAATTGTGAATGAAGTCAATTCAGATAGCTATTGATCCTGATAATTAAATCTGATAGGGCTTGACGTTGAGGTCTCTTCACCAAAAAAGGCTTTTTGAAGAATTATCAATACCTTCAAAAAGCCTTTTTCTTTTTGGTCTACATCATCTTCATTGATTTTTCTTCCGTTTTTTATTATTTTGCCTTTGTATCTCTGATAAGGGCGGTTCATTACCCAATTCATCATTGTAACCTGCTCCGTTGCCTTGTGCCTTTGATGCGTTCATTCCTGGTATTACATGATTTGCTTTTTGTTTTGCCATTTCGACACCTCCATTCATAGAATGTCATAAGGTACGATGATTATGTATGTATTTCAAATATGTTTTATTGGAATAATTTATCAGTAAGATATTATGAAATATGGATAAGATTGAATCTTACTGTAGGCGTGGAATGAGCACTTCTAATAGTATAAATCGATTTTACATAAGGAAAACTTATCAAAAACAATAACTTTCTTGTTATTTACTTATGCTCATATCTATATTACTATTAGATAGAAGGAAGAGTTAGGGTGGGAGAAGAGAGACAAAAATTCGACAAAACTAACTTTTTCACTTATAACCATAGTAAACATGGTCTTAATGACCAGGTTTTACTTTTATGTGCAGAATTGTTCTGACAGTTTAATAGGGGGTAATATTCATGACGAAGAACGACGTATATCAAGCGCGTAAGTCTTTTGAAATTGAAGGACAACGCTACAACTACTACAGCCTAGACGCTATTGAAAAAGCAGGGGACGGCAAAGTATCACGCCTTCCATATTCCATTAAAGTATTACTTGAAGCGGTACTTCGCCAAGTAGACGGAAGAGTAATTACAAAAGAACATGTTGCAAACCTTGCTAAATGGGGAACAAGCGAGCAACAAGATATAGATGTACCATTCAAGCCTTCACGCGTTATCCTACAAGATTTCACTGGTGTACCAGTTGTTGTAGATTTAGCTTCTCTACGTAATGCATTCGCTGCACTTGGTGGAGATCCTGATAAGATCAACCCGGAAATTCCAGTTGACCTTGTAATTGACCACTCTGTACAAGTTGATAGAGCAGGTACAGCTGATTCTCTTGATGCCAATATGGATCTAGAATTTGAACGTAATGCAGAGCGTTACCAGTTCCTAAGCTGGGCACAAAAATCATTCAACAACTACCGTGCTGTTCCGCCAGCAACTGGTATCGTTCACCAAGTAAACCTTGAGTTCCTTGCGAACGTAGTACACGCTGTTGAAACTCCAAACGGAGATTGTGAAGTATTCCCTGACTCTGTATTCGGTACAGATTCACATACAACAATGATCAATGGTATCGGTGTTCTTGGATGGGGCGTTGGTGGTATCGAAGCTGAAGCAGGTATGCTTGGACAGCCATCTTACTTCCCAGTTCCAAAAGTAGTGGGAGTAAAACTTACTGGCCAACTTCCTAACGGAACGACTGCTACCGACCTTGCATTGAAAGTGACTCAAGTTCTTCGTGCACATGGCGTAGTTGGTAAATTCGTTGAGTTCTACGGCCCAGGAGTAGGATACCTTCCGCTTGCTGACCGTGCAACAATTGCTAACATGGCTCCTGAATACGGTGCTACAGTTGGATTCTTCCCGGTTGATGCTGAAGCGATCGATTACATGCGCTTAACTGGCCGCGATGAAAAACAAATTAAAGTGGTTGAAACATATTGCAAAGAAAATGGATTGTTCTATTCTCCTGAAAACGAAGACCCAGCATACAATGATGTTGTGGAAATCGACCTTTCAGCAATCGAGCCAAACCTTTCAGGACCTAAACGTCCACAAGATTTGATTCCACTTTCTCAAATGAAGCAATCTTTCCATGATGCAATCAATGCACCTATGGGTAACCAAGGTTTCGGCATGACTGAAGCTGAATTGGATAAAGAAGTAACAGTCAAATTTGCTGATGGCAAAGAAACGACTATGAAAACAGGTGCGATCGCTATTGCTGCAATCACAAGCTGTACAAATACTTCTAACCCATATGTAATGCTTGGAGCAGGTCTTATTGCTAAAAAGGCAGTAGAAAAAGGCTTGACTGTTCCTGATTATGTTAAGACTTCATTAGCACCAGGTTCTAAAGTTGTTACTGGTTACCTTCGTGATGCTGGTCTTCAACCATACTTGGATCAATTAGGATTTAACATCGTTGGTTACGGATGTACTACATGTATCGGTAACTCAGGTCCATTAGCAGACGAAATCGAAGCGGCAGTTGCTGAAGCAGATCTTCTTGTAACATCTGTACTTTCTGGTAACCGTAACTTTGAAGGTCGTATTCACCCATTAGTGAAAGCAAACTACCTTGCTTCTCCAACATTGGTTGTAGCATATGCACTTGCTGGTACAGTGGACTTCGATCTTAACAACGATTCGCTTGGTAAAGATAAAGACGGTAACGATGTATACCTTGCGGATATCTGGCCATCACAAGAAGAAGTTAACGCTGCTGTTAAAGCAACAGTTACACCGGAATTGTTCCGTAAAGAATACGAAACTGTATTCAATGATAACAAACGTTGGAATGAAATCGAAACAAGCAACGAAGCAATCTATGCTTTCGATTCTAAATCAACTTACATTCAAAATCCTCCATTCTTTGAAGGATTATCACCAGAACCAGGTTCAGTTAACCCGCTTACAGGATTGCGTGTAGTTGGTAAATTCGGCGATTCAGTAACGACTGACCACATTTCTCCTGCAGGTGCTATCGGTAAAGATACACCAGCTGGTATCTACCTACGTGAAAATGGTGTAAAACCACGTGACTTTAACTCTTACGGTTCTCGTCGTGGTAACCATGAAGCGATGATGCGTGGAACATTCGCCAACATCCGTATCCGTAACCAAGTTGCTCCAGGTACAGAAGGTGGTTACACTACTTACTGGCCAACAGGCGATGTAATGGCTATCTATGATGCTTGTATGAAATACAAAGCTGATGGAACGGGTCTTGCAGTCATTGCTGGTAAAGATTACGGTATGGGAAGTTCTCGTGACTGGGCTGCAAAAGGTACGAACCTTCTAGGCATTAAAACAGTTATTGCAGAAAGCTTCGAGCGTATTCACCGTTCTAACCTTGCTTTGATGGGTGTTCTTCCTCTTCAATTCAAAGAAGGAGAAAATGCTGAGACTCTTGGCTTGACTGGTAAAGAAGCGATTGCTGTTAAAATCGACGAAACAGTTAAACCTCGCGACATCGTAACTGTTACAGCTACTGATGAAGCTGGCAACGTAAAAGAATTTGATGTATTGGTTCGTTTCGATTCTGAAATCGAAATCGACTACTACCGTCATGGTGGTATCCTTCAAATGGTATTACGTAATAAACTAAAAGGTTAATTTAACTTTGAAAGACGACAAACCTGCATGTCAGGTCTGTCGTCTTTTTTTTGTGTCAATATTATGAAATACATGTATTTATTAAGAGAATTTGTTTTATCACTTTTCTAGGTGTACTTTTATTGATAAGATGTAAGGGGTTTACAGAGATGGATATGTTCTATCTCTTGATGGGAAAGAATATTAATATTGTAATGGGATTAGGGGGACGGGGCTATGCTGAAGAAAATTATTGCTTCGGTCGTTTTACTGTCGCTGATTACGGTGGCAATCGTTCAAGCAATGGATAATAAGCCTGAAGGACATGATGATAAGGATTCAATAGGAGGTTTGAAAGTGGGTGCTAAAGCGCCTGACTTCACCCTAGAAACATTGGAAGGGAAACAGGTGAGTTTATCTGATTACAAAGGAAAAAAAGTGATGCTGAATTTCTGGGCAACATGGTGTCCTCCTTGTAAAAAAGAAATGCCGGATATGGAGAAATATTCAAATCAGGCTGGTGAAGATGTCGTGATATTGGCAGTGAACATTGATCCAGAAAATGACGTACAAGCATTCATAAATGAAAATGGAATAACATTTGATATTCCATTGGATAGTCAGAGCGCAAAACGACCGGTAAATGAACTATATAAAGTTATGGCCATACCAACTACATATTTCATTGATAGTGACGGCATTATCCGTAATAAAGTGGTTAAAGCTATGCAACTTAATGATATGGTTCAAAGTATCAATACGATGAAATGACGGAATCTTCACGATTCCGTTTTTTTTAATTCATTTGCCTGAAATTTCATACTGTCAAAAAGTCCTAATTTTACTGAAAATAAAAATAATTAAGGGAAAGAGATTACTTAAGGGCATAATGGGTTAAAGCATAGAGGGATGGATGAGGGTAATGAATTAGATTGTAAGCAGGTTTAAGAGTATAGTCATAATTTTACGTTAATTTGGAAATGATGGAATATAAACTATATATTGAGTAGGTGATGAATGTGAAGAGAAGAAAACGTTCTTTTGAAGAACTGATGAACGAAAATAAGAAGGAATTGTTATTGGATACTAAGCTTATGGAAAGATTAGAGGAAAGACTTGAAAAAAAACATATGCAAAAGGCTGAATAATTATCAGAATTCTAAGTAAAAGAGCCAGCGTATGAATCTTTTCATTGCTGACTCCTTTTCACTTTTAATGGGTCTCCTAGAAACGAAAAAACTGGAAATCATGAATTTCAGTTTTAATACCATGCTAAAGAGTAGGAGGCGATTTAAAATGAGTAATCCAAAAAAAGACTCTAAACACTTTAGACCAAGCCATCTGGGTACACAACCGAGAACAGGTGGGGGAAATAATGGAAAGCAAATGCAGGATACTTCAGGGAAGCATGCCCAAGTGATACAAACTAAAGGTGAGTAAGAATATTTAATTTAATCTGAAGTCCTATCATGAATTCCAGGTGGAGAAGGGGTATATTCTTTCTCTACCTTTTTTTATAGAAGGATAGATGGTTAAGAACTTATCTTACCGAAGTGAGGTGCTATTCTTTAAAGGTATACTGAAATTATGATAAGATTAAGTGCATTGTGATAGACAAGAAAGTGGGGAAACAAGATGTGGATAGCTGAAAATGAAATTGAGGTTCGTTATGCAGAAACGGATCAAATGGGCGTTGTCTACCATGCTAATTACTTTGTATGGATGGAACTTGGAAGAACGAAATTAATCAATGATTTAGGCTTCCGTTATGCAGACATGGAGGCGGAGAACATTCTTTCGCCGGTGATGGACATTCAGGCATCTTATAAAATACCTGTCCGCTATGGTGAAAAGGTGAAAATTAAAACCTGGATTGAAGAATATGATGGGCTTCGTGTCGTTTATGGATATGAAATCATCAACGGGAATAATCAAGTTGCAGCAACCGGGCAATCATTGCATGTGTGTGTGAAAAAGGAAAACTTTAAACCAGTGTCCATCAGAAGGTTATTTCCTGCATGGCATGAAGCTTATGAAAAAAATAAAAAGTAGGACACAGGTTACATAATTCGAGGTGATAGTATGGCATTTGGAATTAAGCGGGCTGACGTGTTGGAGTGGAAGCAACAAATCGATCAGGGGAAAATTGCTTTTTTAACTCATTATTGGCTCGATGACCGGTTTCCAGGTTGTAAGACAGTGACAAAAGTGGGCTGTAAGGACTTGGAGCATTTAGCAGAGTGGGGCGGGAAATATGGGTTGAAAAAAGAATGGATTCATCACCGTAAGGATGGTTATTCACATTTTGATCTTTTAGGGGATAAGCAAAGAGCGATTCTTGAAGCTGAGGGAATTAACGAAAGATTGATCTAGAAAAAAACTGACAGCAGCAGGAAATCCTGCTGCATGGTCAAGCCTCTCTTTTATAATGAAATTCCGGTTCGCCAGATTTTTCATTGAGGGTTATTACTAAATCATGATCATCAAAATACCATGCATCCTTTTCTTCTACATAGTATGTGATTGTACCTATAGTATGCGCAGCTGCAATAGCCTCGGGTTCTTCCTGCATAATGCCCAATGAAAAGCCATTTTGGACGGTACTTGTACCCCCATATCGCGCATAAAAACGAAGATATGCCCCTTCAGGTAATTCGAGCTCATCGATATACCACTCGGAAGCCTGGTCGGAAACCTTTAGTTCCATAAATAATCTCCTCCCTCCAACTTATTAAGTTCATTATAAGTTAATTAGAGAATAGATGCGAATATGTGGGGAAAGGATTATGAAATGAAAATACCTTATACGATTTGTTTCATTACTAGAGTAAGATCAGCCAGGACCGAAATACTGATGCTTCACCGTAAAAACGACCCAAACAGGAATAAATGGAATGGTGTTGGTGGGAAAATTGAAGAGGGTGAGACCATTGATGGCTCGATGGCACGAGAAATTATCGAAGAAACTGGTTTGAATGTTAAAGATATGAGTTTCCGAGGTATCGTGACATGGAATGAAACGGGTGGAATGTACGTTTATCGGGCCGAAGATACTGGAGGAGAACTTATAGCTTGTGATGAAGGGGAGCTTGCCTGGAAGCCATACGAATGGGTTATGGAGACAGATGAAGCTGTGTCGAACATAAAACACTATTTAAATGAAGTTCTATTTGAGGATTCCTTTTATGAGTTTGCTTTGACCTATGAAAACGAACGACTTCTTTCAGTCGAAAAAAAACATTTGACCGATAAGTCGACCTTACTACATACTAACTGAACTTTAATTTTTTTAAAGAAGCATCACTGGTATAAATATATATATAAATAGCTGCAGATTCTCTGCAGCTATTTTGTGTTTTCTTTTTCTTCGGCCTCAGCAAGCTTTTTTAACAAAATGGGAGTAGGCATATGCATAATCTGTTCTAAAGGTATGTTGAGTGTCTTGGATAATTTTAAAGCGGTTTCTGATGAAATTTGTAAAGGCTTCATGGCACTTCTCCTAGTCTTCTATTATATTAGTGTATTCTCTGTCACAATTTATCCAGTTCCAGATGTAATGCTTATCAAACTATATAAACCCGCTTAATCCGGCACCCATGAATTAAATGAGAGATAAAAAAGCCCTACTAAAGGGCTTTTTTATCTTCCAGCCCATTTTATAGCCATTTCACCTTAGGTTCTGTCTTATCGATAATTCGTTTAATATTGGCTCTATGACGGTAAAAAATGAATACGGTCAATATACTGATCACGATGATGAGAGGCCAGTCGCCGAAATGAAAAACTAAGCTGTATATAAGTGCTAGGAGACCAGCAATCATTGATGATAGTGATACATATTTGGTGATATATAAGGATATAAAAAATATGATAACGGCAAAAAGGAAAAATAAAGGCTCATAGGCAAGTATGACACCAGCTGATGTTGCAACTGCTTTTCCACCCCGGAAATTCGCAAAGATGGGGAACATATGACCGATTACTGCAAAAATTCCAGCTAGTAATTCAGGCATTTCCAAACCTAGGAAGAATGGGAGGAGTGTAGCTAAAGTCCCTTTAAGTATATCCATGATCGTTACGGTCAGTCCAGCCTTGACACCAAGCGTCCTGAAGGTATTGGTCCCCCCTAAATTTTTACTGCCATGCTCCCGAATGTCGATTTTGTAAAAGGTCTTTCCGATTATTAAACCCGATGGTATCGAGCCGATTAAGTAGGCAGACAGAATAATGATGAATGTTAGCATTCTATAACCCTTTCTTTAAGAAGAATATTCAAAATCATCGTGCATTAACAGACTGACAGCGAAAGAAGTGCTAAAACAGCCTTAAATACCTGATAAGTTTATCTTATTGTAACATTTTCATGATAAAATGGCATGGCTGTCTAAAAAAATCCTCTAAAAAAAGAACATAAAAAGTGAATTTGGTTAGTAAACCCTTTTTTTGTGGATTGAAAGGTTTAGAACAGGGATTTTTCGTAAATATATCTAAAGCAGTGGGCGCCTATTTTGGATATGATATATTGTTCGAAGTAAATAAGGTAAAATCTACCTGTTCGAAGTGGGCGAATTTTTGTATAATGGGTTTTCTTAATAATGGTATTAAACAGCTTTTCTTTGTAAAATATTCTTAATAAGACATAACTATTCATTACTATTACTTTTTATTATAAAGGGGACGGATAAAAATGATTGAAAATCCAAGTAGAGAAGAAATGGGTCATATGTTGAAAAAAGCAAAACGGATTGCTGTTGTAGGCCTATCAAATAATCCTGACCGTACTTCTTATATGGTTACAAAAGCTATGCAGGATAATGGGTATGACATCATTCCGGTCAATCCAGCCGTAACCGAAGTTCTAGGGGTTAAGGCAGTTGCTTCTCTAAAAGATATTGATGGACATGTCGATATCGTCAATGTTTTCCGCCGGTCTGAATTCCTTCCCGAGATCGCCAAGGATTTTGCAGAAATTGATGCGGATATTTTTTGGGCACAACTTGGGGTAGAAAACGTAGAAGCATATAATTTTCTAAAAGAAAAAGGTTATACTGTTATCATGAATCGTTGCATAAAAGTAGAACACGCTCTTACAAAGTAAATGTGAAGAGCGGATTTTCCGCTCTTTTTTTACGTGTTGGGAAATTCAGTTTTCATGATTATACATAGCTTGATTTCAAAATAAAAGATAGCATATAAACCAATGTACATATAAAATTTAAGAGAAATAGTAAAACGCTATTTGCCAAATGAAAAAATACGGCTACAATTAGAACGGAAGATAAGATGGTTTTACAATAAAACGAACATGACCAATTCCGATAAAAGGTGTTAACGTTTAATAAAGGGACGAAAAAATAGAACACTTGTTCTTTCGGTTCGAAACCTTTATACTTTATGCAAAGGTATCGAACAATATATTATTTGATTTAAGGTAAAGAGTCATTTCATTGCAGTATGATTTGGCCCGGAAATTGTGTTTAGTAAGGAAAGGGGAATTTCTGTGGCAAAGAAAGTAAAAACAATCGAGTACAATGATGATGCAATTCAGGTACTGGAAGGACTCGAAGCGGTCAGAAAACGTCCCGGTATGTATATCGGCAGTACGGATTCACGTGGACTTCATCATTTAGTGTACGAGATTGTAGACAACTCCGTAGATGAGGCTTTGGCTGGTTATGGAGACCACATATGTGTGAAAATACATAAAGATAATAGTGTAAGTGTAACGGACAAAGGTCGTGGGATGCCTACAGGTATGCATAAAATGGGCAAACCGACTCCCGAAGTCATTTTAACGATTCTTCACGCCGGCGGTAAATTCGGACAAGGTGGGTATAAAACGAGCGGAGGACTGCATGGAGTTGGTGCATCCGTAGTAAATGCCTTATCGGAATGGCTCGTTGTCACCATTAAACGGGAAGGTTTCATCTATGAACAACGTTTTTTCAACGGAGGTAAGCCTGAAACCACTTTAGAGAAGATTGGCAAGACCAATCAATCCGGAACGAGAATTCATTTCAAGCCGGATCCGAAAATATTTTCGGTTACCACTTTTAATTATGATACCCTCTGTGAAAGACTTCGTGAATCAGCTTTTCTTTTAAAGGGCATGAAAATAGAATTGATAGACGAACGGAAAAATGAGCAAGAAATTTTCCATTATGAAACGGGAATAGAAGCATTTGTGGAATATTTAAATGAGGAAAAAGAAACGCTCCATAATGTTGTCAGTTTAGAGGGAGAACAGAATGGGATAGAGGTCGACCTGGCTTTCCAATTTAATGATGGATACTCAGAAAATATCCTTAGTTTTGTCAATAATGTTCGGACAAAAGATGGCGGTACCCACGAAATAGGTGCTAAGACGGCCATGACGCGTTCATTTAATGATTACGCTAGAAAGATGGGCCTGTTAAAGGAAAAAGATAAGAATCTCGAAGGGTCAGATATAAGAGAAGGACTATCTTCGATTATTTCCGTCCGCATTCCTGAAGAGCTCCTGCAATTTGAAGGACAGACTAAAAGCAAGCTTGGTACAAGTGAGGCCCGGTCTGCTGTCGATTCCATCGTTTCAGAGCATTTAGCCTACTTTTTTGAAGAAGACCCGACGACGACTACACTCTTGGTGAAAAAATCGATTAAAGCTTTCCAGGCACGCGAAGCGGCACGTAAAGCACGAGAAGATGCGAGGAGCGGAAAAAAACGAAAAAAATCAGATGGCAATCTTTCTGGTAAATTGACGCCAGCTCAATCCAAAAACCCTGAGAGGAATGAGTTATACCTTGTAGAAGGGGACTCTGCAGGAGGATCGGCGAAACAAGGTCGAGATCGCCGTTTTCAAGCGGTGTTGCCACTGAGGGGTAAAGTCATCAATACTGAAAAAGCTAAACTTGCCGATATTTTCAAAAATGAAGAAATAAATACGATTATTCACGCCATTGGTGCAGGGGTCGGAGCGGAATTTAATACGCCGGATACCAATTATGATAAAGTCATTATCATGACTGATGCCGATACGGATGGTGCCCATATCCAAGTTTTACTGCTAACATTCTTCTACCGCTATATGAAGCCATTAATAGAGGCTGGAAAGGTATTTATCGCCTTACCACCTTTATATAAAGTTAGTAAAGGAACGGGGAAGAAAGAAGTTATAGAGTATGCCTGGAGTGATGACGAACTACAGGGTGCAATCGATAAAATAGGCAGAGGCTATATGATCCAGCGCTATAAGGGCTTAGGTGAGATGAATGCTGATCAGTTATGGGATACGACCATGAACCCGGAAACAAGGACATTGATTCGCGTTAAAATCGATGATGGTGCCAGAGCTGAAAGACGTGTGACAACGTTAATGGGTGATAAAGTGGAGCCACGGCGTAAATGGATTGAAGCTAATGTCGCTTTTGGTCTCGAAGAGGAATCGAATATTTTAGATAATGAAAATATGTCGATTGAAGAGGAGGTCAATAACGATGGTATTTGAAGAGACATTTCGTGATTTGCCGCTAGAAGAGGTTATTGGAGACCGCTTCGGGCGTTATAGTAAGTATATAATCCAGGACCGCGCACTACCAGATGCAAGAGATGGACTGAAACCGGTTCAACGCAGGATTTTATATGCGATGCATGTAGAAGGAAATACCCAAGAAAAAGGATTTAGGAAATCAGCCAAAACAGTTGGAAATGTTATTGGTAACTATCACCCCCATGGCGATTCCTCAGTTTATGAGGCAATGGTCCGGATGAGCCAGGACTGGAAGCTACGGAAGGTCATGGTCCAGATGCATGGAAACAACGGTAGTATCGATGGCGATCCACCGGCTGCAATGCGTTATACGGAAGCAAGACTTTCGGCGATTGCCTCCGAGATGCTCCGGGATATAGATAAGCGGACTGTAGATTTTGTCTCGAATTTTGACGATACATCTGAAGAACCAATCGTATTACCGGCAATGTTTCCTAACTTGCTCGTAAATGGGTCGACAGGTATATCTGCAGGTTATGCAACGGAAATTCCTCCTCATCAACTAGGTGAGGTCATTGATGCTGCCATTATGAGGATTGATAATCCTAAAGCGACAGTCGCGGAATTAATGACAGTTATTAAAGGTCCCGATTTCCCAACAGGGGGTATCATTCAAGGAATCGAAGGCATTCGTAAAGCCTATGAAACAGGCAAAGGTAAAATCATCGTACGAGGGTTGGCTGAAGTGGAGACGATTCGTGGTGGGAAGCAACAAATTGTCGTCACGGAAATCCCTTATGAAGTCAATAAGGCGAATCTTGTAAAGAAAATAGATGAGTTCCGCCTTGATCGTAAAATTGAAGGAATTGCGGAGGTTCGTGATGAAACCGACCGTACAGGACTTCGTATCGTTATTGAATTGAAAAAAGAAGCAGATGCCAATGGCGTCTTGCATTATTTATATAAAAATTCTGATCTTCAAGTGTCTTATAATTTTAATATGGTTGCGATTTATAAAAAGCGGCCGACATTGATGAGCCTGCCTAAAATGCTTGATGCTTATATTGACCATCGTAAAGAAGTCATAATAAACCGTTCCCGTTATGAACTTCAAAAAGCGCATGATAGGGCTCATATAGTAGACGGCTTAATAAAGGCCTTGTCCATCTTAGATGAGGTCATCGCTGTTATCCGGGCTTCTAAAGACAAAAGAGATGCTAAAGATAATCTAATTTCTAAGTTTGGGTTTACTGAAGCTCAGGCTGAAGCAATCGTTTCTTTGCAGCTCTACCGTTTGACAAACACGGATATTACAGCTCTTAAAGCTGAAGCAGCAGAGTTAAATAGTAAGATTGAGGAATTGACTAAAATACTAGGTAGCGAAAAGGTTCTATTGCAAGTAATTAAAAAGGAATTACGATTTATTAAAAAAGGGTTTGATGACGGCCGACGTTCAAAAATTGAGAATGAGATTGAAGAAATTAAAATCAATCTTGAAGTCTTGATAGCGAGTGAGGACGTGATGGTCACTGTAACGAAAGAAGGTTATGTCAAGCGTACATCGATTCGTTCATATACCGCTTCCGGAGGGCTTGATTTTGGCATGAAAGATTCAGATCGCATGCTACAGAAGTTGGAAATGAATACGACAGATGTGCTACTGTTATTTACTTCCAAGGGCAATTTCCTATATTGTCCAGTCCATCAGCTTCCGGATATTCGTTGGAAAGAAACCGGTCAACATATTGCGAATATCATCCCAATAGATAGGGATGAGCAAATAATTAAAACCATTCCAATCAAAGATTTCAATCAGCCCGAGTTTTTAGTGTTCATAACGAAAAACGGTATGGTGAAAAAGACTGAACTCTCTTGCTATAAAGCACAGCGTCATTCGAAAACTCTGGTAGGCATTAATTTAAAAGGTGACGATGAATTGGTGGATGTCCACCACACTGATGGGAGGGCCGACCTGTTCTTAGTAACCCATAATGGCTACGGTTTATGGTTTGATGAAGAAGAAGTGAGTATTGTTGGCATCCGTGCCGCAGGTGTGAAGGGAATCAATTTAAAAGAAGATGACTTTGTCATAGGCGGTAAGGTATTAGCCAAGGATAGTAAGGAATCCATTTTTATAGTCACTCAGCGTGGAGCCATTAAGAAAATGAAATTGACGGAGTTCGAAAAAACAAGCCGGGCAAAACGTGGAGTTGTAGTATTAAGGGAACTCAAATCAAATCCGCATCGTGTCATAGGTTTTGATACGATCAATAAAACCGATAGTTTGTTCATTCTTTCTGAAAAGGGGAAAATTGAAACCGTTCATGCTGCAACATTGAAAAATCATGATCGTTATACGAATGGATCGTTTATATTTGATGAAACGGAAAGCGGAAAAGCAAAAGAATTGTGGAAGATTTCACTAGAAAATGAATCTGTTAAAGATTCGTAAATCCACTTACAGAAAGGGATGCTGAAAACAGTCAGCATCCCTTTTCTTAGTGCTACTGGCAGGAGTGCAATCTATAGGGTGTGAGTCCCGAACCATTGAAGGCAGTAGTAATGGTTAGCTTAATGCAAGGGTGTACACGGTGACGCGGAAACTGAAGGAAGCAAGCGGCAAACCTCCGGTCTGAGGAACACGAACTTCATATAAGGCTAGGTATCATTGGATGAGTTTGCACAACAAAACAAAGTCCATACTGCCTAAGGTGGTACAAAGTAAATGAAGCAAATAGATGAAGAGAAAGATTGCATTCTTACCCGGGAGAAATCTGATGACCGCCCAACTTGACAACCTGTCCAGCGATGGTCAGCTGAATTATCAGAAGTCAGCAGAGGTCATAGTACTTGTCTACTCGAGAAGATGAGGAAGGACCGAACAGATTAAGGAGGATAAATACTAGGCGTTCGTTATCTTGCGAAGAAGCAAACAATTTCAAACGGAACTTTTGAAGGAAGAATGGGCGAATACACGGGGAACTTCACAAGGGCGGAGCAGATAAAGGCACAATCAGACCATTTATCCACGTAGAAAAGATATCAACAATGTTAATGGAACTGATATTAAAGAAATGGTAACAGCACACCTTAGTGAAAGTCGATATGTATTGATTGTGGTAATGAAAATGGAAAATGGCGAACGTATTCATGTTGGTTGTCAAACCTCTTATCTGCAAGATGCGATGGACGACTTTGGTGAAATTGAAAAAATGAAGCGTGCAATAGATGCCATCATTGAAATTTTTATGATGAAATTTATATCACCGATTCGGATGGAGTGACTATTTACACGAATCCAGCAATTGAGAGAATAATCGGGATTTCAAAAGAGTATTATATCGGAAAATCAGTCAATCAATTGATTAAACTTGGAATTCTGAATGACTCGATTACATAGCAATTATGACCAATCTACGGGAGAAGGTACATTTAAATTTCGTAAATTTCTTTAATCCTTTACCTTGCGAAAACTCCAAAAATGCTGTACTCTTATACTTGCTTTGAAAAAATGAATATTTCTTACTTCTTATCAAGAGAGACTGAGGGACTGGCCCGAAGATGTCTCGGCAACAGACTTAACTAGAGTGCTGTGCCAAATCCAGCAGGCATTGACCTGAAAGATAAGAAGAGTGTTTATAGATTAAAAGACCTCTTCTTGTAATATAACAAAAGAGGTCTTTTGCTTTTCTTGGATATGAATCCGAAGTTTTTAAAATAGTTACTTGTTCATCATCAAGCCTATAATAAAGAAAAGGGGACGCAGGTACGTTTAGAGATTACTGATAAAAACTTTTCAATAGTAAAAAAATTAAAGAGGTGTACTTCATGAGTTTAGACAACAAAGGGAATCCATGGGCTTTAGCGCCATTTATAGTTTTTTTGATTTTATTTATAGGTTCGGGTGTTATTACAAAAGATTTTTACACTTTTCCAGTGATTGTAGCCATTGCATTTGCCTCAGCTACGGCACTGGCAATGAATCGGAAAGAAACGTTCAATCACAAGGTAGAAATTTTTTGTAAAGGCGCTGGGGATTCAAATATCATGTTAATGGTTGTTATATTCCTTTTGGCGGGTGCTTTTTCGGAAGTGGCCAATGGGATGGGAGCTGTAGAGTCTACGGTGAATCTAGCTCTTTCGGTTGTTCCTCAAAATCTGCTAATGGTGGGCATATTCATTATTGCTTGCTTCATCTCTTTATCCATGGGGACAAGTATGGGTACCATTGTAGCTTTAGCACCAATAGGAGTAGGAATTAGTGGACAAACGGATATATCGATTGCCCTTTCGATGGCTGCTGTCATTGGTGGTTCAATGTTCGGTGATAATCTATCTTTCATTTCAGATACGACAATAGCAGCCGTCCGTACGCAGGGTACGAAAATGAAAGATAAATTTAAAGTGAACTTTTTCATTGTTCTACCTGCTGCACTAATTACGTGTATCATCCTTGGGATTATGACAATGGGTAAACAAGCGACTATTTCCGAAGAAACATATAGTTGGATAAAGATACTACCTTATCTTTGTGTTCTAGTAGCTGCATTGGCAGGAGTCAATGTGTTCCTAGTTCTCTCTATGGGTATTGTCTTTGCTGGAATAATCGGTTTGGCGGATGGCAGTTATAATATCATGGAAGTTATACAAAAAATCGGCGATGGAATGGCTGGGATGTATGAAATCTCCTTCTTAGCCATCCTGATTGCAGGCATGGTTTCGGTCATCAAAAATAACGGTGGGATTGATTACCTGTTGCATCTTGTGACGAGAAACAGCAAATCAAAAAAAAGTGCAGAGTTCAGCATAGCAGGATTGGTTGCTTTAACGAATCTTTCTACAGCGAATAATACGATTTCCATCATCATTGCTGGTCCACTCGCAAAAAATATTGCCGAAAAATATGATATCGATCCTCGGAAATCTGCAAGCTTACTTGATGTTTTTGCTTGTTGTATTCAAGGGTTATTGCCATATGGGGCACAGTTGCTTTTAGCAGCAGGTGTTGCACATATCTCGCCGATCAGTATCCTAACTTATTCATATTACCCAGTTTTAATTGGAGTGTGCGGCATCATAGCCATATTGATAGGTTTTCCCCGATTTTCGCCTGAAAAAATGGGAATCAAAAGTATAAATGATCAAAAAGAGGAAATATAATCTTGATTGTTTCCCTAGAGAATCGTCTCTAGGGCTTTTTTGGATGTAAGACTACAAATGAAAAGCACCAATGAAAATTTTGATTTTACCGAATATAGTAATATTCTGAAAAAACTAATTTCCTACTTAGTTAATATAAAAATAGTATAATTGAATATTATATTTAGAGTCACATTTGTTCTCAAGTGTTTACTGCTCTGTAAAAGAGGGAACTCTAAAGGTATTGTAATGAAATAATTAGAGGTGGGTTCGTTTTATAATGGAAATATTAGAAAAGTTTATCACTGAAACAAATGATTTGTTATGGTCATCTATACTTATTATTTTATTAGTTGGCATGGGGATTTATTTTTCTGTTCGGACGAAGTTCGTTCAGTTCAGAATGGCAAAGGAAATGATTAGACTATTAGGGGAAGGGGCAACAGCAGATAAGAAAGGTGTATCATCTTTTCAAGCCTTTTGTATCAGTACGGCTTCTCGGGTAGGAACGGGAAACCTAGCAGGTGTGGCTATAGCAATCACCACTGGTGGTCCAGGAGCTGTCTTCTGGATGTGGTTAATCGCCTTGATCGGGTCTGCCTCAGCTTTCATAGAAAGTACTCTCGCACAAATTTACAAAGTCAAGGACGGCGATGCATTTCGTGGCGGTCCAGCTTATTATATGGAAAAAGCATTAAACGCAAGATGGATGGGTATCACATTCGCAGTTCTGATTTCCTTAACATTTGGCCTAGCTTTCAATTCCGTACAAGCCAATACGATTACTAGTGCGTTCAATACATCATTCGGGGTTGAAAAATGGGTTACGGCACTTATTTTAGCTATAATTACAGCAGTCATTATTTTTGGCGGAATTAAGATGGTTGCTAAAGTCTCTGAAGTCATCGTACCAATCATGGCTGGAGCTTATGTGTTAGTAGCTTTAGTTGTCATCATTATGAATATCACCGAGTTACCTAGTGTGTTGGTATTAATCTTTGAAAGTGCATTTGATGGATTAAGGGAAATTGCCAGTGGTGCACTCGGTGCAGCCATGATGAACGGAATCAAACGCGGTTTATTCTCAAATGAAGCAGGGATGGGGAGTGCACCTAATGCAGGTGCAACAGCAGATGTCACCCACCCGGTGAAACAGGGTCTTATCCAGTCTCTTGGCGTTTTTGTTGATACACTTATCATCTGTAGCTCGACGGCCTTTATCATTCTGTTTTCAGGGCTGTATACATCAAAAGGAAAAGATGGTATTGTCCTTACACAAAATGCTCTTAGTGAGAATATAGGTTCTTGGGCAGGTATTTTCCTTGCCATAATCGTATTGCTATTTGCTTTTAGCTCCATTGTTGGAAATTACTATTATGGAGAATCTAATATCAGTTTTATAAATCAAAATAGAGTTTGGATTAATATATATCGTATTGCGGTCGTTGGAATGGTCATATTCGGATCGATGGCTTCACTCCAATTTGTATGGAACCTAGCAGATTTATTGATGGGATCCATGGCCATCATTAACTTGATTGCGATAGCCTTACTCGGGAAAGTAGCATTTGCTGCACTTGCCGATTATCAAAAACAAAAGAAGGATGGCAAAGATCCCGTTTTCCATGTTAATAACATTAAGGGATTAAAAAATGTAGAATGCTGGGGCGACCCAAATGATCCTATTGAAGGTTCAAGTAAGAAGGATATGAAATAAAAAGGTAGACTATTAATGATGAAGACCTCGATTTATGTCGAGGTTTTTTTTTGTGAGCAGTGTGATATCTGAAATAGAAATATACTGGATTTTCGTGTTTTAGAAGACCTAGATGTGACTAACCAAAATTAGGTGGTCAATTTTCTTTAAATTTCGAGCTTTATGAAAAAATAATTCTGCTGTGTTTTGTTATATTTAATAGGATGTTGATAGAGTTAATTAGTTTTTTGAAGGTAAATGTTCCTTTTTGAAAAATGGTAATATATAATATTGTTGGAAAATGTCGGCATTAAAGGATATCTTTAATTCTGTAATTGAGATACTATAATATTATATGATTCTACTAATTTTTTGAAAAGAAAATGCAACCATGTAGGTTTTTGGTGTTCAACTAAGTGAGTGGGGGAATAAAAATGAGTATGATCCTCGATAAGGAAAAGGTGGAAAACTCTACACAAATGGAAGATGCAATTTTGATAGGGAAATTTCAAAATGGTGATGATGACGCATTAAATCATTTAATTACGAAATATAAAGGCCTTGTCAAAACGAAAGCCATGAAGTACTTTCTTACAGGTGGCGATAAGGAAGACGTTTTCCAAGAAGGTATGATTGGGTTGTATAAGGCTATCCGAGATTATAGGGATTGTAAAAATTCAGCCTCCTTTAAGTCATTTGCAGAACTTTGCATTACTAGACAAATTATAACCGCAGTCAAAGCAGCCACTCGTCAAAAACATTCTCCCTTAAATACCTATGTTTCGTTGTTTAAACCTATATATCAAGGAGATTCCGAACAAGCTCTCATAGATGTCGTTCCTGAACAAAAGCAGATGGATCCAGTTTCCATCTTAATAGGAATGGAAGAATTCAGTGAAATTGAGCTGAAATTAACAGAACTCCTTAGTGACCTGGAAAGCACGGTTGTGGATTTATACATGGGAGGGCAAACCTATTTAGAAATATCACGAGAGTTGAATGTTCAGGTAAAAACAATAGATAATGCACTTCAACGGGTTAAAAAGAAGTTGGACAAGTATCTGGAATCACGGCTGATGGTGGAATAGTAATCAAGATTTCCTTTAGGATCCTTGTTATCATCCGAATGCATATAGAATCATACGTGAAAGTGGAGTGTTTATGCGTAAGGTTAAGACGGTAAAAATAGATGGTGAAAATGTTTTTATGTTTAATAGCGCTATATATATCTTCGAGGCAGGATCAAGGTATACATTGGAATTAGATATGATTGTAAGCGAAATAGTTCTGAAAAAATATGGTCATCTAGAAAATTTAATTATAGAAATAGAAATGGAAGATGGGGAAGTTATCAGTACGATTATGCATCTTCGTGGTCTGGTGGGAGGTGGATTGCCTCAGCTTAACCTATATAGTGAGATGTACGATTTAGAGGACTATGGTGGTTTCCAGATAGTAAATGAAAACGATGTTTCCTTCCCTAATATAGAAGAGGGCATTAGCCTGGAAGAAATAAGAAAAGTGGAAATGCCAAATGAAAAAATAAATCTTAAGTTGCATTTACCAATAAATCAAACTGAATGGCTAGCTAAGCAGGGTAAAAATCTAAATGGAATAATGAAAGAGGCAATATACGACTATTGGAAAAAAAATTTGAAATAAAAAACAATGGAGGAGTTAAGAGAAGTGGATACCCGAGACATACTGGATTTGTTTGAAAGTGAGAGTATCACCTAATACGCTGTGACCCGACAGTAGTCAATCAAGAAGGATAATTTACAATGGATTTCGACAATAAGGGGTAGTAATAGAACTATTTTTGTCGGTTAAGCCACTTCACAGTAAGGATTATTTATCAGGGGTATAAATATTATTTCCAGGAAGTTGCTTTATAATATTCCAGAATTCTATCGCGTCTTTTCTACTTTTCCCTTTATTGTTAGGGTCTGAGAAGAAGTCGCGAACGAATTGATTATATTCAAATTGTGGAGAGATTTTCTTCTTATATCCTGGCTCTTTCTTTCGTTCTTCTTCTATATACCAAGCATCTACAACATCACGGTATGTTTTTCCTACATTATTTTTAAAATAGGTCTGAATATGGGTGGAAAAGTGGAATGTTGGACCAATTGCTGTCTTGAAAAAAGCACGAACATCTTGACTACAACGATGATGTTTCATAATGATTGTATCAAGACTCAATTTTCTTTGTTGTGTATGAGTATTCGGATGTTCTATGGAGATTCTAAGCGGTTTTTTAATCTCTCCTGTTTCAAGAAAGCTTTCAATTCTAGTGGATAATTCGATTTTAGATCCAACAGCGCTTATTCCATTTTCTCGACAAAACTGCTGAAGTTCTTTTTTTAACCAATAAAAATCTTTGAATACATGGGCATCTGTATGTTTGGAGAGAATGGGCTTCATTGATTACCTCCTGAATTTGCTTAATGTCTGAATTATAGAACATTTGTTCTAGATATGCAATGAAATGATAGACAATTAAAAAATTTATATTTTGCCAATACCGTTCAATGGGAGCGGTATTTTTGCATTTATTTTATTAAAATATGTCGTAAGTTAACAAAAAAAGAATTCTTCGAGTATCCATACTTGTTTTTCTTTAATAAATCCTCATGAATATTTTAAAATTAACCTCGCCAGAATAATGAATTGTATATAAGGTAACTTAAAAATAATTATTATAAAAATAACCTCGGTAGAATATTTATATCAAGTAGAACCCAAAATCCCGTCAGTAAACAAATGAAATTTTAATGGATGAATTGTGGGATATTATTAAATATTTTCCTTTTTAATGGAGAAGCTAACAAGAACAAATCAGGTTAGAAAGGAAAAATGTATGGATCACTTACAAATGGCACGAGCAATGTTCGGGACTAATATGGGTGTACATATTATATTTGCTACCTTAGGTGTTGGATTGCCTATGATGATGTTGGCTGCTGAATTAATGTACCAAAGGACGAAAGATCTGCAATATGTGGTAATGGCTAAACGCTGGACTAAAACGTTAGGGGTTTTGTTAGGTGTTGGGATTCCAACGGGTACGATTGCCGGTGTACAGCTTTCACTTTTATGGCCTGGATTTATGGAGGTGATTGGGCGAGTAATGGCCCTTCCATTCCAAATTGAGATTTATGCATTTATGGTTGAAGCATTATTCATGTCAATTTATGTGTATGCTGCTGAAAAAATAAAACCTTGGGCCCGAATCTTAAGTTTATCCTTGGTTGCTTTCGGGGCTTTGGCATCGGCTGTCTTAATTGCGAACGTTCACGCTTTCGAGGGGACACCCGCTGGTTTCCGGTTTGAGAATGGTGAAATTGTAGACGTGGATCCTTGGGCGGCTTTTTTCAATCCTAGTTTTTTGGTGACGGCAGGTCATACGGCAGTGACTGCTTATGCGACAGGGGCCTTTGCCATAGCAGCGGTTGCCGGCTACAAAATGCTCAAAAATAAGTATGGTTCAACGGAATACAATTTTCACCAAAAAGCTTTAAAATTAAGCATTGTGTTGGGGCTTATACTTTCGATTTTGACGGCGCTTAACGGTCACTCGACCACACAGCATTTATACCGGGAACAGCCGGAAAAATTAGCTGCGGCAGAAGGTCTGTTCGAAACGAAAGATCATGCAGGACTCACATTATTCGGGTGGACCGACCGAGAAGATCGGGAAGTGAAATACGGAATTGAATTTCCTTGGGTGTTGAGCATTTTGTCCGGAAATAGTGTTGATACCGTGGTTACTGGTTTGAATGATTTTCCCGAAGAATATTGGCCACCGCTCTATGTCCACACCTTGTTCAATGCAATGGTCATTATCGGGACAGGATTAATAGTACTATCCTTATTCGCATTAGTTTGGAATAAGGTTCTGAAGAAAGATCGATATCCAAAGTGGCTTTTATGGCTGTTTGTGGCGTCCGGTCCGTTGGCGGTACTTTCGATTGAATGTGGTTGGATATTTGCTTGTACGGGCAGACAGCCATGGACGATTTATCGAATGCTAACGACGGCGGATTCCGTAACTACTTATGAAAATCTAGGGTATTTATTCACGTTGTTCATTATTGTTTACATCATTTTATGTGTATCTGTTGTATTTACACTTATCTATTATTTCAAGCGTAATTCTGTAACGGATGATATTTTCAAGGCTGAACAGAAGGACGTGCAAATATTCGATTCTAATTCTTAGAAAAGGGGCAAAAGTGAATGAATGATGCACTTCAGGCGATCACGCTTGTTTGGGGCTTTATTTTCTTGTATGCAATCATGGCGTCCATGGATTTTGGAGCAGGATTTTGGGCGATGATTTATATCAAGAAAGAACATACGAATGCCACGAAAATTGCGAATAGTTATTTATCCCCGACTTGGGAAGTAACGAACACATTCGTAGTGGGACTTGTCGTAGCCATTTATAGTCTATTTCCAGGAGCTGTATTTTCGATTGGAGTAGCTTTAATCGTTCCAGCCAGTTTAATCTTACTGCTTCTTTGTATCAGAAGTGCTTTTCTCGTCTTCTCTCACAGTTTAGACAAGTATGAGAAGATATTGAATTATATATCAGGGATAACGGGGCTGATTATTCCTGGTCTATTGATCAGTGTTTTACCAATAACCCATCTTGGATTCCTCGAAGATGTGGGAGGGAACGAAGAACTGAATTTAGGTAAACTTTTCACTAGCCCGAATGAATATGCCTTTTTGGGATTTGGAATTTTGAGTACGTTATTTCTTTCATCGTTACTACTTTCCGATTATTCAAAACAGGCGGACGAACTAAAATCCTACAAAATATATCGTCGGGACGCGATAATAACAGGTCCTCTAATGTTGGTAATGGCATTTCTCGTGATGTTAACGCTAAAAAAGGAAGCAGCATGGTTATATGAGGGGATGATGGAGAACTCTACACTGTTATTCGTCTCGCTTATCTTTTTTATCGTTAGCGGCGTAGCCCTCTTCCTTCCCTATTTTTCCAAGCGGGAGGTCAAAGGAATGCCAAGGCTCGCCGTAATAGCTATCATCATCCAATATATGATAGGTAGCTATGTGTATGGAGTTGCACACTTGCCGTATATTATCTTTCCCAATGTCAAGATCGTTGAAGCTTTTACCGACCCAAATTCATTCAGGGCTGTATTTGCTACATATATCGTTGGCTTTGCGATATTAGTTCCCGGTTTTTATTACTTTTGGTCCATTTTCATGAAAGATCAACGCCGAAAGCTCAAAAAGCGACAAATGTCGAATTAGTTAAAGGAAAAAGAGAGGGTATAGCCATGAATAAGTTAGCTTTACTAAAATACACGGTTTTAGTACTTTCGATTTTTTTAAGCTATCAAGCGGTCGAAGCGCATGATAAAAGCTTTCCAGAGGATGGGACCTATATTTCATCCAAAAGGGATGTCACGGGAGATCAAAAAATAGATATCATTCAGGTTCAAGGAACGCCATATAATAAAGAAAGCAAGTTCCTGAAGGAAATCGAGTTGCTCGTAGAAAGTAACCGCCAATCTATTAATGTACCACTCGAAGCCGGTTACAAACCGGAATTGGCGCTTGCCGATTTGAATAAAGATGGGGTTCAGGATGTATTGGTCACAGTTTTGACGGAAGGGATAGAACGTACCGTTAACAGTTATGCATATACCTTCAAAGATGGAAAAGCGAGGGATTTGGAGGTTCCGCCGTCTGTACCCGTGACTGCTCAATTTCTAGACGGGTATAAAGCGGAAGTCATGATTGAAGGGAACAAGCCAATTATCGTGGATGTCAGTTCCAGAAAGAAAGAGTATGAAGAATTAGGAATATATCAGGACGGCAAGTTGAATGAGTCTACTGAACTTTTGGTCAACTCATACTCCTCTTTGAAACCGAAGACCTTTTTTGGAAAAGGGAAGGGACTTTCAGGTGTCCAATATGTAATGGGGAGCAATGAACGAGACCCCCTGTTGGAAATTAAATCGTTCTGGTCCTTCAATCATGGATGGGAACTGATTAAAACGGACATCAAACCGATTAAGAAGAAGTAGGATGTTCACCAGAGATGGGCGGCTATCATAGGATAGGGTAAACGGTAATTTGCAAAAGGAGTATGAATGGATGCCAGAATTTCAACCGGATAAATTAACGGTAAAATTTATGCCACCCACCACCCCATGTCTTCCTATAGACGGAAGGAAATATACACTTACCCACTCTGATGAAACGGGTGCCCTATACCTTACAATCGGGACGGAATATGATTGCTCAGCCTTGAATGTGAAATTGAGAGATGAAGTGATGGCTAACTGGGATGCATCACTTGGTCAATATCTTTTAACGGCCAACGTTTATGTAGATGGAGTCGAAAATGAATATGCTCAGGCAAAAGCACGGTATATAATTTTTCAACAAAACCTGAATTTGGCAATTACCGCCATTGTTAACGGAGATAAAGAATTTTACTGTTTTTTTCCATGGCTCGTTGATTGCCCGATTTATGTTCAGTTTCATTCCGCTTTTCCCGAATTTAACCAGCGTATTTTCTATGATACACCTCGATACTATTTGCTCAATTGAATGATCCCTCACTTATGCGCCCTAAACGTGCTAAGTGGGGAAATATCATGAAAAATTACGAAATATTCGTACGCTTCATCATTTGAAATTGACAAACTTATAATATTTGGTAAAATCTAAATATAATCCAGTTTTAAACATTTTCGTTTTTAATCAGGATTGAATGTAAGCGAATACATAAGGAGTGATGGCCTTACGGAGTTAAAAGAAAAAATCATAGAAACATCACTGAACCTTTTTGAACAACATGGTTATCACGGAGTCTCTGTGAACGAAATTGTAAAAGAAAGCGGAACAAGCAAGGGTGGTTTTTATCACCATTTTTCCTCTAAAGATGAGCTATTGTTTGTCATACATGATTATTTTATATCCTATGTGTTAACGAAAGCACAGGAAGCCACCTCAGAAAGCATCCACCCTTCAGAAAAAATGCAAAAGATCATACTGTCATTTGTTAAAGTATTTGATCTCTACAAACCACATATTTCAGTTTTCTATCAAGAAAGCATATACCTTAAACCGCCTTATGTAGAAGCAATTAAAAATAAACGTCACAAGTATAAAGAAATCGTTTTTTCAGTGATTCAAGAAGGAATTGAAAAGGGAGAATTCCGCAGCGAATTGCCAGTTGAAATAACTGGTATGTCTATTTTAGGCTTGGTGAACTGGACCTATAAATGGTATAAGCGGGACGGCGGAAAAACAATCGAGGAAATCGGCCACATTTATGTCGATTTGATTTTACAGGGTTTATTAACGGAAAAAATGAAGAGTGATGCTAGGATTCAGCCTTTTTTGCTGAAGCACCAAATTATGATGGATAATAAATAAAACGCTTACATCTCTAACAGACCAACTAGTCGGTCTTATTGCGAAAGGGGAATGAATAAATGGATTTTTCACTCACGAAAGAACAGCAAATGATCAAGGAAATGGTAAGGGAGTTTGCAGAAAAAGAAATTAAACCAATTGCAGTTGAATTGGATGCGAAGTCGATGTTTGCGGAGGATGTTTTCAAAAAGATGGGGAAACTAGGGTTGCTAGGAATTCCATTCCCTGAGGAATATGGAGGTTCAGGTGGAGACACGATATCCTATGCGATTGCTGTCGAGGAAATCGGGAAAGCTTGTGGAGGAACCGGATTAAGTTACGCTGCAGCCGTTTCACTTGGTGCGAGCCCGATTTATTACTTTGGTACCGAGGAACAAAAGAATAAATACCTTATACCGATTACCACTGGTGAGACGCTGGCGGCATTCGGATTGACTGAACCGAATGCAGGGTCGGATGCTGGCGGTACTAGAACGACAGCGGTAGTGGAAGGTGATGAATATGTGATTAATGGCGAGAAAACCTGGATAACAAACGCCAGCTACTCCAGAACGATCACAGTTACAGCCGTATCGGGAAAAGACAGCAGGGGAAAAAATATCATTTCTGCTTTCATCGTCCCAACGGATACACCGGGACTAACGATAAACAGCAATTATGAAAAAATGGGAGTGCGTGCCTCTAATACATGCGAAATCATTCTGGATAATGTCCGGGTACCCAAGAAGAATTTATTGGGTGATCCAGATAAAGGATTCAAGCAATTCTTGTTCACGTTAGATGGGGGAAGGATTTCAATTGCGGCATTAGCGGTCGGGATAGCACAGGCGGCTTTCGATAGGGCGTTGGCATTTTCAAAAGAACGGGTTCAATTCGGGAAAACAATTTCTAATTTTCAAGCGATACAGTTCAAACTTGCTGATATGGCCATGGAAATTGAATTAGCGAGAAACATGGTTTATAAAGCGGCATGGCTAAAAGATAATAAACAACCATTTGCGAAAGAAGCGGCCTTCGCCAAGCTCTTTGCTAGTGAAACCTCCTTCCGTACGAGCAATCAGGCTATTCAAATTCATGGAGGATCAGGGTATATGCGTGAATACGAGGTGGAGCGTTACTTACGAGATGCTAAGTTGCTAGAAATCGGGGAAGGTACTTCCGAGATTCAAAGAATGGTAATAGCAAGACAATTGGGTTGTTGACCTTTAATCATACTCACGTAATTCTTACTGGAGAGATATGCAAATCGTATCACTTGTAACAAAAAGGATACAGCTTACTTTTACATGATAGGAGGAGTTCAATGTCTGATTTGCAAGAAATCACTGTCGGCAAATTGCTTGAAGAGACGGCTAGGAAATCTGGAAATAATGAAGCGGTGGTATATCCTGATCTGGGTTTACGGTATACCTACAGTGAATTCGAAAAGGTTTGTCGTCTGGCAGCTCGTGGCTTTATGTCACTTGGTATTGAAAAAGGAGAGCATATCGCAATTTGGGCAACGAATAAGCCGGAATGGGTCATTTCCCAATTTTCAACAGCCAAAATGGGTGGTGTGCTCGTCACGGTCAATACGAACTACCGTGCGAGTGAACTTGAGTATCTTCTCCGGCAATCGGATGCGACGACAATCATTCTGATGGAACAATATCGAGATCACTCCTATATAGAAACGCTTCATGAAATCATCCCTGAATTAAAGACCGCCGAACCAGGGAAATTACAATCTAAGAAACTACCGAAATTAAAAAATATCATCATGTTAGGTGAAACACGATATCCCGGTACCTTTTCGTGGGCCGATATCCTTGGCGGAAGCATACGGATATCAGAGGAATTGCTAAATAGTCGGATGAATGAACTGATACCTGAAGATGTAATAAATATGCAATATACATCAGGAACAACGGGATTTCCAAAAGGGGTCATGCTCACACATTCAAACTTGGTCAATAACGGATTGAATGTAGCGTCCTGCATGAAACTGACAAGCGAAGATCGGCTCTGTATCCCGGTCCCGATGTTCCACTGCTTTGGATGTTCACTGGGTACGATGGCTGCTGTAACTGTCGGGGCTACAATGGTGCCTGTTATTGAATTCAATCCACGTACCGTACTTCAAACGGTAGAGGCGGAAAAATGTACGGCCCTTCACGGGGTACCGACGATGTTCATTGCCGAGTTGAACCTTGACGACTTTGATGAATATGATTTGCGTTCTCTCCGGACTGGAATCATGGCTGGGTCCACTTGTCCAATTGAAGTCATGAAAAATGTAGTGAACAAGATGGGGATTTCAGAAATCACGATTACGTATGGGCAAACGGAATCTTCACCTGGTATCACGATGACCCGTACTGATGACCCCATTGAACTTCGTGTTTCTTCGGTTGGTCGGGCATTGCCGAATGTGGAAGTGAAAATCATAAATCCTGCTACCGGAGAGGAACTGGAACGGGGCAAACAGGGTGAACTTTGCTCAAGAGGTTACCATGTCATGAAGGGGTATTATAAAAACTCGGAAGCAACGCAAGAGGCCGTTGATTCAGAAGGCTGGCTTCATACTGGAGATTTAGCGGTTATGGATGATAACGGGTATTGCAAAATAACCGGCCGCCTGAAGGATATGATCATTAGAGGGGGCGAAAACATCTATCCGCGTGAAATTGAAGAGTTCCTTTATCAGCACCCTGCGATATTAGATGTTCAGGTTTTGGGCATTCCCGATAAGAAATATGGAGAAGAGGTAACGGCATGGATTATTTTGAAAGAAGGAGAAATCCTGACGGCAGATGAACTGAGATCATTCTGCAAAGGAAAGATTTCTCATCAAAAAATACCGCGTTACATTCATTTTACGGATGCCTATCCAATGACTGCATCCGGGAAAATCCAAAAATATAAGCTACGGGAGCAAACCCTTGACTTATTGACGGAACAAACGAAATAAGGAGGATATTGGATTGATAAATAAAATTCTTATTGCAAACCGAGGAGAAATTGCTTCGCGTATCATTCGCACTTGTAAAGAATTAGGGATAGGTACTGTAGCCATCTATTCTGAGGCTGATTCCGAATCGCCATTTGTCTCATATGCAGATGAAGCTTATTTATTAGGAGGATCCCGTGTTCAGGAAAGCTATTTGAATGTCGCGAAAATCTTAGATATTGCGAAAGAGGCAAAGGTTGATGCCATACATCCGGGATATGGATTTCTTAGTGAAAATGCTGATTTCGCACAATCGTGTGAAGCAGCAGGCTTGATTTTCATCGGTCCTAAGCCAGATGTCATTCAACAGATGGGTAATAAAGTGGAAGCCCGAAAAAAGATGGAGGAAGCAGGAATTCCCTTAGTTCCAGGTTTCTCCCGTCCGTTAACGGATAGTATGGAAGCAGCAGCAGTAGCCGAAAAGATTGGGTATCCAATTATGTTGAAAGCGTCAGCTGGCGGCGGGGGTATCGGTATGCAGGCGATTACGAATGAGGAAGAGCTCTCAAAAGCTTTCGAAGGGAATCAAAAAAGGGCACAATTATTTTTTGGTAATGGTGACATGTTCATCGAAAAATTAATTGAGAAACCACGTCACATCGAGATTCAAGTATTGGCAGACAAGTTTGGAAATGCTGTTTATTTATGGGAGCGGGAATGCTCGATCCAAAGACGCCATCAAAAAGTCGTTGAAGAGGCGCCATCTTCTTTTCTTGATGAAGAAACACGAAGGAAAATGGGGGAAGCAGCAATAAAAGCCGTGCAGAGCATCGGTTATCACAATGCAGGCACCTTGGAATTTTTAGTTGATGTTAATAAGAAGTTTTATTTCTTGGAAATGAATACACGTCTTCAAGTGGAACACCCAGTCACTGAGGAAATCACTGGTCTTGATCTTGTTGAACAGCAAATAAAAATCGCTAACGGTGAAAAGCTCTCTTTTACACAAGAAAATGTAAAAAGGCAGGGGCACGCCATAGAAGTGAGGATTTATGCAGAGGACCCGAAGACCTTCTATCCAGCACCCGGTAAAATTACGGGTTTGTCCCTCCCGGAAGGCGAAGGGATCCGCCATGAGCTCGCCGTACAGGCAACATCGGTCGTTTCCCACTTTTATGATCCGATGATTGCCAAGTTGGTAGTGAGCGGAGCTACCCGTGAGATAGCAATAGATCGATTAAAAGAGGCACTGGAAAACTATAAAGTTGAAGGAATTAAAACGAACCTACCGCTACTTAAGGAAATCATTGAACATGAGGCGTACTATCAAGGGGATACAACAACAGATTTCATCAATAAGTATATTAAAAAAATCAAGGTTTGATAGATGGATCGGAATTACTTCGTGGTTATAACGATATGAGGAGGAATTATAATGGAAGAATTAAAAGCAAGCATGGCAGGGAGTGTATGGAAAATCGTAGCGGGTGAAGGACAAAGCGTGGCTGATGGACAGGACATCATCATTTTAGAATCTATGAAAATGGAAATTCCCATTGTCGCAGAAAAGGCTGGAACACTCAAGGAACTTAAAGTGAACGAGGGAGATTTTGTTAATGAAGGCGATGTTTTGGCCATCATTGAGTGAAGAGACGGAGTGATAGGATGAATTGGCCTGAAAAAGTAACCATTAAGGAAGTAGGCCCTCGGGATGGACTTCAAAATGAGAAGGCCATTATCCCGACGCAAAGGAAAATAGATTGGATCGATCAGCTTTCTGAAACCGGCCTTACTTATATAGAAGCGACTTCTTTCGTGAATCCAAAATGGATCCCACAATTGGGAGATGCGTTGGAAGTAGGCAAAGGAATCAAACGTAATCCTACTATCACATATGCGGCACTCGTTCCAAACCGAAGGGGATTGGAGTCAGCCCTGGAAGCGAGTATGGATGAAATTTCAGTTTTTATGTCAGCAAGCGAAACCCATAATCTGAAGAACATAAATAAATCAATCTCGGACACATTCCCTGTTCTTAAGGAAGTTATTGACACAGCAACTGGTATCCGGAAACCGGTAAGAGGTTATGTTTCCACGGTTTTTGGCTGCCCATATGAAGGTTCAATTGATATTGAACAGATTTTCCGGGTATGCGACCAATTATTCGAGTATGGAATTAATGAGCTATCATTAGGAGATACGATTGGAGTGGCTTCTCCTAGACAAGTGGAAGAGTTCCTTGAGCAAGCAGTGAAACGATATGATAAGAGCCTACTTGCTCTCCATTTTCATGATACGAGAGGGATGGCTCTTGCCAATGTCCTCAAATCACTGGACTACGGTATAACCACATTTGATTCGGCACTAGGAGGACTCGGGGGCTGCCCTTATGCACCAGGTGCGAGCGGAAATGTGGCCACAGATGACCTGGTTCACATGCTTCACAATATGGGAATCGTTACAGGAATAGACGCCGAAAAATTGATTAAGTCAGCTTCCATGATGCAATCCTGTTTGGAAAAACCTTTGCCTAGCCATCAGATGGCAATTTATAACGCACAATGAATGAAGGAGGGGTGAAGCTATGTATTCAAGTGTAAAGGTCAGTCATGAGGAAAATGGGATTGTCATTATGACCTTGAATAGGCCGGACGCAGCCAATGCCTTATCCAGGGAATTACTTCATAACCTATATGAAGCGCTTAATGATGTGAAGCAGCTGTCTAATCTTCGAACAGTCATTTTAACGGGAGCTGGCAATAAGGCATTTTGTGCAGGTGCCGACCTAAAAGAACGGGCTGGGATGAATGAAATTAAAGTCAGGGAAACGCTAAAGCTTATCGGTGATACGATATCAGCAGTTGAAAATCTTCCTGTTCCAGTGATTGCTGCGATAAATGGTTCTGCCTTTGGTGGAGGTCTCGAGTTAGCTCTAGCCTGTGATATTCGTATTGCCTCGAACACGGCAAAGATGGGGTTAACGGAAACTTCACTTGGTATCATTCCTGGTGGTGGTGGGAGTCAGCGCCTCCCTAGGATCGTTGGCATAGCGACTGCCAAAGAATTGATTTACACGGCAAGGAGAATTGACGCGCAAACAGCTAAACACATGCAAATCATCAGCCAAGTGACCAATCCTGAGCTATTGCTTGCAGAGGCGAAGAAACTGGCTGGGGAAATAGCAGCTAACGCACCTTTGGCCTTACGTGCTGCAAAAAAATCAATCAATCAGGGGATGGATACAGACTTAAAAACTGGGCTGCAAATCGAACAGGAATGCTATCAAACGACTTTACAAACCCGGGACCGACTGGAGGGTCTGTCGGCATTTAAAGAAAAACGCAAACCGGTGTTCAATGGTAATTGACTTCAATTGAAGGAGGAACATGAATGGTAACAACAGATAAACTCACCGAACAGGTCGAAAAGATAAGTAAGGGTGGTTTGGAAAAGTATCATCAAAAAAATGCGGAAAATGGAAAGCTTTTCGTACGAGCACGGTTAGAGTTGCTATTTGATGAAGGAATCGATATTGAGGATGCCTTTTTTGCAAATTGTACAAGTGATGGACTACCTGCAGATGGAGTCGTCACGGGAATTGGGAAAATCAATGGCCAGACGGTCTGTGTTATGGCCAATGACTCGACTGTGAAGGCCGGTTCATGGGGTGCCAGGACGGTTGAAAAAATCATCCGCATTCAAGAAACAGCCGATAAGTTACAAGTTCCACTTCTTTATTTAGTCGATTCAGCGGGTGCCCGCATTACGGATCAAGTCGAAATGTTTCCAGGACGCCGTGGGGCTGGTAGGATTTTTTATAATCAAGTAAAACTATCCGGTAAAGTTCCACAGATCTGCCTCCTATTCGGCCCTTCCGCTGCTGGTGGAGCGTATATTCCAGCCTTTTGCGATATTGTCGTCATGGTTGAAGGAAATGCTTCGATGTATTTAGGTTCACCAAGAATGGCCGAAATGGTCATCGGCGAAAAAGTAACCGAAGAGGAAATGGGAGGAGCAAAAATGCATTGTTCCGTTTCAGGATGTGGCGATGTTCTAGTCCATTCAGAACAAGAATCCATTGCCTTTGCCCGTCGGTACTTAAGTTATTTTCCAGGGAATTATCAACAAAAGCCAAAAGCATTCCAATCAGAACAACCAGCTGATTTTGAAAAAACGATTGAAGATTTGATTCCAAAAAATCAAAATGCAGCATTTAACATGTATGATTTAATTGACAGGATCATAGATCGAGATTCATTTTGTGAAATCAAGAAGTTATTCGCACCTGAATTGATTACCGGTCTCGCTCGATTAAATGGTCAATCAGTGGGTATCATCGCCAACCAGCCACGAGTCAAAGGAGGAGTATTATTCCATGATTCGGCTGATAAAGCAGCCAAGTTCATTAACTTATGCGATGCTTTCCATATCCCGCTATTGTTTCTTACGGATATTCCAGGTTTCATGATTGGAACAAAGGTTGAACAGGCAGGCATCATTCGACATGGAGCAAAAATGATCTCTGCCATGAGCGAAGCCACAGTTCCGAAGATTTCCGTTGTTGTGCGTAAAGCTTATGGTGCCGGATTGTATGCAATGGCCGGTCCTGCTTTTGAACCGGATTGTGTCCTGGCATTACCTACCGCGCTAATTGCCGTTATGGGCGCGGAAGCTGCGGTAAACGCAGTCTATGCGAATAAGATTAATGCACTGGAAGCGGAAGAACGTCCTGCTTTTATTCAACAAAAACGAGATGAATATAATGAGGATATCGACATCTATCGTTTAGCTTCGGAGATGATTGTCGACGCAATCATCCAGCCAAATGATTTACGTGATGAATTGAGTAAGCGATATGAAGCATATAGCAGTAAGCAGTTAACATTCACTGAACGTAAACATGGGGTTTATCCGGTCTGATACTTTAAGGAAGCTAAACTCTATAATAAATACCCCCACTCAAGAAGCCTTGAGTGGGGGTATTTATTCTTATTTCCGCATACCGCCAGGCGTATTCTATCTTAGCTGACTATACTCTAAATAAGATCATTAAAAAGCCGATAAATAGGTATAAGACTTACTTACATACTGTTCTTAAATCATATTTTGAGGTGAACCATCTTGTTCAAATTTTCAAAGGGTAAATCAATCAAAACATCGCTAATTAGGTTGTTATTTGCTTTAATAGCATGTTTGTTGGTATTTAACCTTGCTACATTATACTATGATTCTTCTAAATCTATTGAACAGACCTTCAAGGAAATGGGTGTTCAGGATGCGTTAAGGATAACTTCAAACCTTGACCCAGTCCTTTATCATGAGTTTGTTGAAGATCCCCAGAAGAATGACCCATACTATCAAATTCAAAAACAATTAAATGATTATCGAATCAAGTCGGGTGCTCTTTATGTATATACATATGCTATTAAAAATAATCAGGTCCAATTACTGATTGATGGGCTGCCTCCCGAAGAGTCTTCCACCATCGGTGAAGTAACGACATCTATATCCGATACAGATTTACTACCGGTATTATCCGGGAAAACGGTGAGCACAGATATCATTAAAGATGAGAAGTACGGAGACTATATGTCTTCTTTTGCCCCCATTAAAGATAGTGAGGGAAAAGTCATAGGCATTCTTGGCATTGACACAGAGGCCAAAACGATCCAATCGATTAAAAATGGAGTATTATACAGTTTTTTACCGATGGTTATTGCAGTTTCGATAATTTTCACCTTACTCATTCTTGGGTTCGTCTATTATTATCTTGGTAAGAAGCTTAATCCTCTTAAGCGAATATCAGATATAGCCAATTCTATTTCGAAGGGCGACCTGGAAGAAGCCTCTACTTTAACACGGGAATATAGAGTTCTTTCTACGGATGAAATTGGATTACTTTATACCTCCTTTGAAAAAATGACAGAAACTTTGTCTGAAATGATAAAAAAAATACATGGTCTCTCGTCATCACTACACGATCAAAGTAGTAAATTGAATAATTCTTCTAGCGAAGTAAATGAAGGGACCACTCAAGTGTCTGTCACGATGGATGAAATGTCGAGTGGTGCAGAGTCACAAGCCAACTTAGCTTCTACACTCTCGGTGGATATGAGGGAGTTCTCCGAGATTATTGCCGCAACGAATAAACAAGGCCAAGAGATTACAAAGTCGACAGAAGTAGCGATAAACGATTCACAGACCGGTATGCAATTAATGAGCTCATCAATAGAAAAAATGCAGGAAATCCATAATATTGTCTTAGAATCAGTGAATCAAGTGAAAACTTTGGAAACACAAAATAATGAAGTGACCACACTTGTCACACTCATTAGTAATATTGCCGATCAAACGAATTTACTCGCTTTAAATGCAGCAATTGAAGCAGCTCGAGCAGGAGAACAGGGTAAAGGGTTTGCCGTGGTGGCAGATGAAGTAAAGAAACTTGCTGAACAAGTTTCCGATTCTGTAAACGGTATTTCTACAATAGTTGGAACCGTTAATAACAACTCCAAAAACATGGTGAAAATCCTTACATCAGGGTTAGAGAAAGTGGATGAAGGGAGAGGGAAGCTACATAAGACAGGTGAAACCTTCAATGATATTTATCAGGAATTATCCACTATGAATGGATTGGTTCATTCAATGGCAAACCAACTAATTTTATTGACGGATAATGAAGAAAAAATGAAAGAATCCATTGAAGAAGTTGCAGCCATATCTGAGCAAAATGCTGCTGGTATAGAAGAAGTAACTGCATCTGCTCAACAGATTAACGCGATGACCGGGGAAATGAATCAGTTAGTTTCCAATTTAGCCATTGCTTCTGGAGAATTAGAGGATATGAGTAAAAGATACACAGTTTAAATGCGATGAAACGCTGTCCCAATAAGGGAACAGCTCCTTTTGTCATTTATAACATCCCTGTTTAAGCTACACTTAATAAATAATTATCCTGAAAAATGGAAATAATTAAACGTTAAGTGTTGCAAAAAACAGCAGTTAAGAGTACTATACTTAGTAATTAAGGATTTACTAATTACTCAATCATTTAAATTTAATGAAGAAAGTGAGAGCTGCCATGGTTCAGCAAGGAAAAAAGAAATATATCACTCCAGATGGATACACAGCAGATATTGCGATCTTTACGATTACGTCTAAAAAAACCGAGAAGAAAGCTCCACCGGAGATGTTCTTAAAACTATTATTGATTAAACGAGCGGCAACGGATAGGGAAGGAAGCCCAAATGTTGAAGGCGATAAATGGGCATTGCCTGGTGGGTTCGTAAATGCAGATGAAACGGCCTATGAAGCCGCCCAAAGGGAATTAAAAGAAGAAACAGGAGTATCGGGACTACAAGTGAAACATTTCGGTACGTATGATCAACCAGGGCGAGATCCAAGAGGGTGGATCATTTCAAATGCCTTTTATGCGATTGTTCAGGAGGAATTCCTTCACCAAAGAAAAGCCAACGACGACGCGGCAGAGGTCGAATTATTCACGATACAGGAAGTACTTCTACTGGATCTTGCTTTTGATCACGATGCAATCATTCATGAAGCGGTAGAACTATTGAAAAAAGAAATGATGCAAACGACCATCGCTAAAAATTTCTTGCCAGGCGAATTTACGCTTTCGGAGCTCCAGCGTGTCCTCCTTACGGTACGGGAAGACGCAAAAATCAGCGCAGATTCATTATTTTTTACAAAAGCCCCCAAGCTGCCATTCTTGGAAAAGGTTTTGGATGAAAAAGGATTACAAAAGAAAACGAAGCGTAATTCTTTTCGTCCCTCACAGCTTTACCGATTTAATGCAGAGGTAGTCATGGACTCGATTTATTATTGAGGAGGAATGTGATATGGGTAAAAAAGCGTTGATTAATATCGATTATACGAATGACTTTGTAGCTGATGATGGTGCATTAACATGTGGAAAACCTGGTCAGGAGATAGAAGTCGCACTGGTCGATATTACAAAAAAATTCATAAAACAGGGTGATTATACAGTTTTTGCGATTGATCTTCATGATGATGGTGACCACTTGCATCCAGAAGCTAATTTATTTTCACCACATAATATTCGAGGTACAGTGGGAAGAGATTTATATGGCAAGCTTAAAGATGAATATGAAACCCATAAAAATCTGCCAAATGTACATTATATGGATAAGACACGATATTCCGCCTTTGCAGGTACGGATCTTCACATCAAGCTTAGAGAGAGGGATATCACCGATGTATATCTAGTCGGAGTATGCAGTGATATATGTATTCTTCACACCGCAGTGGATGCTTATAATTTAGGTTATAATATTTTCGTCTATGAAAAAGCAATTGCTTCATTTAATAAAACGGGCCACGATTGGGCACTTACACATTTCCAAGGGGTCTTAGGTGCTACCATTCTATAATATTTACGCCACAGAATAAAAGGGAGCTACACTTCTCTTTTGGGAGGAACTATCATGGGAAACAAATATAATGACGATAGCTATGCGCTACACACTGATCTTTATCAAATCAATATGGCTCAAACATATTGGGAGGATAATGCCCATAACAGGAAGGCTGTCTTTGAAATCTTTTTCAGGAAACTTCCTTTCAGTAGCGGCTATGCAATATTTGCAGGTCTTGAAAAGATCGTTCATTATCTGCAAAACTTTAACTTTTCAGAAAGTGATATCGAATATCTGAGAAATGAATTGCATTACGAAGATGATTTTTTGAGTTATTTGCAGAACATTCGTTTTACAGGAACGATACGTTGCATGAAAGAGGGCGAACTAGTATTTGCCAACGAACCGATTTTACGTGTGGAAGCACCCCTTGGTGAGGCTCAACTCATTGAAACGGCGCTGCTTAATATTGTGAACTATCACACACTCGTTGCTACGAAAGCTTCACGGATTAAACAGGTTATTGGCAATGATTCGGCCCTTGAATTCGGATCACGTCGGGCACAGGAAATGGATGCTGCCATTTGGGGAGCGCGTGCAGCCTATATTGCTGGGTTCGATTCCACTAGCAATGTCCGTGCAGGAAAGCTATTCGGGATTCCGGTCTCGGGAACACATGCACATTCGATGATTCAGGCTTATAAGGACGAATACACAGCATTCCATAAATACGCAAGTTCTCATAGAGACTGTGTATTCTTGGTCGATACCTATGATACATTGCGTTCAGGCATCCCGAATGCCATCCGTGTCGCTAAAGAATTGGGTGACAGAATCAATTTCATAGGTGTCCGTCTTGATAGCGGTGATCTGGCTTACCTTTCGAAAGAAGCTCGACGCATGCTAGATGCAGCCGGTTTTCCTGACGCGAAAATTGTAGCATCGAATGATTTGGATGAATACACCATTATCAACCTGAAACAACAAGGGGCACGAATTGATATTTGGGGCATAGGGACCAAATTGATTACCGCTTTTGACCAGCCTGCATTGGGTGCAGTATACAAAATGGTTTCAATAGAGGACGAAAACGGGAATATGAGAGATACCATCAAAATTTCTTCCAATCCTGAAAAGGTGACTACACCTGGTTTAAAGAGGATCTACCGGATCATAAATAAGGTCAACCACCATGCAGAAGGGGATTACTTAGCGATGGAATATGAAAAGCCACAGGAACAGGAAAAATTAAAAATGTTCCATCCTGTACACACCTTCCTAAGTAAATTTGTCACAGACTTCGATGCAGTGGACCTGCATGAAGATATTTTTGTGAATGGTACCTTAACGTATGAATTGCCATCCATTGATGAGATTAAGGCGTATACGTTATCAAACATTCAGGTGTTGTGGCCAGAATACTTGAGGGCTCTAAATCCGGAAGAATATCCCGTCGACCTAAGTCAGGATTGTTGGGATAATAAAATGAGAAATATAGATGAAGTAAAAGCCAATGTAGAAAGCAAGCTTACGAAATAACGAATCTATTTGGAAAGAGGGTTATGCCAATGCGTCCATTACAAAAAGAAATCGTACAAAAATTACTTGTTCAACCAACGATTGATCCAGAAATGGAATTCAGAAAAAGCGTCGATCTTCTAAAGGATTACTTGAAGAAGTATACATTCCTGAAAAGTTTCGTTCTTGGAATTTCAGGTGGTCAGGATTCAACTCTAGTTGGCTATACCGCTCAAGTGGCTGTCAATGAATTGAATCAAGAGTTGAAAACGGATGAATATAATTTCATAGCTGTCAGCTTACCATATGGTATCCAGGCGGATGAAGAAGATAGGCAGCTAGCTTTGAAATTCATTAAACCAAGTAAGACTGTAACGGTCAATATAAAGGCAGCCGTAGACGCAACTGTAAGTGCAGTAGAGGAAGCGACAGGGAAAAAAATGACACATTTCCTAAAGGGTAATACCAAGGCACGGGAGAGAATGAAGGTACAATATGACCTGGCGGGTCTATATAAAGGCGTAGTTCTTGGAACAGATCATGCAGCAGAAGCAATCACTGGATTCTTCACAAAGCATGGAGATGGTGCTGCGGATATCATACCACTTTACCGTTTGAATAAAAGACAAGGAAGAGAAATCCTTAAATTTGTGGGTGCTCCTGAACGACTGTACACGAAAATTCCAACTGCAGATTTGGAAGATGACAAACCATTGGTTCCTGATGAAGTGGCTCTAGGGGTTAGTTACGATGAAATTGACGACTACCTTGAAGGCAAAGAGATAAGGGCGGAAGCGGCAGATATCATTGAAGGTTGGTATACAAAAACAGAGCACAAAAGAAATGAAGCCATTAATGTTTATGATACCTGGTGGAAATGATAGGGAATTGTAGGCTTAATAGCCACTAATTCAATGAAGCACAAAAAAAATCGTTCAACTCTTTCAATAGGGTTGTACGATTTTTTTTGGTTCAGTATATTGCCTGTATATGGAATTTGGGTTATTTAATAAAGAAGTGTTGAAAATTTGCCATTAATATTAGAATATTATAACTTATATATTTCTTATCAATACATATGATTTTTATCCGATAAAAAACAAGGGTTCTTTTATAATGAGTAAAAACTTTTAAATAAGTTAATATAATTCTTTATAGACTCAACTTAAAACTGAAAGGTGTTGCAACTATAAAAATGAGTCTTTCTTCAACACATCCGAAGTTGGAAGCTTTTGCATCCATCGCGCCACTACTTAACGAGTTAATGCCAGAAGATATAACAATTGGTATATGTGATACAGAAAAGTTCTTATTAAGTGTACCGGGTAAGACTTTTTCCCTTGGCATCGAGCCGGGCTTTCCGCTTCAAGAAAACGATGCTATAACGGAAGCGATTAAAAGTGGAAGAACTGTAAGAGTCTTCGTGCCAGAAGGGGTTTTCGGTATCCCGATCATTGCCAGCGCCATCCCTCTTTTTGATGAGAAGAGACAGGTGATTGGTGGGGTTGGCCTTGGTGCGAGTATGGAGCAATATAATGCATTGTTTGAGATCGCTTCTAAATTATCGAAAGCTGTCGAACAAGTGACAGCGACAATCGAAGAGCTGGCAGCCACGACCATTGTGTTATCCGAAAGCATGCAACACATACACAATCAATCTAATTCCGTCTTGCAAAGCGTCAGTGAAATTGAAAAAGTGTCTAAGATGGTAAGGGAAGTTTCTGACCTTACCAATATTCTTGGTTTAAATGCTTCTATTGAAGCGGCCAGGGCTGGAGAATTTGGGCGAGGGTTTTCGGTCGTTGCAAATGAGATCAGGAAACTGGCTGGGAATTCCAGAAGCCATACAGAGGAAATCAAGAAATCCGTCAATAATATAGAGGAGCTGATTAAAACGCTTAGCACCTCCATTACGTCCATAAATGAAGAAACAGAGAACCAATCAGCAGTAACGGATGAGATTTCATCAACCATGATGGATATTAGTTCTCATGCAAACCACTTGGCTGAAATGGCTGAAAATATGGTAAAAGGTAAATGATTAAATAAAAATAACGCTGCACTGATGAAGTGACCCAAAAAGTACACACTTTATTTCATTAGGCAACCTCGAGGGCATGAACCTGGTAATCAACAGGACTCATGCCTTTTAATTTCGTTTAATATGGGGTGTCACTGGTAAAAACCTCTAGGTCTTATTTGAAATGTCACGTACTGTGGAACTCCTGTAAATATAGTAATTGATGGTGCACGTTTATTAACTTTAACGGCAATTCCAGAATCCACTATGGTAAAATATAATATCGAGATTAGACCAAGGAGATTATCAAATGAGTATGGATGTAAATATTTCACCTTTGTATGCAGTTTTTGGAATAGTAGACTTAGTTCTTCGTTTAATAGCTATACCTGCAATTATATATGGTTTATATTTATTACGTAAAATATCAAGAAAATAATTACAAGATTCGATTAGCTTATTAAAGGTTAATTGGTGCTATCTTAAATATTATTGTAGCCTCATTTCAGTTTGTTTGCTGTAAATCGTCATATAAGAACATATAATTTCTTCTTTCAAGGTTTTGGTCACTTTATCTTATATATTCCCCCAAATACGCTTGTGATAACTCTGATAATATTGAGTACAATTATGAAATTTGTACAAGCTATTTGCTAGCATCTTACATACGAGTAGTAGATAGATAATAATTAATGCTTGAGGGGTATGTATATAATGAAATTACATTTCAAACTCTTGAACAATATCGCTAAATATCTACTAATCTCGTTGTTCTGGTGGTTAGTGATGATTTATACGTTAATCAAATAAAGGAAGGATAAAGGATAAAAGTAGTTTTTAGATGAAAGGAAATTTTCGGTATAAGAAGGGAATTAATGTGGACAAGGATTTTTTTCTGTTGAAGTTGGGAATACTGCACCTCGATTTGTTAGATACATCAATTGGAGGTGCAGTATCTTTATGTCGGTTTTCCTCTATGATCTTTTGTTTGTTTGCTTTATGAATTTTTTTATATATATGTACATTAGGGATAATACTACAAAAACCAAGAAAAAGACGATGAAACCCCATAGACCGATGGCGGCGTCCTGAAACTCCATGTTCCCTCTACTGGTTAAAGCTTGTTGTATTTCAATTGCAAATACAAGAACAACCATGACAGTAAACGTATATATGAAAGACAATATGGTAATTCCAAAGCGTAACCGTGAAATGACATTAAATAAAAATAGCACAAAGATAAATATGATTATGCCGATAATGCCCATTATCCAAAAATGTAAATCCTTATCGGTTGCATTTGAATTGAGGGTGTCACCTACAAATATCAGGATGAAATCGTGAATGTTATTGATGATTTCGGTCAAGACCAAGATAATTTCTTTCATACAGTACACCTCCGATTTCTAAATTATAGCAGGATGTAATTTCATAGAGAAGAAAAATACATTTCGCTCAATTCGGATCCTTCCATCAATTTTAAAGAGGGCTCCCAATCTTGTGTTATTAGATTGTAAGTGTGTAACATTACTTACAGAAAGGCCTGGAATGATTGTTTAATTATAATTTATCCGGTTACTTATTAATTGCAAAAAAAATAAAAAAATTTGGGGAAGAAAGAATGCATCCTGAAAATCAACATGTTTTAAACGTAATCGATTTTATTAAAACTGGACATCATACTTGTTTCGTGAAAGTGGTAGGGTATGATGCAGAGGCAAATCTAGAATTTGAAGGGGAGATCAAGTTTGTTCAAGATAAACCATTTGGTGATTTGATACATCCAGTAAGGTCCCATCTAACTCCAGCCAGTCGAGAATTTGTACGGGGCAATTTGATTAATCGTTATATGAAAGGTGAATTTGACTGATTTGAGGCACCTTATTTTTTATAGCGTTTGCGATGTTTAATAATCATGCTTTTTAAAAGTGTATTACCAAAAGGTAGGTCATTTCCTGTAGGAACCTAAGTTTACAACTGTCAAAATCAATTTCGCAACCTGTCCACACCTTCTATGTGTACACGCATATAGTATAGTAAGGAGGGGATAGTTATGAGTTCAAAATGCTGTTGCGTAAAAAAATGCTATGAGGAAAATGATCCTTATACAGTATGGGTTCCAGAAAGACCTTGTGGCTGTAAAAAAAATAAAAAAAGATGTTATTAATATTATTTATAACTTCATGTGAATTATTTTTAGGGCAGTTCTCTGAGCTGCCTTTTTACTTGTTAATGAAAGTATTTATGGATTTTTTACATAGGAATTAATCTAAATGGATGAAAGAAGAAAAAGCACATACCCTAACATGGTTTGTGCTTTTCGTATGTGTATATTATTTATTATTTAATAATTGCCTGCTTTGGAGGATGATTTCTCTGTTTTTATTGATTGCTTCTACATTATTTAATTTAACATGATCATTAAGAACCTCATGATCCTCCATATATTCAAGCAATAATTCAACAGATTTATCCAGCAATCTTTCCAATTGGATATTCCTTTCTTCCGCTAAACGAGTGAGTCGCATGCTTAAATGAGAAGCCAGCGTTACATTTATTGGATCTCTTTCACTCATTTATATTCCCCCTTACACTGTATTACTTCTATTATATGTAGGTAATGGTTGGATGGCAAATATAAGATATTAATGGTAAAGTATTACATAAAATTCTTGGAGGATAATGAGTTATCTTTTATTTTCCTTTGTAAGCTTCAGGTTGAATTGACAAACTAAGTTTTTGAACTCAATAAGAGTCGAATATAAAATTAGAAAGGAGGAACCACCAAGAACTGGTGGAAAGAGTAGAAAGCATAATGTGTCGCCTTCAGCTGCATAGCCCATGTTATTTTCCATACAAATACAGCTTTAGCCTTTAGTTCACTTTTAGCAATCATACTTTGTTTTTAGATGAGAATGATGAATGTAAATTAAATAAGAAACCTCGATGAAATTTAACATTTTTTTAAAGATTATTACCATTAATTGATAGTAGTATAGTAAGATATACCTGCAACCAAATATTATGTTTATCAGGGGGATAATACGTGAAGAAACTTATTATGGCCGTGCTAGGTTTGTTATTATTACTGAGTTTAGCAACACCATCATACGCAAAAGATACAGTAACGTTTACGCTAAAAGTTAAATCAACAGGAAGCAATGTAAATGTACGCGAAAAACCATCAACAAAATCAAAAATTTTAGGCAAACTCAAGAAAGGTCAAACATTAGCTATGCGTTACGAAAATTATGGTACGGGTTTTTATGAAGTAGTATATAAAGGTAAAAAAGCTTATGTATCAATGGATTATGCTAAAGAAGTAAAACCAAACCAACGCTGGATCGGTAGCTATTACAACAGTAGTTATTCAGGCACTGGTATAAGTACGAAATTGTATGTTTATAAAAAAACATCTAACGATATATACTTCCTTTCAAGAACAGGCTATCGTTACGATCCAACGAACGGTGATTTAGCCGGTTACGAAATGCCTTGGAAATTTAGCAACTACTATGGTTCTGCAAAATTAACATCTAGTACTAGTGCATCCTTTAACAATAAGGGCTGTAAAGCTACTTTTAAATCGGTAGGAAATACCATTCGTGTGACTGAAAAATCAAAAGCGGGTAGTTGCACTTCTACGGGACTTGAAATGTATTATGGTGATGGAGAAAATCATAGCGGAGAATATGAAAAATAATAGTTGAACCAGTCATCTTACTATAGGATTTTACGGACTAGTATCACTTCATTTCATTTTAGTGAAATATGCAAAATCGGCAATTACTTCGATAGGAAGTAATTGTTTTTTATATTCTCGGATTTGATAGAGTTACAACTTAGTGTATATAAGCAAGCCTTAACCGAATTAATCGTAACTCAAATAATACCTTGTTACGAAATCATAAATTGATTCTCAAATTGTTAGCTTTACCGGTAAATGAAGGATGAGGTAAATAAGCATATTGTGAAATTTATCTAGCACTTATAACTTTGTACCACAAAAGTACTTATAATTATCGTTCCATCAATACTTTTAATATTCTTAGTTCTTCTTTCTTCTTCATTCAATCAGTGAAAAGCATAATTTTTTAAAACTGTTTCTTTATTATTATTTTTTTTGTTAGAATTAGGAAAAATATAAATAAAGTTACAGTTTAGTATAATTTTGTTTGTTATAATTTTAATAGAATATTTTTTATGAATTGGGGGTATTAATATGGAAACCTTTATACAACAAATCAAAACGCTATCAAGTAGGGTAGATAGAATAAAAGATAACATTCAAACAGAGGAAGCAACAAAAACCTCGTTAATTATGCCATTAATACAAGCATTAGGATATGATATATTTAATCCTGAGGAATTAGTGCCGGAGTTCGTAGCGGACGTTGGAATTAAAAAAGGTGAAAAAATTGATTATGCAATAATGGAAAATGGAAACCCTGTAATTTTAATTGAAGCTAAATGTGTTCATGAGAAACTTCATAAACATGATTCACAATTATTTAGGTATTTTGGAACTACTAAAGCTAAGTTTGCAATTTTGACAAATGGAATTGAATACAAGTTCTTCACAGATTTAGAAGAACCTAATAAAATGGATGAAAAGCCATTTTTTATATTTAATTTACAAGAATTAAGGGAAAATCAATTTCTGGAATTGGCGAAATTCAGAAAGAATTTTTTCAATATAGAAAATGTATTGACTACTGCATCTGAATTAAAATACACTAATGAAATTAAACTTTTCTTAACTCAACAATGGGATGAACCAAATGAAGAGTTTATTAAATTTGTTTTAAGTGATGTTTATCAAGGTATAAAGACGAAGAAAGTAATTGAAAACTTTCGAGATATAGTAAAAAAATCTCTAAATCAATTTGTTAATGAAAAGGTAAATGATAAGCTTCAAAAGGCTTTAAATTCAACTGATGGTAATGAAACAAATTTAGCTGAAAAAATAAATGATGAAGTAGCTCCGACAAAAGAAGAAGAGTTAATAGATGAACTTGAAAAAGTAGTAGATGGACCAATAATCGTAACAACCGAAGAAGAAATAGAAGGGTATGTTTTAATTAAATTAATGCTTAAAGAAAGCATAGATGCAAATAGAATTTACTATCGTGATAACAAAAGTTATTTTAATGTTTTGTTAGATGATAATATACGTAAATGGATTTGTAGATTAGGCTTTAATTCAAGCAATAAATATATCCAATTAAACGATGAATTAAAAACTACACATAAAATAGAAAGTGTAAACGATATTCTTTTATATAAAGATGAAATTTTAAGAGTTATTGAACAATTTTATTAATAAAAGTGGATGAAATAACCAATTTGTTCGCCCTTATAATGATGAATATATCATCAATTTGTTAAAAACAAGGGAGAAAAAACAAATGTTTAAAATATATAATATATTTCTTAACCAAGCCAGTGAGTTCCATTGTCACTGGCTTTTTTTTCAATAAGGAAATTTGTAAGGGGAAAATATTTTTTTCTCACTTAAGAGAGTCATTATTGGTCACTCAATTGTAATTTTAGGATATATCCTTAATACTCTCCAACACTCTTCTTATTTATCCGCTCCACAATCTCCATCAAATCATCCGGCCTATGGAATTCAATCGGTGAAACGCCTTTATCGAACTGAATCGTGTCGGCTTCTATCATTAATACATACTTTCCATTAATCTTGCCTAAATGAATGCTTTCCCCGAAATCGGCTAGAAGTCCTTTAACGGAGGTACTGCCAAGCTTCATGCGCAGTTCGGCTTCTGGTGTATGTTCGACGATTTGGGCAGTTGCTTCGACGACCTGGTGGGTTTCTAAGCGTTCCTGGATTTCTCGTTTTTCACTTGATTCCCAGATTTCGAGGTCTTGTTCGAATTTGTGCAGTTCGTCGCTGTTTTCTTCGAATTGTGCAGATACATGCTCATGAACCATGTGGATGACCTGGTTTTTCATGATTTCTGGCATCGATTCGCCATATTCAACGAACTTAAGGAAATCCTCGAAGTAGCGGGCATGTGAAGCCTGATGGATTTTCAGTTCTCCATCTTCGACAATTCCTTCTTCGGGCATGAAGGGGTACTGGATCGATTTCATATTTTTGGTGGTAATGGCCATTTCCACGTGACGAATTAACGTTCGTTCATCAGATATGGAAGCGACTTTTGGCTCAAAATCACATTTTAATAGAAAGATGAAAGGTTCATCAAGGTATTGAGTCAGTTTAGCTGAGGCGATAAGGAAAACTCCACCTCGAACGGCACTTGTATCGATATAAGATTGGGCAAAAAGTTCATTTTCTTTTTGAAATTCTTCTTTTGACCTAGCATACCGGACTCGATTAAATGCATTATAATTCGGATTTGAGTCGAGAGCATGACCTTCTTCTACTATAAAAGATCCGATTTTCGTCGGTATTTGTTCTGTTTTAGGGTGACGGTCCACTTTTCGTTTGGAGATTTTCATCAATTCACCATCTAGAAAATCCTTTAAAGGACTTTCTTCATATTCCTCGGTATCGAGTGTTTGAAAGTGTTTAAAACGTTTATCCGCCTGATCGCCTTTTCCTTCGACTTGTATTAAATAAAAAGACAGATAAGTTATCGCATAATCCAAGAAAGTCACCTTCTCCATTAAGCATTTTTCCTGCTAATTTTAGACTTAATAAGTATAGAGATGTCCATCTCATCCGTCAATCTCTTTATATATTTTTATAGGAATGCATTGCTGACTGCTAACTTAAAACCATTTCATTAGAGAGAAACGGAATACGAATTACTAATATTAGCATCGATATATAATTACTTTGAAATAATAATGACTACCGTCAGGGATTTCCTTCTATGTGGAAACCACATTATAGAATAAGAAATAGACAGTGAAGAACAAGGAGTTGTTCGGAATTTAAAAAGTGGGGTATCTAAATTATTTGAAAAATACATTTCTACTATAATAAATACATTGACTGGTAGGGGGTTAATGCGTATAATTTGAAAGTCAGACAATTCAGGATTTGTTGAGATTTGTCGAAAATTCTCCATATTAAATAAAGCTATTTTTAGTTTTCTGAATATTTTTTCAAAAATTTATGGAGGAGAAAAGATGAGTATTTTTAGAAAGAAGTCTATCGAAGACCTATTACAAAACGCAGGTTCCGATAATCAAGGTTTGAAGAGGGAACTAGGTGCTTGGGATTTAACGATGCTCGGTATCGGCGCCATTATTGGTACAGGTATTTTTGTACTGACAGGCACAGGCGCGGTCAATGCCGGTCCTGCACTTTCACTATCATTTGTCATAGCAGGCCTAGCCTGTTTATTCGCCGCACTATCATATGCTGAGTTTGCCTCATCTGTGCCGGTTTCCGGTTCGACTTACACATATGCGTACGCCACACTTGGCGAATTTACAGCTTGGATTATTGGATGGGACTTAATCCTTGAATACCTCTTGGCGGTGAGCGCCGTATCTGCCGGTTGGTCCGGTTATTTTCAATCGTTCTTAAATGGAATCGGGATTGACTTACCAGTAGTGCTTACTGCAGCACCTGGCTCTGTTGAAGGCGTATTGACTTATATGAATCTGCCGGCATATTTAGTCGTCATGGCAATCACGTTGTTGATTTCCCGAGGTACGAAAGAAACCAAACGAGTGAATAATATCATGGTTACCATTAAAGTGGCTGTTGTAGTGTTATTCATTATTGCATCTGTCTTTTATGTTAAGCCAGAAAACTGGCAGCCATTTATGCCTTTTGGAATAAGTGGCGTGTTTTCCACTGCAGCCCTGATGTTCTTTGCTTTTATAGGATTCGACGCGGTAGCTTCGGCTGCGGAAGAAACGCGGAATCCCGGGAGGAACTTACCACGTGGAATCATTGGTTCATTAATTATCTGTGTCGTCCTATATATGGTGGTGAGTTTAATCATGACAGGTGTGGTACCGTATTCACACTTCGGAACTGCTTTGGATCACCCGGTTTCCTTGGTTTTACAAGTGGCAGGGCAACACTGGATTGCAGGGATCATTGACGTTGGAGCTTTCGTAGGAATGACGACCGTCATCTTGGTCATGCTTTTTGGTCAATCCCGTATCATGTTTGCGATGTCAAGAGATGGCTTAATGCCGAAGTCCTTATCGAAACTGCACAATAAATATAAAACTCCATATGCAGTAACTTGGATGTTTGGTTTCGTTGCCGCGTTACTAGGTACTTTTGTTCCACTAGGTGATTTAGCCGAGTTGGTCAATATAGGTACGTTAACGGCATTTACCATGATTTCTCTTGCAGTGATCGTTTTACGAAAAACCAAACCGGATATGAAACGTGCTTTTTATTGTCCGATGGTACCTGTCGTTCCAGGATTGGCAATCGTCTTCTGTGTATTCCTGATGTTCCAACTAGGGAGCCATACATGGATTCGTTTCTTGATTTGGATGGCTATCGGAATTATCGTGTACTTTGCTTATTCGCGAAAACATTCCCATCTACATCAAAAAGAATAGAGATAGTCAAAATAAACACTCTCTGGAGTGTTTATTTTTTTGAGAAATTCTATAAATAGTTCAAAAGTCTTGTGAATTATTATATAAAAATGAGGAAATTTTAATCAAAAAAGATTAAAATTAACATATCATATTGATCGATATTAAATGATTGATTGTAAGCAGATATTCGGGGGCAATTTTTAATGAAAAAATTATGGAAAAATAACCTTACCAAAGAAAATGATTATATGAAATATATGGCTCAAGTCGGTATTCAAATCAAAAAATATCCAGGTGTGTTAACTCAAATAGAGATGATTCATTTAACAACAAAGGATCTTTGTATTATCCGTTCATTACAGGATGATGTGAAAGAACATATTATCGAGATTGTAGACAATTTTTATAGAAACTTAGAAAAAGAACCTTCGTTGATGAAGATTATCAATAAACACAGTTCAGTAGATCGCTTAAAAACGACGTTGCATCGGCATATGTTTGAAATGTTTAGTGGTTCTATTGACGATGAATATATTAAACAACGAAATATCATTGCGCATGTACATGTAAGAATCGGCTTGCAGCCAAAGTGGTATTTAAGTGCATTTCAGGATTTACTTCAATCAATCATTCTCAATGTAATGACGAATATCCAGGATATAAAACTATATCGTGAGACGATTCTAGCAGTCACTAAAATATTGAATTTGGAACAGCAAATCGTATTAGAAGCCTATGACCTCGAAAATGAGCGAATTCGTCAGAAAATACAAGAAGATAAAGAAATGATTAAACAACAAGTGAATCGTAATGCAGAAGAACTATCAGCTATCAGTCAACAAACAAGTTCCTCAACCCAATTGATGGCGGGCAAGGTTGTTAATATCCAAATTGTAACGCAAAAGGGATCAGATACTGCCATCCGTACAGAAGAACAATCCAAAGAAGGGGTTGAACTATTAAAGGGTCTTGAGCAAAGATTAATGAAAACGCAAGAACAAATGATTATTATTTCCAAGGATATGGAGCAGTTATCCAATACATCGAAAGAAATCGAAAGGATTGTATCGATTATTACTTCAATTGCAGAACAGACGAATCTTTTAGCGTTGAATGCAGCCATTGAAGCGGCCAGAGCAGGTGAAAATGGTAAGGGCTTTGCCGTCGTGGCTGGTGAAGTTAGAAAGCTATCGGAAAATACCAAGAAATCCGTAACGGAAGTGGCAAAACTGGTAAATGGAATAGGGCACTTCACTAATGTTATGAATACATCTATTTCTGTTGTGAGTGAAGAGATTGTTAAAGGTACAGAACAAGGAAAGGAAACTGGAATATTCTTTGCGGACATTGCGGAGGCCATGCTTTCTGTCAAACAGCAAAATATTAAAGTCGCTAAGGAAATGACCGAGCTTAACGAAATATTTGATGGGATTAGTAAAGCTTTCGATCAAGTGGCCGTATCTTCAGACGAATTAACGACGATGACGATGAATTTATAGAGGAATTTGCAAAATATATGTAATCGTCCCAAATCGTTTTTTTAGAAAAATATTTTATTAGGACGCCGACTTTTCTAAAATCAGTATATTACCTCTAAGTAAAGTTTTCGAAATATAGACTTGTCAAATGAATATAATAATGTTATATTAATAAAGCGATGAGCTAATTTGTGTAAGCCGTAGAACATGCTTTTAGCTAAACGTCGGGATGTGGCCTGACGGTTCTACGCCACAAACGCATCAAAGACGCCTGCTGCGTGCAGGCGTCTTTTTCTATGCATTTTTTTATTTTACGGAGTCTTTTTTAGCAGCTTGGACGTCTTCTTTGAAATCGGCTTGTATTTCATCAGTAATTCCTTTTGTAGCATCTTTAAACTCACGAAGCGAGGTACCGACAGCACGGCCAATTTGAGGAAGTTTACTTGGACCAAAGACCATTAAAGCTAAAAGAAGGATGATAATCAGACCAGGGATCCCAATATTTGAAAACATAGTTAAGTCACTCCTAAATATTCTTGATATCTAATATTATAGACCTCACACAATCAATTGCAAAGGTTAATTACTATTAATTGTTAGCCTCGTTTTGTCATAATCTGAGCATATTGCATCTATTTTATTCTCTACCTACTAGTTTACCTTCTTTTTTATAATCATTCCTAATAATAACTTTTTATTCCACTCATTATTCAATTTACCATAAAATTACAATAAAAAATGTGGTTGGAGGCGCTTTTATGTTTAGTACACTCGTATTTACCCCGCTCAGTCAAGTTGGCTTTGGGGGGTATTGGAACAACTTGTCCCTGAAGTTAAGAAGCATGCGATCACCAAGATTTTGGTCGTCACTGATCCGGCGTTGATAAGACTAGGAGTGACGAACAGGATTACCCTGCCATTGGAAGAAGCAGGCTATCAAGTTGGATTATATACAGAAGTGATTCCAGAACCCTCGCTAGAAATAGCGGAAAGATTGGTTAGCTATATTAAGAAATATCAATACAATCTTATAATTGGCCTTGGTGGCGGGAGTGCACTTGATTTAGCAAAACTGACTGCGGTCCTTGCCGTTCATGAAGGGTCCGTGGCTGATTATCTGAATCTGACTGGAACACGTAAAATAGTTAAAAAGGGGATTCCAAAACTGTTGATCCCGACTACTGCGGGAACGGGTTCAGAAGTGTCGAATATTGCAGTGCTTTCTCTTGGGAGCACCAAGGATGTTGTGGCGCATGATTTTTTATTGGCGGATGCTGCCATAGTGGATCCTGAACTGACCGTATCGGTCCCGCCGCGGTAACGGCTGCGACGGGAATCGATGCTCTTACACATGCGATAGAATCCTTCGTATCCTTGTCTACCAGTCCTACGACGGAAGCCTTGTCCTTGGATGCTATCCGGCTCATTGCTCGATCTCTTCGGACAGCCGTTCATGATGGGCAAAATCAAAAAGCAATGACAGAGATGTGCCAGGGCAGTTATATGGCTGGCCTTGCCTTTTTTAATGCCGGCGTCGCAGGAGTACATGCACTTGCCTATCCGCTTGGTGGCCAATTTCACCTTTCACATGGTGATTCAAATGCATTATTGCTTCCGTATGTTATGGGGTATATCAGAAAAATCTGTATGAAAAAGATGGCCGACATATTAAATGCCATGGGAGGGAGCTCGATTTATATATCAGAAGTAGAGGCCTCCAGAGTAGAGGCCTCCTGTCAAAGAAATTTAAAAATTGGTGCATGATGTAGGGATCCCCACATCATTAGGTGAATTCGGTACACCTGAAAGGGCAATTGACAAGCTGACGGAAGAAGGGGTGAAACAAAAACGGTTATTTACGAGAAGTCCATTAGAACTGGGAACAGAAGATACTCGAGCCATTTACCAATCGGCTTTTCATGGAAGCTTTAGTGAACCATCTTAAAAAAAATTCATGATATTTAGCCGATGGAAATTTTTGACCTTGCAACTTAAGATGTCTTTAGGTATTATAAATACATAAGCTGCGTTGTTCGTAATGATAATTAAGTTTTAACCTTTAAGCTGTAATAGGGAGTTTTACATCAAAATACGAATGTTATGCCTCGTCACTGACTTGGAAAACAGGAATATTTTTGCAAACACCCACTTTGAGGAGTGGTGGTTTAAAACTTTCTTACTGAAATACGGCAATGGCGGCTTTATAATTTTTCATTTTAAGACCAGTCCCTTATCCGGGCTGGTCTTTTGTTTATTCTATGTAAGAGTTGAGGAGGATAAACGATAATAACGTAGGCTGGATGGAGGTTAATCCTGCTAATCTTTATGCCAGTCTTTTATCCCGCATTACTCAGTTCGTATGAAAAAGGTTGATTAACTTTTTGCACTAAATCTCTTTAAAGGGAAATTGAATGATATAATTTTAGCGCAGTGTTATGATAACTCTATAATGGATTTGGAGGATGAAGCATGAACATAATTGTTTTTGGAGCTTCAGGTAAAACAGGTAAATTGGTCGTAGAACAAGCACTTAATCTTCAACATAAAGTGACCGCCTTTGTAAGAAATCCAACTAAGTTGCAAATCGAGCATCCTAACTTGCATATCATTCAGGGTGATGCTCTTGACGCAGAAGCCGTACAGAAAGTTGTATCCGGTCAAGATGTGGTCATCTCATGTTTAGGTTCAAGCAGTGGGCTGGGCAAGACGACTGTTCTTCATGAAATGACGCAGAACATTGTCAATGCCATGAAAGTCAATCATGTTTCAAGAATCATTTATATGGCGTCAGCGGGTATTGAAAAAGAAATCCCAGGATTGATTGGGAAGTTGACGATGAAGATGCTGGGAAATGTATTGGAAGATCATCATAATGCTGTGGAAGTCATCAAAGCAAATGATCTTACATGGACGGTGGCAAGACCAATGGGCTTATCTGATAAAGCGCCTACCGGTTCGTATCGGGAAGAGCATCAAGGGATTCCTAAAGGAAGCCGGAGCATTTCCCGCGCGGATGTAGCAGATTTCATAACACGTGCGCTTACGGATGAAAAATACTTAAATCAATCTGTTGCATTAGGAAATTAAAGGGCCCATATGCCCTTTAATCTTTTTAATTTCTTGGAGCCCATAGGATGATAGAGGCACCAATTACACAAATAATTGCACCAATCCAATCATATGAATCAGGTGTTTTCTTATCTATCCCCCATCCCCATAATACGGATAATACTATAAAAACCCCGCCATATGCCGCATATACACGTCCAAATGTCGGAAACGTTTGAAATGTGGCAATAATGCCATATAAAATCAGGAAAACTCCCCCAGTTAATCCAAGATAAATGGATTTCCCTTCTCGTAGCCACATCCAGATAAGATATCCACCACCAATCTCGGCCAGGCCAGCCATAAGGAATATAAGGGTGGTTACAATCATATGTATCCCTCACTTTCTTCAATGATTTTTCTATGTCATCTTTTTTTATTGTATCAGACCAATGGCCACCTTTAAGCCGAACAATTCTTTTGTCTTATCGATTTATAAAATTGTTAGCATTTTTTTGGGATTGTACATCAGTTACAAAGGGTACTATAACTAAAACGGAATGATAGTATCTTAGTTAAGGAGATGCAACGATGAAAACCCAATCATATGCTTATATATTAGCCATAGTACATGCCAGTATTGTTGGATTATCTTTTTTGTTTACAAAAATGGCAATCGGAGAATCGAATCCCCTTGATACGTTGGCATTTCGTTTCAGCGTTTCCTTTGCTGTTATATTAATCCTGGTCGCATTAAAAATGATTAAGGTGAATTACACCAAGGAATCAATCAAAAAACTGCTACCATTATCAATCATGTTCCCCACCCTTTTCTTTGTCTTTCAAACTTTCGGACTTAAATACTCGCAATCCACCGACGCTGGAATCTTATCTGCTATCACCCCTATCATTACAGTAATGATTGCGGGATATTTTCTTAAGGAAAAGACCTCTCTATATCAAAAGGCATCCATTGTCTTATCAGTAGTAGGGGTCATATTAATATTTGTAATGAAAGGGAATACGATGAGCGGTTCCGATTTGCTAGGGATGGGATTGATTCTTTTATCTTGCATGGCAACGGCAGGATATACGACAATGACACGGTCCTTAGCCAAGGATTATACACCTGGTGAAATGTCTTTTTTCATGATGGGGACAGGATTCGTCATTTTTAACTTGGCTGCAATCCTTTCACATGCGAGCAAGGGAACGATGTCTGCATTCTTTTCACCATGGTCAAGTATGGAATTTGTAACTTCTATCTTATATTTAGGAATATTGGCCTCATTGGTCACTTCAATGCTTTCCAACACGATCTTATCGAAAATCAAAGCATCTCAAATGAGTGTCTTTGCAAATCTATCTACCGTTGTCACGATTGGGGCAGGGGCACTCATTCTTTATGAGAGAATAACGGTTTACGATATAATCGGTTCATGTTTAATCATTCTAGGTGTCATCGGAACGAATTATTTTGGGGATAAGAAAGAACATACCATCAAAATGAAATTTCTTTTTAATAAGAAAGAACACAGTGTAAAATGAAAAATCAGCTTATCCTTTTTGAAGGATAAGCTGATTTTTATTTCCACCATATTTGATGTGGGAACACTTCCGCCCCGATATGAACAGGCTCACCGATTTTTGGTGTAGAAACCTTAACGGATTTTTCCTTGGCGGCTTTTGTTACCCTTTCAATTGGATCAGTCCAATCATGAAGAGATAAAGTGAAGCCAGCCCAATGAACCGGAATCATCAGGTTTCCTTTTACATCAATGGTTGCCTGAACGGTTTCTTCAGGCAGCATATGAATGGTGGCCCAACGCTCGTCGTACTGTCCGCATTCCATTAATGTAAGATCAAAGGGACCGTATTTTTCCCCGATTTCTTTAAAATGAGTGCCATACCCGCTGTCGCCGCTGAAAAAGATTTTATCTTTTTTGCCAAGAATTACCCAGGAACACCATAGCGTTGAATTTCTATCATTTAAACTTCTTCCAGAAAAATGCCTAGCAGGCGTACAGACTAAGTGTAATCCGTCGTATTGTACTTCATCCCACCAGTTATGTTCCTGAATCTTTTCCTTAGAGATTCCCCATCTGATCAGATGGTCTCCAACTCCTAGGGGGACAATGAATTGGCCGACCTTGTCCTTTAACTTCTTTATGGAAAAGTAATCTAAATGATCATAGTGGTCATGTGAGAGTACGACAGCGTCAATCGGCGGAAGGTTTTCCAAATCAATTGGCAAGTCACCGCTATACCTTTTGTTTCCAAAGAGCGGAAAAGGCGTGGGGGATTTTCCGAACATAGGATCGACTAATAATCTTTTACCATCCACTTCTAACATGAAGGCAGAATGACCGTACCAAGTGATTTTATTTCTACCTTCATTTGATTGCACCGTCGAATCAATCAAAATCGGAACAGCAGGTCGCCTGTTCGGATTTCCTTTCATGTATTCCCGAAGTATGGAGCCAGTATGTTTAAGGCTCATCATCTGATTCGCAGGAATCTGATTGATGAATTGACGATTTTCAAAATTTTCTTTCGTCCTGAATCTTGTAATTCTTTCTTTCGTTGCACGCCCTCCTAGAGGAGGATAAAGTCTTATAAAAAGTATCCCAGTTAATAGGATGGAAATACAAACTTTTAACGTTTTCATCATATAAGTACCCCCTAATATCACGCGGAATATTCCTGGGTTTATAATAACACAAAATATGGATATACCTTAATGAAGTGACTCTGAGTGAAATGAAGGTCTCCGAATAATGAGTGTTTACTGAAATCTCCAATTTTGGGTTTCTTAAATGGCAGGGAAAAGGGTGTGACTTGCTGAATACTATTTATATATGAATAAAGCCGAAAAAAGGGGTGGGGGATAAAAAAAGTGTTGATGTTTTTCAGGGTCTTTGTTTGGCTGGTATTCATCGGTTTATTAGCTTATGTAATTTTATCATGGATGTATAAAGAAAAAGTCAGTAAAAAAATAGAAGCCATTCGAAAGACATGGTATGTCATTTTTATATTAGGAGCTTTAATATACTGGAGCTTTTATCCGAAGAGCATTTTCGTCGAGTGGAAAAACTTTTTGATTGTGGCGATACTGTTCGTTCTGATTGATATGTTCGTTTTCTTGAGCATGTATATATCCAAAATCGGTGATAATGAGCTTTCCTATGCCACTAAAGCCGTTGCGGAAAGTGATAGGCTACTGACGGATAATAGGGAAAAGATCAAGAACATGTTTTACCTTCTGAAAAAAGAAGGGATCCCGGAATATTATCAGACGAATGAGGAATATCTGGCCTACTTGCATATTTTGCTTCAGGCTTATTCGGTTAAGGAAGGGATGAATGTCAAGATTATCCCTTTTAAAACAGAACAGGATAAGAATTTGATGTTAAAAGCTTATCCGAACTTGTCTGGAAATATGATCCGTGCTACATTGGAAAGAGAAGATACCTATTACAATGACGAAGAGAAAATGGCTCTTCAGCCTGTTAATATTTTGGCATTTCCGTATATTATAGAAATAAGATCAGAAAGCTTCGTGTCTGAAGTGGATTGTTTATTAATAGCATTATTAATCATGATGTTTGATATGGTCATAAAACAAACGTAAAGGTGGTGCTGGATGAATGAGCATTTATGATAAAGCCGGGAGCAGGGTCTCCGTAGCCGTAATAAAGCCGCAGGTCAAAATTCCCGATGTAGCTTTGAGTCCGCATACAAAAAAAGTGATGAAACAAAACGAACGTGTTATCTTGAACCATAAAGAAAAAACAGCACGCTTCAGCCGATTGAGAGATGTCCTATAAGAAAGAATGGGCTTAGTAATTTTATTTTCTCTAATGATATTTAAGGGGCGTCTGCATATACTATTTTAAAATGACGAATAGGAAGGGTCCTTAGATATGAACAAGAAACCCGAGAGAGTAGACATCCCAGCCCCTTCAGCATCCCCGTCCGAAAAACGGATACATAAGAAGAATGCTGAATTGTTGAATTACTTACAAAGGTTGAAAACAAAACGATTGTTCTTTATACGGTAAAATAAAAATAGTGTGATTGATTACCCCATCAATCACACTATTTTTGGTGTGCCCGGCATGGGTGCAATCTATAGGGTGTGAGTCCCGAACCATGAAGGCAGTAGTAGTGGTTAGCTTAATGCAAGGGTGTCCACG
>NZ_JBIWCW010000021.1:0-62616 GCF_044761665.1 Peribacillus sp. NPDC097295
TGCAATATAAATTGAAACGCCGTATACGCGAACCGTACGTACGGTGTTGTGAGAGGGGCGAAAATAAGTTAGCTTATTTTCCCTCTACTCGATTGATAAAAATGGAATTGGTTCGTATTGACTAGACGAAAAGATTAGTAAAATTAAATCTATGAGTATACAATTTAGGTAGGGATAACCAATGGGTAGTACCCATATCAATCTTTTGGAGTGTGTCTATGCGAAAATTATTTCAGTCCTTCCTACCTATCATATTTCTCCTACCATTTGTGCCGATTCAGCAGACGGGAACCGTTTTTGCAGAAGAAACTCCTAGTGCCGATGGCGTCATCGTCAAATACATAGAAAAGAATAATGAACCAATCAACGAATTAATTGAGGAAGTAGACATCCCTAAAGGGGAAACCACTGCCACGCTGATAGAAAAGCTTGAAGAACAGAAAAAAGTGGAGTATGCGGAGCCAAACTATCTTTTCGAAAAGATGGGAAGCCCGACTGATCCGATGTATACCAAACAATGGCATCATCAAAAGATTGGGACAAAAGCTGCGTGGAAAAAGACGATGGGCTCAAAAGAAGTGATCGTCGCCATCATTGATGATGGAATTGACCGTAGTCATGAAGACTTAAAAGGGAAAATCTATAAAGGGTATGACGCCGTACGTGAGCGGAAGAACATCCTACCCGAAGGACAGCATGGCACACATGTAGCGGGCATCATCGCCGGATCTGCCAACAATCAAGTGGGTGGAACGGGTGTCGCCCCTACTATAAAAATTATGCCGATTAACGTGTTTGACGGATTATATGCAGATACCGTTGATATGATCGAAGCGATTCATTATGCCGTCCAAAACGGAGCCGACATTATTAATCTAAGTTTAGGAGAAACCTATTATTCAAAAGCATTGAATAATGCGGTACAAGAGGCTTATAAAAAAGGGGTACTAATCATCGCGGCGTCTGGAAATGAAGGGGATAAGAAAAAAAGCAATAAGCGTGTATACCCCGCCGCCTTCAGTCATGTCATCTCGGTGGGTGCAACCACTTCAAAAGACAAGCGTGCCCCTTATTCCAATTATGATTCATCGTTGGATATCACAGCACCGGGTGATAACATCCTATCGACATTCCCTAATGATAAATATGCCTATATGAGCGGGACTTCGATGGCGACACCTGTGGTCACCGGTGTTGCCGCACTCATTTGGTCCAATGAACCGAAACTGTCTAGATCAGCGGTGGAATATCGACTGTATGACTCGGCGGTCGATCTTGGCACAAAAGGGAAAGATCTCTACTATGGCAACGGGCGTGTCAATGCCAAAAAGGCGCTTGAGATGAAGACGCTCAGCAAACCTTCTGTGACTAACATCTCAGATAAGGATACGAAGATCAAAGGGACCTTACCTAGTACTTTTAAAACAGGAACCGTCTCCATTTATACAAGTAAAAAAACACTCGCTACCGTGAAAATTAACGGAGAAAAGACATTTTCAGCGCCTATCGGCAAACAGAAAGCTGGCCAGAAAATTTACATTAGGGTAATCGACAAACCGGGAAATAAAAGCGTTCCGGTCTCCCTTACGGTTAGCGATAAAACGGCACCTAGCATTCCGACCGTCAATAAAGTCACACCCAAAACGACAAAGGTGACCGGGAAAGCAGAAGCAAGCTCAACCGTATATGTAAAAGCATCGAATAAGGTCATCGGCTCTGCCAAAGCTTCAAAAAAAGGCATATTTACAGTCAAGATTCCTAAGCAAAGTGTCGGGAAGATTCTGTATGTCTATGCTAAAGACGTAGCGAAAAATACAAGCAAGTCAAAAAAAGTAACAGTTAAAAAATGAATTTTTTATCGATAGATGCCTCCTAGGGAAACTGGGAGGCTCTTTATATGAAATAAACTTGTAAAATTCATATATTAATTGGTTGATTACTGGTAATATTATGGTTCGAGAGTCGGAGAAAGAGGGATGAAAATGAAACGTATTTTTTCTTTATTGGTTGTCATCGTTTTTGGAATGCATATAGGCCTAGGAACCACTACTGATACGCTAGCCGCTGAACAGTCAAGGCTAGTCGACATAGAAACAGATAGAGTCATAGTCAAAATGAAACCTTCAGCTAAAGAAGGAAGTTTGAAGAAGTATAATGTGAGCGAGGAAACAATCGATAATCAGGGCCTTTTGAAAACGATGGAAGTGCCTGAAGAGACAAGTGTGAAGGGGTTTATGAAGAAACTGGAAAAAGATAAAAATGTAGAGTACGTGGAACCGGATCATCTTATTCAAAAGATGAAAAAACCGAGTGATCCCCATTATACTAAGCAATACCATCACAAGTTGATCCAAACGGAAAAAGCCTGGGATAAGACGAAGGGTTCCAAAAGCATTATCGTAGCAGTCATTGATGATGGAGCGGATTTGAATCACCCAGACTTGAAAGGGAAATTTTATGCGCCATACGACATGGTGAACTTCAGCAGCTCTTATTTGCCTAGAGGTGAGCATGGGACCCATGTGTCCGGGATCATCGCCGCAACCATGAACAATGGTTCTGGTGGAACGGGTGTCGCCCCGAATACTAGAATCATGCCGATTAATATATTCAATCGCGATATTAGTTATTCATCTGATCTTATTTATGCCATTTATTATGCCGTTGAATATGGAGCCAATATTATCAACATGAGTTTAGGAGGCTTCAGTTATTCTTATAGTGAAGATCAAGCCATTCAGTATGCCCATGATATGGGGTTGGTCATTGTCGCTTCAGCTGGAAATGAAGATACCTACTGGGATTCCTATCCTGCTTCCTATGATAACGTCATCTCCGTCAGTGCGACATCGAAGAAGGACCGAATCACCGACTATTCCAACTATGGAGCCAATATTGACCTTGCTGCACCAGGAGACTCGATTTATTCATCGCTTCCCTCTAAAAAATATGGATATATGACGGGAACATCGATGGCCGCACCAATCGTCACAGGAGTCGCAGCCTTAGTATGGGGGAACAAGCCATCCTTAACGAATAAACAAGTCGAAGAACGTTTATTCAGCACAGCCGATGATCTCGGCAAAAAGGGAAGAGATGACCTTTACGGAAACGGCCGGGTGAATGCCAAAAGAGCCGTGAACTACGTCGCTAAACCGACCGTCAATACAGTCAAGGACAATGTTAAAACGATTACAGGAAAAGCTGAAAAAGGCGCGACCGTCACGGTCAAAAAAGGAAGCAGGCAGCTTGGAAAAGCCAAAACGAACAGTTCGGGGACATTTAAAATATCTATAAAAAACAAGCAAAAAGCAGGAACAAAGCTGTCCGTTACTGCCAAAAGTAAAACGGGATATTCAAGTAAAGCCAGGTCTGTGACAGTCGTTACATCAAAAAAATAACTAGAAGCAGGCCTCCGAAGAAATTCGGGGGCTGTTTCTATTAGACTACTCGTTTCGGTACATTGATTGTATTATTAAAGGAAAAAGTTCTTCGCTTTTTCATGCTTGTATATCAATCTTCCTTAGACGGGAATTCGACCACTTAATAAAATAATTCAACCATAAGTTCAATTAATTCGACCAAACTAAGCAATAATTCAACCGTTAGAACAATTAATTCAACCCAAGCCCTTATTCCACAAAAAAAGAGCCAAAGAAGAAGGCTCAAAAAAGTTATTTTTCTACTAGCAATCTGGATCGATTTGGACGAGCTGATGATCAAGCACAGTATTTCCTTCCTGCGCAGATAACGTACCGCTTCTGCCAAAACAGTTCGCGATTATACTTTTATTTTCGGAATAGCTGAGACGGATCTCATAGAATAACACACCTGTTAAATTCGCATACATCACAGCTAAATTATTTGGCTCAAGGACATAAGGGAAAGCTACGGGTACATTGTTCCCAATCAGAACGGGAAGAAGAGTGGGATTGGAGTACAAAGACCAGTTCCAAACCTCCACCCTGACTTGGTGCCTCCGATTATCCAAATTAACAAGATTCACCACAGCAGAGATGGTTCCAGGTTCTACCCGTAATACACCGGTCGATAAGGTTATCCTCTTACTCACTATAATCACTCCTTTCATATGAAGCTAGTAATACACTATGCATCTTAGTAGAAAGGGAGTGGACAAGTCTCCTGTAGAAGTGAAAATAAAGAGAATTGGTAAATGGAGTAGATAGGAGCGCCGTTATATTGTAAGAGGTTAAAAGTGAACAATCAACTGAACTGATTAATTATAACTAGAAATAATAGGGGGGAATTATTAAAAAATAATGGAAATAGTTTTAAAGACACAAAAAATACATAAATATTACGAGTTTATTTGTATAAAATACTTAAAAGTGTTAAATTTAACTAAATAAATAAGTAATAGGACCGATAGAGAGGGAAGGTGTTTTAAAGTTGATTGATATTCATTCTCATATTTTACCGGCGATAGATGATGGAGCGAAGCATATTACAGAGAGCTTAGCTATGGCGAAGTTGGCCGTTTCAGATGGAATTCATACAATCATTGCCACACCTCATCATAAAAATGGCTTTTTTGAAAATACCAAGAGCAATATTTTAGAGAAGGTAACGGAACTTAATGAAGCGTTGAAAGAGGAAGCAATTGATATAAAAGTCTTGCCTGGTCAGGAAACTAGAATATATGGTGAAATACTAGCGGACTATCAAAAAGGAGAAATTTTAACATTAAATAATGCGGGAAGATATCTATTTATTGAATTGCCCACAGACTCTGTTCCTGTTTATACAGATGCTTTGTTATTTGACATTCAAATGAAAGGGTTCATCCCAATCATTGTTCATCCTGAAAGGAACCAGGAGTTTTTAAATTCACCTAATCGACTTTATAAACTTGTTAAGAATGGCGCGATGACACAAATTACAGCAAAAAGTTTGGTAGGCGGATACGGTAAGAAAATCAAAAAGTTTGCTCAACAGCTCATTGAACTGAACCTAACCCATTACGTGGCATCAGATGCTCACAATACTAAAAACCGGTCCTTCCATATGGTTCAGGCTTTTGAAGAGATTGAAAACAAATATGGCGTCGATATGGTGTACCTCTTTATGGACAATGCCGAGCTCCTTGTGCAGGGAAAACTAGCTTATAAGGAAATGCCGAAAAAGATTGAAAAGAAGAAATTTTTAGGTCTATTTTAGAAAATTTCTATCTCTATTACACATCATTCTTAAAAGAATAATGAAAAACAGCCGCATCTCTCTATAGGGATGTGGCTGTTGCATTAAGGCTGTTTAATGAAAAATTCCTCCAGATACAGGCTCCAGATTTTGTAACCTTCTTCATTAGGTAAACTAATATTAGGATATTTCGGGTCTTGGTACAACAGCTCTTTCATTTCTACCGTATCCTGTTCCGGCCAATTGCTCCAGTGATCAAGATAAGGAATACCATTGTCTTCGGCATATTTCTTCAATCCTTTTACTTTGTTAGGATAGTATGTTGCATCAAATAAAGGGTTGGGTGGCTGTAAAATAAATTGCGTATCACTGTTTGCTGCTGTGACATCTTCCATGATTTTTGTAATATTATCAAGTGAATCTTCAATGGCCACATTTCCATTATCTTTTAAAGTAAACGGTTCAAATAAAATTAAATCCGCATTTTTCTCAATTAAGTCTTGTTGTTTGTCTTGGCTTACAAACTGAGAAGACAAGAGATCATAAATTAGTTCGTCAACTTGAACGGTTTCACCATACACTTGTTTCATTCGGTCAGCGAGGTCAGTAGGTAAACTATAGTCCTTACCTCCAAGCGAATTAGATCCAGCTATCAAAATCTTAAATGTCTTTCCTTCCGCCAATCTTTCTTTATATAAATTTTTACTTTCTTTAGGCCAATTTTCTGTGTACTTTACTAATTCCATATTGGAAGGTGTAGATTCGTTAGGCTCCTTTTTAGTGTTTGTCTCCAGTGGTATGTTACTAGCATTTGAGACTTTATCCTGCCAATTAATATTTCCTAGAACTAAAGATATAGTGCATGCAAAAATCATAAAAATAGGTAAAAAGACTTTCATAATAAACCTCCAAATAATTCTATTTAATTATGCAATTAATACCAATTTATAAATAACTATACCAATTTATAGTAAGATAAGGTTTAATATTAATATTAACTACCTAGGATTATGACAAAAAAATCACTTATTGGCAATATATTGTGATATACTACCATAGTTGTAAATTTAAATCTGGAGGAAATCATGGAAGAAACAATCAGTCTAAAAGACCTATTTTTAACCTTGAGAAAAAGATTGAATATAATCATCGTAATTACAGCGTTGGCCGTTTTGGTGAGTGGAGTCGTCAGTTATTTTCTCTTAACTCCCATATACCAGGCATCAACTCAGTTACTAGTTAATCAATCTAAGAATGAAGAAGCACTGTATAACTACAATGAAGTCCAAACGAACCTACAATTGATTAATACATACAATGTCATCATTAAAAGTTCGGCGATATTGGAAAAAGTTAAGGAAAACCTAAATCTTGACATGACTCCAGCAGAGTTAAATGAAAAGATTTTGGTCGCCAGTGAACAAAATTCGCAAGTAGTCAATATTACGGTTGAGGATGAGAACCCTCAAATTGCTGTAGATATAGCCAATAAAACAGCAGAAGTATTCCAAAAGGAAATCGTTGAAATTATGAATGTAGATAATGTGACGGTCTTGGCCAATGCAGAATACGTAGAAAACCCTTCTCCTATTAAGCCACAACCGTTATTGAACATCGCGATTGCACTAGTAGTCGGATTAATGGCTGGGGTAGGAATAGCTTTCCTACTTGAATATTTAGATAACACAATCAAAACGGAACAAGATATCGAGAAACAACTCGGCTTACCGGTACTTGGTGTTATAACGACTTTTGATGGACAAGACGATATGAAGTCTCGTAAGGAAAGAACGACACGAGGAAGAGGTGAATCCAGTGGCTCCCAAAGATAAAAAGAAAAAGTTAGATACAAAACGAAAGTTGATTGCGAAATTAAATCCCCAATCGCCGATATCAGAACAATATCGAACAATCCGAACCAATATCCAATTCTCAGCAGTGGATTCAGAAGTACGTTCCATCATGGTCACATCTTCAGCACCGGGGGAAGGAAAATCAACAACAGCGGCGAATCTTGCTGTCGTATTCGCACAGCAGGGAAAAAGAGTCCTGCTTGTTGATGCCGATTTAAGAAAACCAACTGTTCATTACACCTTTAATTTACCGAATACATTTGGATTAACGAATGTTTTAACAAAGCGTATGGAGTTAAATGAAGCAGCGATTGAAACAGATGAGAAAAACCTGTTTGTATTATCAAGTGGTCCTATTCCACCTAATCCAGCAGAGCTTCTCGGATCTAAATCAATGACTGAGTTATTTGAACAATTCTATCAAGAATTTGATGTCATCATTATGGATACACCACCCGTTCTAGCGGTAACAGATGCCCAAATTTTGTCGAATAGCTGTGACGGTACAATTCTAGTCATTTCTAGTGGGAAAACAGAAACAGAACAAGCGTTAAAAGCGAAAGAACTGTTAACTTCAGCTTCTTGTAATCTTCTTGGAGTGGTTCTGAACAATAAAAAAATGCCAAAAAACGACCAATACTACTATTATTATGGAAATAAGTAGAAAAATAGCTTATTTCCTGATTTTTTGCAGTATAATACATAAAAAAGGTAATAAAAGGTATTTTATTGGGTATTAAGATTTACATATAGGGAGTGTCTAAAAGATGATCGATATCCATTCACACATATTACCGGGAATTGATGATGGAGCACAAACTATCGAGGATAGTATAGCGATGGCGAGAATGGCCGTCGAAGAAGGCATTCATAAGATTATCGCAACGCCCCATCACAAAAATGGGAAATATAAAAATTGCAAAAAAGATATCATTAGCCAAGTGGCTGAGTTGAATGAAATCTTAATCAAAGAGAATATTCCATTAGAGATTCTACCAGGACAAGAAACAAGGATTTATGGAGAAATTTTAAAAGATTACAAACTTGATGAGATTGTCACCTTGAATGATGGAGGAAACTATCTTTTTATAGAGCTCCCATCAGCACATGTTCCACGCTATACGGAACAATTGTTATCCGATATTCAATTCGAACAGTTAACTCCTATCATCGTCCACCCTGAAAGAAATCAAGAACTAATCAAGAACCCAGATCTCCTCTATAATTTTGTGAAAAATGGAACGCTAACCCAAGTGACGGCAGCCAGTGTTTCAGGTGGCTTTGGAAAAAACATTCAAAAATTCACCATACAATTAATTGAATCTAATCTAACACATTTCATTTCATCCGATGCTCATAATGTCACAAGCAGAAGTTTCAAAATGAATGAAGCCTTTGATGTGGTAGAAAAGAAATTTGGCGTAGATTGGATTGACTTGTTTCTGGATAATGCAGAGTTGCTTGTGCAGGGGAAAGCTATATACAAAGAGATTCCGGAGAAAATAAAACAGAAAAAAATATTTGGGATATTTTAATTTTTCCTGTCACAAAAAAGATGTATTTATTCATGTTAAGAGCCAGATATAAAATTCTGGACAACTGAAATGTTTGAGGGGGAAAAAGAATGAAAAGGGTAAAAAAAGCGATCATTCCAGCAGCGGGCTTAGGAACTAGGTTCCTACCAGCTACCAAAGCCATGCCTAAGGAAATGCTTCCTATCGTAGATAAGCCAACCATTCAATACATTATAGAAGAAGCTGTGGCTTCAGGTATTGAGGACATCATTATAGTTACAGGGAAAGGTAAACGATCAATAGAGGATCATTTTGACAATGCTTATGAGCTGGAAAACAATTTAATGGAAAAGAATAAATTTGAACTGTTAGAGAAAGTCCAAGCCCCTTCTAAAGTTGATATCCACTACATCAGACAAAAAGAGCCAAAAGGATTAGGTCATGCAGTTTGGTGTGCAAGGAAATTCATTGGTAATGAACCGTTTGCCGTTTTACTAGGTGATGATATTGTCCAAGCAGAAACACCTTGCTTAAAACAGTTGATAAATGAATATGATAAAACTTTATCGTCTGTCATCGGTGTCCAAACCGTCCCAGAAGAAGAAACATACCGTTATGGCATCGTCGATCCAAGTAACCAAAATGGCCGACGCTATGAAGTTGATAATTTTGTTGAAAAGCCAGCTAAAGGAACAGCACCATCCAACTTAGCAATTATGGGGCGATACATATTTACCCCAGAAATATTTATGTTTTTAGAAAAACAAGAAATAGGAGCGGGCGGAGAAATCCAACTGACAGATGCTATTCAAAAATTGAATGAAATTCAAAGAGTGTTTGCCTATGACTTTGAAGGAAAACGATTTGATGTAGGGGAGAAATTGGGTTTTATTCAAACTACGATTGAATTTGCTTTGAAAGATAAAACTCTGAGGACTGATGTATTGAATTTTTTGGAGAGCTTATTGGAGAAACAAAAATAAAATAAATCTGGTGAGGGGGAGAAGCTAGGTTGAAAGCTGTAGCAGTTGAGCAGAGAACAGAATCAGGGGATCACTTATTAACGCTTGAACAAGTAAATAGTGATATGAATTATTTAAGAATTAAAAGATTAATAGATATTAGTGGATCACTTATAGGACTTATACTTTTATCACCTGTTTTTTTTATTATTGCTGTTTTAATTAAAATTGAAGATCCAAAAGGTAAAGTGTTTTTTAAGCAAATAAGAGTAGGAAAAGATGAAAATGAGTTCCAAATGTATAAATTTCGATCAATGGTCTCGGATGCAGAAGAAAAACTAAAAGATTTACTTTTATTAAATGAAGTAACGGGTGCGATGTTTAAAATGAAGAAAGATCCTAGGGTTACAAGAATAGGGAAATTCATTCGAAAAACCAGTGTAGATGAGCTACCTCAGCTTATGAATGTTCTAAAAGGTGAGATGAGTTTAGTAGGCCCACGTCCACCACTTCAACGAGAAGTTGCACAATATACGCCATATGATAAACAAAGATTGCTTATTACTCCAGGATGTACAGGTTTGTGGCAAGTGAGTGCTAGAAACAGTGTTGGATTTAAAGAAATGGTTGAATTAGACATAGAGTATATTAAAAGACGTAGTATATTCTCTGACCTTTTAATTATTATTAAAACAATTGGAGTATTATTTGGAAGTGAAAATGCACATTGATTCATAAGTTAGATGTGTAAAAACAATGATTAATAATAATTAGAAGGGACTTAAATTAAAATAATGAAAAATATCTTTGTAATTGGGAGTAAAGGAATACCATCTAATTATGGTGGTTTTGAGACTTTTGTTGATAAGTTAACAGAATACAAAACTACAAATGAGATTATATATCATGTTTCATGTTTATCGAAAGAGAACGATGAAGAATACCAATATAATAATGCAAGGTGCTTCAATGTTAAAGTTCCTAATGTTGGTCCAGCTACAGCCGTAATTTATGATATCTATTCATTAAGAAGAGTATACGAATATATTAAAAAAAATCGTGTGGAAAATGCTATTGTGTATATTTTAGCCTGTAGAATTGGTCCATTTATGAAGTTCTATAAAAAAAAGTTTGAACGGTTAAATGTATCGATATATGTAAATCCTGATGGTCATGAGTGGAAAAGAGCAAAATGGAATTGGCTAATTCGTAAGTATTGGAAACTATCAGAACGGCTCACGATAAAAAATACAGATTTAGTAATTTGTGATTCCATGGCCATTGAAAATTACATAAAGTCAGAATATAGATCTTATCAACCGAAAACAACTTTCATAGCATATGGGGCTACGATAAATAAACCAGAAAAATATACCGAAAAAAAATATAATGAATGGTTAAGACATTGGAATTTAGAACGGAATGATTATTACTTAATTGTTGGGCGATTTGTTGCAGAAAATAATTATGAAATAGTTATTCGAGAATTTATGAGAACTAAGTCACAAAAGTCGCTTATTATTGTAACAAATGTAGAGGGAAATAAGTTTTATAAGGAATTAAAGAAAAGAACTAAATTTGATACTGACAATAGAGTAAAGTTTGTTGGAACAATTTATGAACAAGATTTATTATATCAAGTTAGAAAAGGTGCATATGGATACTTTCATGGACACGAAGTAGGCGGAACTAATCCTTCATTACTAGAAGCAATGGCAACTACGTCATTAAATATACTCTTAGATGTGAATTTTAATAGAGAAGTAGGAAAAGATGCAGTACATTATTTCAATAAAGAGGACGGAAATCTGGCTGGAATTATTGAATTTGTTGATTTACTAGCAGAGACAGAAATAAAACAGAAGCAGGAAAAAGCGATTCTACGAATTCAAGAAGCGTATTCTTGGGAATTAATCGTGAATCAGTATGAGAAATGTTTTTTAAAGTGATTTAGCGATATCCATAATTTTACGAAGGTTTAATTATTTGAAACTTATCTTTTAGAAAAAAGAAGGAATTTTATGAAGAAAATACTATTTTTACACTCTAGTTCAGAATTATATGGTTCAGATAGATCATTGCTGAATTTAATTAAAAATATGGATGAAAAAAAGTTTCAAATAACAATTATCTTACCGGAAAGTGGACCGTTAGTTGATGAGTTGAAGAAGATTAATAATGTTAAGGTCATCATTAAAGAAATTGCTATATTAAGGAGAAAGCATTTATCGATGAAAGGGATCATACAGTATACGAATACTTTTATTAATTCAGTATATTATTTAATTAGAATTATAAGAATGAATAGGATAGATGTAGTATATACAAACACATCTGTTGTGTTTCCTGGGGGAATTGCTGCAAAACTTTTAAGAAAAAAGAGTATATGGCATATAAGAGAAATTATTGAAAATCAATTAGAAAGAAAAGTAGTATCTAAAATTGTAAATATTTTCTCGGATAGAATTATCGCCAATAGTAAAGCAACGGCATTAGCAATTAGTAGAAATAATGAAAAGGTAAGGGTGGTATATAATGCGATTGAAAGTGTACAAAGGAAAGAAGTAAGTAAGAAGTTAAATGCTGATAATGAAATTATTATTGGGATGGCAGGTAGGATTAATCGGTGGAAAGGTCAAAAACTCTTTGTAGATATGGCTAAAGAAGTTGGGGGAAAAAGTAAAAAAATAAGATTCATTATTGCCGGAGATGTCTATAAAGGGGAAGAACATATCTTAGAAGACCTAAAGGACTATATTAAAGAAAATAATTTAGAGTCAAGAATAACATTATTGGGTCATGTTGAGGATATGAATTCATTTTATAATAATATAGATGTATTTATATTACCCTCTATTCAGCCTGAACCATTTGGTTTAGTGATATTAGAAGCCATGGAAAAAGGGATACCCGTTGTTGCAACAAATCATGGAGGGCCAGTTGAAATAATTGAAAATAATATAGATGGATTTTTAGTGGATTATATCAATGCCAGAGAAATGAGTAGAATAGTATTAGAATTAGTTTCTAATAGTGATTTAAGAAAGAGTATTGGTCAAAAAGGAAAGAAAAAAAGACTTACTAATTTTAACATAGCGAATTACGCAGAAAATATTTCAAAGATTATAACTGAAATATAGGGGAAAGATGAATGCAAATATCAATTGTTATCTTACATTATCTAACTGAACAAGACACAATAGAGTGTATTGAATCTATATTAAAGAATGTAAAATATGAGAATTATAAAATTTTAGTTGTAGATAATGGATCTCCAAATGGTTCAGGAAATAGGTTAAAGATAAAATATGAAAAATATAGCAAAGTAGATATTATATTAACCAATAAAAATTTAGGTTTTGCTAAAGGTAATAACATTGGCTTTCTTAAGGCTAAGAATTATTATCATGCTGATTTTATTCTTTTAATTAATAATGACACAATTATAGAACAAAAAGATTTTCTGGAAAAACTGATTAGTGTTTATAACAAACATAAGTTCGCTTTAATGGGACCTGATATTATATCCACTGTAGATAGATATCATCAAAATCCGCAGCCTCTCAGAATTGATAGAAGAAAAGACGTCTTGTTTCAAATAACAAGACATTTAGCTTTACTTATAATGAATTATTTAAGATTGGAATCTATAGTTAAGAAGATTTTGAAAATATTTAAGCAAGAAAAAGGTTTTGCTAGTAATCATAGTAAGGTATTAAAAAATGTTCAGTTACATGGTAGTTGTCTAATATTTTCACCAGAATATATTAAAGATTATGATGGATTATATGATAAAACCTTTATGTATTTCGAAGAGGATATACTTTTTTATCTTTGCAAAAAGAACAAATTAAAAACATTATATAGTCCAGAGCTAGTAATATTCCATAAAGAGGATTCTGCAACGAATGAATATTTAAAAAATAATTTACAAAAAAATAGATTTATTTATAAAGAATCTTTGAAATCCATTTTTCATTTACTAAGGTTAATGGACTAAAATGAAGGAGTAATTTAATGAAGTTGATTGCATTTTATTTACCACAGTATCACTCTATTCCTGAAAATGATGAATGGTGGGGAGAAGGTTTTACAGAATGGTCAAATACAAAGAAGGCTAGGCCACTATTTAATCAACAGTATCAACCTAAAGAACCTTATAATGATAATTACTACAATTTATTGGATGATGAAACTAAATTGTGGCAAGTTGAATTAGCCAAAAATCATGGTATATATGGATTTTGTTATTATCATTATTGGTTCAATGGAAAAATGGTTTTACAAAAGCCATTAGAGCAGGTTTTAAAAAATGAGAATATTGATTTGCCTTTTTGCATTTCGTGGGCAAATGAACCATGGACTAGATCATGGGATGGAAAAACGAATGAAGTTCTTTTATCACAGGAATATGGAGATACAGAAGATTGGTTAAATCATTTTGAATATATGTTAAAGTTTTTTAAAGATGAAAGATATATAAAAGTAGACAATAAGCCAGTTTTAGTAATTTATAAGATTGAGAGTATCCCTAACCATGAAGAATTATTTGATTTCTGGATAAATAAAGCAAAAGAAAATGGTTTAGAAGGATTATATATTATTGAGACATTAAACGGATTACAAAAGAAAGAAGTATCAAATACATCTGAAGCAGTAATTCAATTTGAACCAAATTTTACAATACATCATGATCGCCCAATGATAGATAAACTACTTAATAAATTAAAAAATATTTCCTTGATGCCCCAAAAAGGATCCTTTATATACAAAACAATGGATTATGACATAACATGGAAAAGAATTCTAAAGAGAAATATGTATGTAGAGAAAAAGGATATATTCTTAGGTGCATTTGTAGACTGGGATAATACAGCTAGAAAAGGAGAAAATGCTTTAGTGTTTAATGGTGCAACTCCTGAGAAATTTGAGTATTATCTAAGACAACAAATAAAAAGAGGGAAAGAACTTTATCAAAGTGAGTTTTTATTCATAAATGCTTGGAATGAATGGGCCGAAGGAACCTATTTAGAACCAGATAAAAAGAATGGATTTTCTTATATAAATGCAGTTAAACAAGCATTAAGTGAAAGTGAAAAATAAAATATACATCACTTATATATTTTATTTTCTTCTCTAGAGGTGAAGTAATGAACAGAGAAATGAAATTAAGTGAGTTTTATTTATTTGTATTAATTATTTTTGTACCTTTTACAGCAATACTTATAAATAGACACTTAATTATTCAACTTTTGTTTCTATTATATGTAATAGTTTTGTTTTTCTTAATAAGAGGTTTTTCTAATTTTCATCAATATAAAAACAATATCTTAATATTTATATTATATATGTCAGGCTTAATTTATTTATTTTATTATAAAACCGGTTATTTTTCGTTTTTTTTAAAAGAGTTTTACTATATTAATCTTTTGATTTTATTATATTGGGTATTCAATTATTTTTTTATATATCAAAAGAGGAAAATAAGAATACTGAAATTAATGGTAGTATTGGGAACTATAGTAAGTTTATATTGTTTTTTTGAATATATTCTTCAAAGAAATTTATTTTTTCAAAATTATTTCTCTTATAAGAATGAAATAGATGGTTTCAATCCATATTATAGAGTGAGCGGTACGCTATATCATCCTATACCAATGTCTACATTTTCTATGGTAATAATGTATATTTCTTATTATTTAGGTCAACATGAGAAAAAAATAAAATACTATATATATTCATTTATTAATCTAGGAGCAGTTTTCTTAACTTTTTCAAGAAGTACTTTAATTGCAATTGCTGCTTCATTTTTTATTTATAAATTAATTATAGGGGCTTGTTCTATAATTAAAAACAGAGAAATGTCAATTAGTAAATCAGTTTTTAAATTATTAAGATTTACAATTATTATTACCATTACATTTTGTTTGGTAAATTATATTAAAATCGGTGGAAATAGTATATATGAATTGATTGTTAATCGTTTTTTAGCAATAACAACAACTGAAGATAGTGGATCTTTTTATCAAAGGTACTATGGAATGGAATTTGTTATAGATGAGATGGTTAATAACTCAAATCCTATAAAGTTTTTATTTGGTAATGGATATGGAAGGCTTACTTATAATTTAGAGTCAATGGGTACTACTATCTATGGGGATAATTTTTATTTAATAGATAATCAGTATTTTACTTTACTTTATAACATTGGTTTTGTTGGTGTTTTATTGATTGGTTTAATTGTTGTTTATAGAATCTTTACACATATAAAAAAAATTTATTTGAACTCACAAGATGTCAAGAGAGATATAATACCTTTTATTTGTTTGATTAGTATTCTTATCCATTTGTTTTTTTATGAGGGATTAACATATATAACTACAACTTTTACATTATCTTTTACACTAAGTTTATGCTCATTAATTCACGGGACCTCTAAATCAAAATAACCATTTGTTAAAATATTAGGAAATCAAGGAAGTTAAGTGGCTTATATGAATAAATTATTTTCTAATTATATTTTTACAGTTATATATCAATTGGTATTGATGATAACACCCTTTATAACAACTCCATACGTATCAAGAATACTAAAGCCAGAGGGAGTCGGTATTGATGCATATGTAACATCAATTGTTCAATTGTTTATAATATGTACGTTGTTAGGTATTCCTTTATATGGAAGTAGGCAAATCGCAACTAAGCAGAATAAAAAAGAAATTTCAAAAGAGTTTTTTTCGATTTATACCTTTCAACTATTTTCCTCAATAATCATATTGGTTTTGTACTTCATATTTATAAGTTTAATAAGTGATTATAAAATTTTATTTCTTATTCACATAATAAGTTTTTTAGCAACAGCTTTGGATGTTTCTTGGTATTTTTATGGTACAGAGCAAATTAAAAAGGTTGCTATACGAAATATATTTGTTAGATTGCTTAGTATTGCATTAGTATTTATTCTAGTAAAAGAATCTACTGATTTAAAGGTGTATATTTTAATAAATGTTATTACCCTTTTTATAGGCCAACTAATTATGTGGATTCCTTTGGTAAGGGAAATTACATATGTAAAAATAAAAATATTTGATTTTAAAAAACACATAAGACCTATTTTTATGTTGTTTTTACCACAGATTGCAGTCCAAATTTATATTCTTATTAACCGAATTATACTTGGAAATACATCTGGCGAAACCGAAGTGGGTTTTTACAACCAAGCAAATAAAATTATAAATTTAGGCTTAGGTGTAATTACTTCTCTTGGTACGATTATGTTACCGAGAGTATCATCGGAATTTTCTAAAGGGAACATAGCTGCTATAAAGAAATATTCTAAAGGTACAATACAATATGTTTTCTTTGTTACATTTCCAATGATTTTTGGTTTAATTGCTGTTACTCCTAACTTTGTAGGCTGGTTTTTCGGCAAAGGGTATGAATCAGTTTCATTTCTAATAATTCTAATGAGTCCTATTATGTTATTTGTAGGAATGGCGACGGTTTTTGGTATCCAAATTTTAGTATCGACAAATCAGCAAAATAAATATTTATTCTCTGTAACTGTAGGTGCTATTTGTAGTGTATTAGTAAATTTAATATTAGTGTCTTCGCTTGGATCGATAGCAACATCGATATCACTATTATCAGCAGAATGCATTGGAGCATTAACTCAAATGTATTTTACAAGAAAATATTTTGATATGGGATTCATTGGGAAAGAGATAATTAAGTACATGTGTTTAGGTTTATTTATGTATATCATTATCATTTTATTTACTTTAACGGTGAATTTATCTCCTATTCTTCTTACATTCACACAAATTGCTATAGGAATAACAACATACGGTATTAGTTTATTAATAATTAGAGATACATTAGTTTTTAAGATAATAAATTTAATAAAATTCAAATTTATAGCCAAAGAGAGAGAGGAAACAAAATGAAAGGTATAATTTTAGCAGGGGGAAGCGGCACTAGACTTTATCCAATTACTAAGTCAATCTCAAAACAACTAATCCCGGTTTATGATAAACCAATGATTTACTATCCTTTATCTGTATTAATGCTGGCAGGCATTAGGGAGATATTAATTATTTCAACTCCAGAAGATACACATAGATTTGAACAGCTTCTTGGTAATGGTAAAGATTTAGGGATGGAATTAAGTTATGCTATACAACCCTCACCTGATGGTTTAGCACAGGCTTTTATTATTGGGGAGGAATTCATAGGTGGCGATTCCGTTGCTTTAGTTCTCGGGGATAATATTTTCTATGGTCATGGCTTTACAAAAGTTTTAGAACGGGTTGCGAGCCGATCAAAAGGAGCCACGGTATTTGGTTATAATGTCAAAGATCCAGAACGCTTTGGTGTGGTGGACTTTGATAAAAATGGAAAGGCCATCTCTATTGAAGAAAAACCAAAAAAACCGAAATCAACATATGCAGTGACCGGTCTTTACTTTTATGATAATGAAGTAGTTGATATAGCGAAAATGATAAAACCTTCTGAACGTGGAGAACTAGAAATTACAGCAGTTAACGAGGAATATTTACGGAGAGGAAAGCTTCAAGTAGAGTTAATGGGCCGTGGGTTTGCTTGGTTAGATACTGGGACTCATGAATCTTTACTAGAGGCGTCTACTTTTATAGAAACCATTGAAAAACGTCAAAGTTTAAAGGTTGCTTGTTTAGAAGAAATTGCTTATCGCAAAGGATATATTTCTAGAAATCAACTCCTAAAGTTGGCTGAACCTTTAAAGAAAAATGAATATGGACAATATATGTTACGTTTAGCAGAACAAGTATTAGTCGAAGAAAACTTAGTGGGAGGAAAATTGTGAAATTCATTAAAACTCTATTAAATGGTGTAATAGTCATTGAACCAAAAATATTCGGTGATCACCGAGGGTGGTTTACAGAAACATATAATGAAAAGATTTTTAAAAATGCTGGTATAGATAATGCTTTTATACAAGATAATCATTCTTTTTCTGCTACAAAAGGAACATTACGTGGGTTACATTATCAAAAAGATCCAAAGGCACAAACAAAGCTTGTGCGTTGTACAAAAGGTTCAATCTTTGATGTGGCTGTTGACATTCGAAAGGGAAGCTCTACATACGGAAAATGGTTTGGTATAGAACTAAGTGTAGAAAACAAGAAACAATTATTAGTTCCAAAGGGTTTTGCTCATGGCTTTATGACTCTAACTGATGATGTTGAAGTTCAATATAAAGTGGATGAACTTTATTCTCCTGAGAACGATCGAGGCATTACCTGGAATGATCCAGAAATTGCAGTCGAATGGCCAATAGATATACAACCAGTTTTATCAGAAAAGGATGAAAATGCTCCATTATTGAGAGACGCTGATAATAACTTCAAAGTTAAGGGTTGATTACATGAAAATACTAGTAACAGGGATAGGTGGACAACTCGGATATGATGTCCTGCGTGAGGGAAACAAACGTGGTTTTGATATGTTTGGTACTAGCTCTGCAGACCTAGATATTACCAATAAAGAAGATGTTTATGAATATGTTCGTACTTTACACCCAGAGGTAATTATTCATTGTGCTGCTTATACGTCAGTAGACAAAGCTGAAGATGATATAGAAAAGGTTCATGAAGTAAATGTTAATGGTACAAGATATTTGGCAGAAGTCGCAAAAGTAATAGATGCTAAACTCATCTACATTAGTACCGATTATGTATTTGATGGATTAGGAGATAAACCATACACGGAAATGAATATCCCTAACCCCATTGGTCAATATGGGGTAACTAAGTATCAAGGAGAAAAATCGGTTATATCAGTGCTTAATAAGTACTTTATAGTAAGAGTATCTTGGGTTTTTGGAATAAACGGGAATAATTTCGTTAAAACCATGCTGAGGTTATCAGAAACTCGAGAAGAATTAAGTATTGTGGGTGATCAAGTTGGTTCTCCTACTTACACAGTTGACTTAGCTTGTTTATTAATGGATATGGTAATAACGGATAAATACGGAATATACCATGTTACAAATGAAGGGTTTTGTAGTTGGTCAGAGTTTGCTCATGAAATATTTATTCAAGCGAATAAAAAGGTAAAGGTCCATTCAATTAAAACAGATGAATACCCAACGAGGGCAGTACGTCCAAAAAACTCTCGTTTGTCTAAGCAAAAAATAATTGATAATGGGTTTATACAGTTGCCTCCATGGCAAGATTCAATAAGACGGTTTTTAGTTGAATTAGATAAAGAGGTGGATGAATGTGAAAAATAAAAAGATATTAGTTACTGGTGGCGCAGGTTTTATAGGCGGTAATTTTGTTCAACATATGGTAAAGAAATACACAGAGTATGATATCTATAATCTGGATTTGTTAACTTACGCTGGTGACTTAACAAAACACAATGATTTTGAGGAAAAGAAAAATTATCATTTCATTAAAGCTGATATAGCTAATAGAAAAGCCATTATGGAACTATTTGAAAAAGAGAAGTTTGATTTTGTGGTCCATTTTGCAGCCGAAAGTCATGTGGACCGTTCCATAACAAACCCTGAAATATTTGTTGTCACAAATGTGCTGGGTACTCAAGTTTTATTAGATGCTGCTAGAGAACATGGCATTACTAAATTTGTTCATGTGTCGACAGATGAAGTCTATGGAGAGTTAGATTTTAATCCTGAAACTTTTTTCACTGAACAAACACCACTACAACCAAATAGTCCATATAGCGCAAGTAAAGCTTCATCTGATATGTTAGTTAGTGCCTATTATGAAACGTATAATCTTCCAATTAACATAACGAGATGCTCTAATAACTATGGTCCATATCATTTTCCGGAAAAATTGATTCCTCTTACAATTTCAAGAGTGTTTAACGACCAAAAGGTACCTGTATATGGAGATGGAAAGAATATTAGAGACTGGTTGCATGTCAAAGATCACTGTACTGCTATAGATTTGGTTTTACATGAAGGCTTAGATGGAGAAGTATATAATGTAGGTGGTCATAATGAACGAACCAATTTAGAAGTGGTTAAAACAATTATTAACACACTTGGTAAATCAGAAGACTTAATTGAATTTGTAGAAGACCGTCTTGGACATGATAAAAGGTATGCAATAGATCCTACTAAATTAGAAAAATTGGGTTGGAAACCGACTTACAATTTTGAGACAGGTATTGCTCAAACCATTCAATGGTATCTGGATAATAAACAATGGTGGGAACAAATTTTAAGTGGAGAATATCAAAAATATTTTAAAGAACAATATTCGAGTGAATTTTAATTTTTTAGCTTAGAGACTATTTTAAAAAGGTTTATTGCACTGATATTAAATGAAATTCTTTTGAGGAATTAGAAGAAATCAAGGTTATTGAAAATAGAATATAACTATTGGAAAACCGTCTATATTATTTTATGTAGGGGTTTTCTGTTTTTCAGTATATACAGGGGGACCTATAATGAATATTACTGTAGCCGGTACAGGTTATGTTGGTTTAGTCACTGCTGTTTGTATGGCAGAGAAGGGGAATGCTGTAACATGTGTGGATATAGATCAAGGAAAAGTAGATTTATTGAATAGAGGAATTTCGCCTATTTATGAACCACAATTAGAAGATTTAATGTTGAAAAACAGGGAGAGCCTTGTATTCGTTAGTCATTATCAAGAAGCATATAGTAACGCGGATGTTATTATCATAGCTGTAGGAACACCAGAGAGAAAAGATGGGTCGGCTAACCTTCAATATATAAATGAAGTGGCAAAACAGATTGCAAAAACGGTTGAGAAAGATTGTGTCGTCGTGGTTAAATCGACTGTTCCCATTGGGACTAATGATAAAATAGAGAAATTAATTAAAGAAAATTTGCAAAATCCCGTAACGATTAATGTAGTCTCAAATCCAGAGTTTCTAGCTCAAGGGTCAGCTGTAAAAGATACATTGGAAGCTACTCGAATTGTTCTTGGTGTTGAGTCGGATAATGCAGAAGAGGTTATGAAAGAAATGTATAAAAATTTTAATATCCCTTTTGTAGTGACTGATAGGCATAGTGCTGAAATGATCAAATATGCAGCAAATGACTTTTTAGCTTTGAAGGTTTCTTATATTAATGAGATTGCAAATCTTTGTGAAATTGTAGGAGCCAATATAGAAGATGTTGCAAAGGGAATGGGAATGGATCCGAGGATTGGAAACAAGTTTCTACAGGCAGGAATTGGTTATGGTGGTTCCTGTTTTCCCAAAGATACGAAGGCTCTTCATTGGCTTGCGAATTATAATGATTATGAACTTAAGACTATAAAAGCGACTATTGAAGTAAATGAAAATCAAAAGATTAAATTGATAAAGAAGGCTAGAAAATATTTTACTAGTCTAGATGGCCTTACTATTGCTGTACTCGGACTAACTTTTAAGCCTGGTACGGATGATTTGAGAGAAGCTCCGTCTCTAACTAATATTCCCATTATGATTGAAGATGGGGCGAATGTGAAAGTTTGGGATCCGGTTGGTATAGATAACTTTAAAAAGATATTCAAGCAAACAGTTAATTACAGCCAATCAATTGAAGAAGCATTAATAGATGCTGATATATGTTTCATTTTCACTGAATGGAATCAAATTAAAGAGTTAGAGCTTGAAAAGTACAAGCAGCTTATGAAAAACCCTATTATCATTGATGGAAGGAACTGCTATTCTTTGAAAGATGTCAAAAAAGCGGGCTTAACCTATGAATCGATAGGTAGAAGGGCAACCGTTCAGCAATCTCTTTTAAGAAAGTAATTCGCATAATAGCTCTTTTTCTTTTTATAGGAAAGAGAGCTTTTTGTTTTTTTTGCCAAATAGTCAATGATTGTTTCGGGAATTTAGAGTGAATGTATTTCAAGATTATCTCATGATTCTATACTTAATAAGTAACTTAAAAAGTAATTACTGTAAATAAACACCATGTAATAAGGAGTGATTTTAAAATGTTATATAAAGCAAAAGCCAATCACTGGCTTACATATAAACAACTACATAAAGATTTAAGAAATCAATTAGAAAAAGCACAATTAGAAGAGAATGTAGTAGAAGATATGTTTTATCGAAATTTAGAGTTTGGTACGGGCGGGATGCGTGGAGAACTTGGCCCAGGTACCAACAGGATGAATATTTATACTGTTCGAAAAGCTGCAAAGGGCTTGGCATGTTATATAGAAGAGCAGGGCGCGGAAGCGATGAATCGTGGAGTAGTAATAGCCTATGATTCACGTCATCAGTCACCTGAATTTGCCTTAGAGGTTGCTAAAACAGTGGGTCAGCATGGAATTAAAGCTTTCCTATTTAACGAATTGCGACCGACTCCTGAGTTATCCTTTGCTATACGGTATCTGAATGCATATGCAGGGGTCGTAATAACGGCTAGTCATAATCCTCCTGAATATAATGGCTTTAAGCTATATGGTAAAGATGGTGGGCAAATTACACCGAATGCTGCGGAAAAAATTATTCATTATATTGATGGGATTCATGATGAACTACAAATTAAAGTAGCGAATAAAGAAGAATTATTGAATGAAGGATTGCTAACATATATAGGTGAAGAAGTGGATCATGCGTATTTGAATCAACTGAAAACCATTCAATTAAACCCAAAGTTGGTAGAGAGAGTTGGTAAGGATCTTAAGTTGGTTTATACTCCACTACATGGTACGGGTAACAAACCTGTACGAGAGGGGCTGAAGGGCTTTGGCTTTGAAAATGTGAAGGTCGTTTCCGAACAAGAAATGCCCGATGCGAATTTTTCGACTGTAAAATCCCCTAATCCAGAGGAGCATGAAGCATTTGAGTTAGCCATCCGTTATGGCAAGGAAATCGAAGCTGACGTCTTAATGGCTACAGATCCCGATGCTGACAGACTTGGTGTGGCAGTCAAAAATTTAGAAGGTGAGTATACAGTTTTAACAGGAAATCAAATGGGTGCCCTGATGCTGCACTACTTATTGAAAACAAAAAAAGAAAACGGGACACTCCCTACAAATGGAATGGTCATTAAGACTATTGTTACATCTGAGATTGGCAGGGAAATTGCAGCTGAGTATGGTGTGGAGACCTTGGATACGTTGACAGGATTTAAATATATTGGCGAAAAAATTAATGAATTTGAGCAAACCGGCGCAAATAGCTTTTTATTTGGCTATGAAGAAAGTTATGGTTACTTAATTGGAGACTTTGTTCGTGATAAAGATGCTGTTCAGTCTGCCGTCTTTGCTGCTGAAGTGGCCGCCTTTTATAAAGAGCAGAACAAATCGCTATATGATGGCTTGTACGAAATCTTTTCTAAATATGGATACTATAAAGAGGGTCTTAAGTCAATCACATTAAAAGGAAAAGACGGAACTGAACAAATTACTAGCATTCTTTCCTGGTTCCGTGATAACACTCCAAATGAAATAGGTGGATTAAAAGTAGAGATTGTTGAAGATTATCACTCCAGTCAGTGTCGTAATCTATTAACTGGGGATGAAAGTGAAATACATTTACCTACTTCTAATGTATTGAAATTCTACATGGAAAATGGTTCCTGGTTCTGTCTCCGCCCATCGGGAACGGAACCCAAAATAAAATTATACTTTGGTGTAAAAGGAAGTTCTAACGTAGAGAGCGAATTGTTATTAGAGGAATTACAACAATCAGTTATGGAGTTAGTGGATTATCTTATATAATAATAGAAGAAAGAAGAAATAATATGATTTAAATAGTGGCATCCTATCTTTTAGGGTGCCATTTGGTATTGCAATTCTTAAATTTGTGATTATTTTTCTCTTGATAATACTAGGATATTATGTAAGTATCTAGTAAGAGTACTTATTTATACCAAGTGTAAATAAGTATGCTTTTAGTGTCTTTGACTATTAAGTGGAGTGGATATGTTTAATGACCTTTAATGATATTTTAATAGATATGGTTTCAAAAGTGGAATCAGAACAAGAAGATGTAACGGTATATGATTTAGTAGAGGAACTAAAGGAGAAATTGAGTGGGATTATGGAAGGACCTTTATATGAAAAAGTGTAAGTGGGTATTTCCGGCTTTGCTCGCGTTGTGGGCAATGCTGATTTTCTTTTTTTCCTCGCAGACGTATGAGGAGCAGAGCCTTTCTTCTTTTTTAGGACAGTTCAATACGCCTTATTGGTATGGATTGCTTGAGGGAATTTCGTTCATGTATGGTGGAGTTGAGGTGAGTGCTCATACTGCTGGGGTGGATGGTTTTTTTGAGTTTTTCATTCGAAAGGGTGCACATCTTTTTATCTTTTTTGTGTTTGGCTTTTTGACATTGGGTGTTTGGCGGGCTTTTGTGATGAATAAGGTTATTAGTCTTTCAGGTGCTCTTGTTTGCGTGCTGCTTTATGCGAGTGCGGATGAATTGCATCAGAAATTCACCGGAGGGCGAACGCCTTTGGTACAGGATGTTATCATCGATACGTTCGGTGGAGTGTTAGGTATTTTGTGTTTTCTTTTGTTCAATAGATGGTGGAGGCGTCCTTCACGTAAGAAGCATGTCTAAACGTCTGCTTCTTTTTTGTCGTTTCTCTCATATAAATAGGGTGTATGGATGACCTTTTTGAAGGTGATGTAGGGGATGAGAAGGAATAGAAGTTCAATCGGGATTTGGATCTGTATAATTTCAATGTTTGTGGTAGGAGGAAGTATCCTATTCCTTTGGCCTAGTGGGCCAGAGCGGCTCGTCGATGAGTTCTATGAGTACGAGAGTGAGGCGGAGTTCAGGAAGTCATGGGATTGAGTGCGGAGATGAAAATGTGGTTTCCGGATCGTGCGGATTACTTGCAAAATCGGGCTCATGTCTTTATGCAGCATATGGATGTGGATACCTTTCAGTATGATGTGGAACATTCTAAGAAAGTGAAGAATTGGCGCTTGGACAAAGATGGTAAGGTGCATAAAAGAGCGTATAGGATTCCTGTCACTCAGGTGTTTGAGTCTCGGTTTGGTGTGTTTACGATTGAACAAAACTGTTATGTGGTGAAGGAAAAAGGCGAATGGCGTCTGTTTTGGGATTATTCATTTGAATAGATGCCTCTCCTTTTTCAACAGGTTAGCTCCTTTTATCGAAAAGGGAGAGGGTATTTATAAGGGAATTGACGGATTAAGGTATTTGTCATGAAGCATATTTCATTCTAGAGCGGTCACTGATGGCCTTCAGAATAAACATTTTGTCTTGTTTGCTTAGCATTGCCCAACTACCTGCCTTGATTTTCATACAATCCACTCCTTTTATTTTCTGAAATGCGTTGTTTTAGAATGATGATTAGTAATACCTTCGAGTCCAAAGAATGTTGTTTCTAGTATTGAAATGTTCAAGGGGAAGAAGGAATTTCTTAGCTCTTATTAGATTATACCGTCTTTTTACATCTAATAAACAACAAAAATTCCAACAAATCTCTACATTGGGTGTCCATTTTTTGTCAGAATGTTGGATAGTCAAAACGAAAAAGCTGTCTGGACAGGGTCCAGACAGCTTTTTCGTTTTGCGTTATTTGACGGTTAAATGTTCCTTTAATTGGGTTTGAACCTTTTTTTGTTCTTCTTCCGATACAATATTATAGTAGATTCCGTCGATTTTCTCTCCATTTCCAGGAATGGTTGATTGAGAAATATTTTTGCTGGCGTCTCTGTAGTTCTTTTGAATGTCCATCATGTCATCAAACGTCAAATTAGTCTGGATATTTTTACTTAGTGCGTCAAATACATCGCCGTAACTCGTCAATGTTGACACGCTCGCTCCTTCTTTAATGACAGCTTCAATGATGGCACGTTGTCTTGATTGACGGCCATAGTCACCATTGGGATCATCGTATCTCATACGAGAATATTTAAGTGCATCTTCTCCACTTAAATTAATGATTCCTTTTGTAAAATGTTTTCCTTCATAGCTGAAATCTAAATCATTTTGAACGGTGACACCACCGACTGCGTCTACGATATCTTTAAAGCCTTCCATATTGATCTTCATATAGTAGTCAATTGGGATATCAAGGAAATTCTCGACTGTATCCATTGCCATCTCAGCTCCACCGAAAGCGAAGGCATGGTTGATTTTATCCTGTGTACCGTGTCCGACAATTTCGGTACGGGTATCACGTGGGATGCTCAGCATTTTAACCGATTTCAGTTCTGGGTTAACGGTTAAGACAATCATTGTATCTGAGCGTCCCTTGTCGCCATCTCGTTCATCGACCCCGAGCATCAACATGGAAAAAGGTTCCTGATCCGATAGTGCGAGTTCTTTTGCTCGTTTATCTGTATTACGGTCTATGGGCGTATGCATGGTTTCTACGGTTTTTGTTAAGGAATTCCAAATGGAGAATGCGAAAGCTCCCCCAGCTAGTATAAAAAGAAGGACGATGATTCCGACTACTTTTAGCCATGTTCGTTTCTTTTTCTTCTTTTTTTCATGTCTCATATTTAACTTCCTTCCTCACTTAGTAATCACTTAGTCTATTATAGTGAATTCAATATTGAAAGAATAGGTTTTTTTAGTATTTTATAATATCTCTTACATTTAATTGTAGTATTATATGCTATGTAATTAGCATAGTAGTGAAGGTGTCTGGGTGTTAGGAATATTTATGGGGTGCTAGCGCGGGAATCGGTAGTAGGATGAATAAAAGGACTGCATAGGTTAATAGTCGGATTCTAAATAATGGTTTGGAGCACTTTTACTGTAAAATAGGTATTGGTTATAATTACCACATATAAAATCATTGAAAATATTATATTTTAATAGGAAAATATAACTAATATCATTTAACTACTATTTTACATATGAAGGGAAATGAACGATGTGCGGAAACAAAAATATATCCGGTTTTTGATTGTGATTGGAGCATTCATGTTCATGCTGTCAGTGGCAGGGAAAACGGATGGGCAGGCTGCGGCCTTGAATCAAGCAAAGACGATTAAAGTGAACAATATGTATAAGGGATCTTTAGCTAATAAGAAGGGGATTTCCTATAAAGTGACTTTACCTGAGGCGGGGAATGTCACGTTATCAATCAAGCGAAATGCCAAGACTTCATTTGCGGGGCAGATTCAGAATAGTAAAGGCTACATCTATACGTTCGTTTATACGAAAAGGCAGGATGATACATCCGGGTTTGATGAAGTGCAAGTGGGTTTGCCGAAAGGGACGTACTATGTCTCCATCAACAATAGCGGCGGACAAGTTTCCAAAGCTGATTATCAATTCACAACGAAATACATAAAAAGCGATTATTATGAAAAAGAATCGAATGATAAGGTAGCTACCGCAAATACCATCACTCTGAATGCTTCCTATAAAGGAGTCATTAGTCACTCGGATGATCGTGATATGTTTAAATTCGTTGTCCCTCAAGACGGGAATGTCACATTGGCGATGAAACAAAAGCGTGACACGATTTGGCATGGTCAAATTGAGAATAGCATGGGCGAGCAATTTGGTGAATTATATTCGAAAGAAAACGGAAGCCTCACAACTTATATGAAAAAAGGGACGTATTACTTTGTAATGGAAAATCATGATGATTCCGTCGATGTTCCATACGAATTTAGTATTTCGGATAGGAACGCCCCGTTAAAGGCTTCCCAAATCAAAGTGACGAATCATACAGGGAAAGCGGATAGTGTACAGGTAAGCAAACTGAAAAAAGGCGATATCATCGCTGTCTATAATGCACAAAGCAAAGGGAATGTACTCGCGAAAACGACCGCGAAAGGAACTTCCGTGAGTTTGAAGGTCAACCAGCTTGGCAAAAAAACAGGCAAGGTCTACGTGACCGTGACGAAATCGCCTTTGAGGGAAAGTGATCGTGTCGCCCAAACGTTTAAGGGAGAAACCTCGCCTTCCTTGAAAACAAGCCAGGTTAAGATAGCAAATCATAAAGGAAAAGCGGATACCTTAGTATTCAGTTCCCTTGCTATAGGCGATGTGGTGAAAGTCTATAATGCACAAAGCAAAGGGAAAGTGTTGATGAAAGGGACGGCTAACGGGAAACAGGCCACTCTTTCTATAAAGCAACTGGGAAAGAAAGCAGGAAAAGTATATGTGACGACAACGAAGTCAGGGCAAGAGGAAAGTGGCAGAGTTGGGATTTCATATAAAAAAGAAAAATAGAGGAGACCCCGGATGATGATTCGGGGTTAATTTTTTTGATATAGGCTTGGTCTTGGTCATTTTTCGTGAAGTCTTCCTAGGTAAACGACGATTTACTGGAAAATGGGTGCGTAGAAGAGTCCGCAATAGAAAGCAGGCGCATATATATGCAGTACGGATATCACTAAAGTATAAATAACTATAACTATTGGAGGCTAAAGGAGAAATGGCAGAAATAATTAGTTTACCGTACCTTGAAGCTTTGCAGGGGAAATTTGTAAGAGTATTTAAAGGTGGGCCTGATTCAAGAGAAGGCAGGCTGATAGAAGTGAATGCAGAATATATCGTCCTTCTGACTGAAGATAAGCAACTTGTGTATTACACAATTGCACAATTGAAAATCGTGGTTGTGAATGCAAAGAAATCTCGTGAGGATCTTCTACCACCTTTCGATGATGGGTATGCATTTCCACCAACGTTCTTGGGCTTATTGGAAACACTAGATAACAGGTACGTACAAGTGAATGGCGGTGGTCCAGCTTCTAAAATTGGCCGGATAATCGAGTTCACACCAGAATTTATAGTGTTATCCACTAAAAAGGACGGGCTGGTTTTATTCCCGATTGCCCTCATTAAAAGCGTAGCCATTGTTGAGACTTCCTTCCATTCAAGATGGCCGGAGTTTCCAATCGTTGATATCCCGACGCTGAATGGGGCTCTTACACAATTAATTTATTTCTGGATTTCGGTTCATGCAGGCGGGCCAGAAAAGGTTGAAGGTGTATTGATACAAGTCACTGATGAATATATCGTGGTCGTCAATAAAGACGAAATATTCTATGTCACGACAAATCAAATCCAATCCATCGGACTATTTTTCCCAAGGGAAAATGATGGTGGAGGGAAAGATAAAGATAAGGAAAGCTCTTCCCATGAAAGTTCTTCGAGCGAAAGCAGTTCTAGTTCGCATGAGAGTTCATCATCACGTGAAAGTAGTTCGAGTGAAAGCTCATCATCATGTGAAAGCAGCTCCAGTTCGCATGAGAGTTCATCGTCATGTGAAAGTAGTTCGAGTGAAAGCTCATCATGTGAAAGCAGTTCCAGTTCGTATGAGAGCTCATCATCATGTGAAAGCAGCTCCAGTGAGAGTTCATCGTGCGAATGTAAAGCCGTTGAAAGTTCATCAAGTGAGAGCAGTTCGTATGAGAGTTCATCAAGTGAAAGCAGTTCATATGAAAGTTCATCTTCATCATCATGTGAAAGCAGCAGCTCGCCTGAAAGTTCAGACCGTTGTAAGAAACGTCGCCGTCGTCACAGAACGGACCAAAGCAGACCACGCGTAAATACGTTTAAGAAATTATGGCTAGAGAACCTGATCAAAGCTTCAAATACTTCTCTATAAAGATCGACCACACAGGTACAGCAACCATGAAGTTGTTGTGCCTTCTTATTAAAAGAGGACAGGCTTCGTAAACAATACCTGAATGTACGTAAAGGCATCCATGAAAATGGGCCAAGCTGTTAATCTAGTAAGCTAGGATTTTACTAAAAGAAGGAGGACCATACTTGTTATCAAATTATATTGGTCGGTATATCGATTTAGAACTCTCAGGGAATATCCGAGTGTATGGGAACTTAATAGAAGAAAGTGCAGACATCATCGTCCTGTATACGGGGGAGGTGTACCGTTATGTACCGCAGCGTCATATTAAGAATTATTCTTTTCCGATAACGGATGAGGAGATTGAAGGGGGAGAGGACCCGGAAATCAGTGAGTCGTCATTCCGGAAGATGCTGATGAATGCAAAAGGGCTTTTTGTGGAAATTTTGCTCAGTAAAGAGAAACCGATTTATGGGTATATTGTGGGCATCATGAATAACTATTTCATTTTTCACTCTCCTGTATATAAAACGATGTTCATCTCGATGGAGCACGTAAAGTGGCTGACGGTTTGTGATGATGAAAAAGGGCCATACGGATTGAACAAAAGCGAGCAGCTTCTTCAGGTTTCCAGTCTTAGCTGGGCACGGACCTTGGAGGAACAGCTGAAAAAGTTGACCGATAAACTGGTGGTACTCGATTTAGGACAGGACCATAGAGATATAGGTAGAATCGTTCAACTGAAGGATCATGCCATCCAGATGATGAATGCTCAAGGCGAAGTATTCTATGTAAATATGCGACATGTGAAAAGCTTTCATTTTCCACAATGAATAACTCCGGATCTCAGGGATCCGGAGTTATTTCTTTTTCTCGATATTTTCATACACCGAGGCGAGGGCTTGTTCGAATTTTCCGCCCTTTTTCGGTTGATAATATTTTTTGTTGCGCAGCTTGTTCGGTAAGTACTGCTGTTTCACCCATCCGCTTTCGTAATCGTGCGGATAGAGGTAGTCGACACCGCGGCCCAGTTCTGTGGCCCCTTTGTAATGGGCATCTTTAAGGTGATCGGGTACGTCGCCGCTATGTCCCGCACGTATATCGGCGAGGGCCGCGTCAATGGCTTTATAGGCGGTATTTGATTTCGGTGATAAGCAGAGCTCGATCACGGAATTGGCTAGAGGGATCCGGGCTTCCGGGAAGCCAAGTCGCTCGGCTGCTTCGACCGCTGCTAGGGCACGAGGACCAGCTTGTGGATTAGCCAGGCCAATGTCTTCATATGCGATGACGACCAAGCGACGGGCGATGCTGACAAGGTCGCCGGCTTCTATCAATCGGCCCAAATAATGGAGGGCCGCATTCACATCACTACCACGGATTGATTTTTGGAAGGCGGATAGGACGTCATAATGGGCATCTCCATCCTTGTCATGCGAAAAGCTCTTTTTCTGCATGCACTCTTCGGCAATTTTTACATTGATGGCAATCGTTTCTGATTCGTCAGGCTCGGTCGATATAACCGCGAGCTCTAGAGCGTTAAGGGCACTGCGGACATCCCCGTTCGAAGCGGTCGCAAAATGTGCCAGGGCATCGGTGCTGACATCCGTTTTATAGTGACCGAGTCCACGCTCCTCATCTTGTAGTCCACGTTCCAGGGCTTTGATTATATCCGTAACTTCCAATGACTTTAGCTCGAAAATCTGGCATCTGCTGCGGATGGCCGGATTGATGGCATGATAAGGATTACTTGTCGTCGCGCCAATCAAGGTGATCATCCCGTTTTCGAGGTAGGGTAGGAGGAAATCCTGTTTCGCTTTATCGAGGCGATGGACCTCATCGAGCAACAGGATCACCTTGCCGGACATCTTGGCTTCGGCAGCGACGACTTCCATGTCTTTCTTGTTATTGGTGACGGCGTTCAGTGTCCGGAAGGCAAACTTGGTGCTACCGGCAATGGCGCTCGCAATCGATGTTTTCCCAATTCCGGGAGGACCGTACAGTATCATCGAAGACAGCTGCTTGGCCTTCACCATCCTTGCGATGATTTTTCCTTCGCCGACAAGATGCTCCTGTCCGATGACTTCATCAATCGAACGTGGCCGCATCCGGAAGGCAAGCGGTTTAATATTCATGGGGCACCTCTCCTTTTTATATAAGGTATCACAATTGGAGGGGGAAATGCTCTGAATATGCGTTCGGGGGGCGGAGAATTCGATGGTTGGAAGGGGTAATTCAACATTCAGCAAGATAATTCAACATTCAAAGCAATAATTCAACATTCACGCTATTCATTCAACATAAGTGAATCTAAGAGATACATTCTACCCTTGGTCTGTCCAATATGACCTAAGTTCAGGGAAAGCAATAAATTCTTTGCACTGGATGATGATTGAAGTTGGAGGAAGCGACGACATTCACCGTTAGAAATCGTAGGTTTGATGAGGAAGGCATAATCCCAAAGTGCAGAGATATGAGCATCGTATGACGAAGACGAACATGTGCGGCAGACCCACCTTCTTAATCGCCTTTCCATGGACAGACTGCAACAATGAGGGCAGTAGACGCCGGTTTGCAGGGATTCGGCCGGGATTTTATAGATATCTAAAAGGTTTGATAGATGAGGTGTATGTTCTTTCATGAATAAAGCGAATAGTTTTTTCAGCGCTTTAGGTGTGAGGATTTTCTCATTATATTTTTCCTTGAATTCGGCAATTTTCAAAAGTAGATAATCTTTACGTATCACTTTTCTGTTCAAAGCTGTATCTGATGCCCGTACTATAGCTGAGGAATTGGCACTCACGACTAGCGTTTCCACCGGAAGCTTTTTGAACCCTTTGGATTTTAACCATTCCACTAATTGTTGGCGCTGCCGATTCACTTGCAAAATTGGATCGTCAAACGCTTCTGTCTTTCCATCTGCTTTCGTTCGGATCAGTTGATTGAAAGTATTATCGAAATAGATTTCACCAGCGATGTTTTTGACTTCAAGAATGAGGAGGAAGTAGGGAGTGAGAATGAGGATGTCCAATTGGAAGGGGTAGGGGGAACCGAGGAGGCGGAGGTCATTAAAGATTAGATACTCTTTTTCAGGAAGTGCTTTTAAAGCGGAAATGACTCGAAGTTCTCCTTTGTAACCTGCCATGTTTCTGTTGAAGTCTGAGGTCAAGATAGGTTGTAGTGGATGACTGCTGGGCATGCGTCTTATAAGTGCTTCAAGCATGCGGGTTTTTATAGGAATCTCGCAATCTTTAATAATGATGGGAATCACTCTCCTTTTAATTTAGAGTAAATATTCTCTGTTTTTGGCAAAATCCCTTTTGATTTTCCGGGAATTCGACGTTCATGTTCAATAATTCAACATTCAGGATGTTAATTCAACAATCACACCATTTTCCCAACCACTCCAATTAGAATAATTTGACAAATGAATAGCGGGTGAATGCATTTCTAACGGGGATATGCTATAATTTCAAGAGAATTTAGTAACGGATTAATAATTTGAGGTGTATATAAATGAAGATATCTACTAAGGGCCGGTACGGCTTGACGATTATGATTGAACTTGCTAAGCATTATGGAGAGGGACCGAAGAGTTTGAAGTCGATTGCTCAAACGCATAATTTGTCCGAGCATTATTTGGAGCAGCTGATTGCGCCCCTTCGTAATGCAGGATTGGTGAAGAGTGTTCGTGGGGCATATGGCGGATATGTCTTATCGAAAGATCCTCATGAGATTACTTCTGGTGATGTCATTCGCGTCTTGGAAGGGCCGATTACCCCGGTTGAAGGAATCGAGGATGAGGAGCCGGTGAAGCGCCAGCTTTGGATCAGGATTCGCGATGCCGTTAAAGAAGTGCTGGACAATACGACGTTGGTCGATTTGGCCAACTATAAAGACAATGGTGAAACGAACGATTACATGTACTATATATAAGTTTTTAATATGAAGCAAAAATACCTATTCTAAAGGGTTCTATCTTAAAAAATCATGTATCTGAGTTATTGGACTACTGGTTGATTTAAAGGTAAAATCCTATGGGAATAGGCATTTTTTTGGGAAACACTAGAGTCAACTATTCTATGGAGGCGACAAATAAGTGAACAGAATATATTTAGATCATGCTGCGACTTCACCGATGCATCCGAGTGTGATTGATAAGATGATGTCAGTCATGAGCCATGACTTTGGGAATCCGTCGAGCATTCATGCGTTCGGGCGGGAAGCGCGCCATGTTTTAGATGAAGCGCGTTCGAATATTGCCGCAAGCATTAAAGCGGGACGGAATGAGATCATTTTTACAAGTGGTGGAACGGAAGCGGATAATACGGCGATAATCGGGGCTGCGCATGGGAATAAGGAAAAAGGCAAGCACATCATTACGACAGAGATTGAGCATCATGCGATTTTGCATACCTGTCAATTCCTTGAGGAGTCTGGCTTTGAAGTCACGTATTTACCTGTGAATGAAGCGGGGCTTATTTCGATTGTCGATTTAAAAGCGGCATTGCGGGATGATACGATTTTGGTTTCTATCATGTTTGGCAATAATGAAGTGGGCACGATCCAGCCGATTGCTGAGATCGGACAGCTACTGAAGGAACATCAAGCCCTTTTCCATACGGATGCGGTGCAGGCATATGGCCTCATTCCTATCGATGTCCGTGAGCTGGGCGTGGATTTGTTGAGTGTTTCCGCTCATAAAATCAATGGACCAAAAGGAACCGGCTTTTTATATATGCGTGATGGATTGAAGTTTCCTCCTCATTTATACGGTGGGGAACAGGAACGGAAGCGGCGCGCTGGAACGGAAAGCGTCCCGGCGATTGCTGGTTTTTCGGAGGCTGTGTCCATTGCCCAAAGTACGATGGAGAAGAAAAAGGAGCAATACAACCATTTCAAAGACGTATTGCTTGCCGTTTTTGATGAGGCGGAGGTACAATATGAGATTAACGGATCGAGGGAGCATGTGCTGCCACATGTGCTGAATGTGAGCTTTCCTGGTACGAATGTCGAATCGATGCTCGTGAATCTGGATTTGGCCGGTGTAGCGGTTTCAAGCGGGTCTGCTTGTACGGCGGGGTCAATCGAACCGTCGCATGTGTTGGTCGCGATGTTCGGAAAAGGTTCGGAGCGGACGAAGAATGCGATTCGCTTCAGCTTTGGTCTGAACAATACCGAGCAGGAAGTCAGGGAAGCTGCTGAGGCAACCGTTAAGATTGTAAAAAGATTGGTACAACTATAATTTTATTTAAATAGATGAGGTGACAGAATGAAGAAAGCACCACAAGACACCCGTGTAGTCGTAGGGATGTCAGGAGGCGTCGATTCTTCTGTGTCTGCCCTGCTTTTGAAAAACCAAGGCTATGACGTGGTCGGGATTTTCATGAAAAACTGGGACGATACGGATGAAAACGGGGTCTGTACAGCAACGGAAGATTACAATGATGTCATTGCCGTTTGTAATCAAATTGGGATTCCATATTATGCGGTCAATTTTGAAAAACAATATTGGGACAAGGTCTTTACCTATTTCCTGGAGGAGTACAAGGCGGGCCGGACACCGAATCCGGACGTGATGTGCAATAAGGAAATCAAGTTCAAGGCATTCCTTGAGCATGCGGTGAGCCTGGGTGCCGATTATGTGGCGACAGGTCATTATGCACAGGTCAAGTATCAAGATGGCGAGTACAAAATGCTTCGCGGCGTGGACAATAACAAGGATCAAACGTATTTCCTGAACCAGTTAACGCAAACGCAACTGGAAAAAGTCATGTTCCCGCTTGGGCATATCGATAAGAAGGAAGTCCGTGAAATTGCGAAGGAAGCGGGTCTTGCAACGGCAACGAAGAAAGATTCGACCGGTATTTGCTTTATCGGGGAACGCGATTTCAAAGGCTTTTTGAGCACGTATCTGCCTGCACAACCTGGTCAAATGACGACGATGGATGGCAAAGTCATGGGGAAACATGATGGCTTGATGTATTACACGATCGGTCAACGCCATGGTCTTGGTATCGGCGGAAGCGGCGAGCCTTGGTTCGTAGCGGGTAAAGACTTGAAAAACAATGTTCTATATGTGTGCCAAGGTTTTGACAATGATGTCCTTTACTCCGATTCACTGAAAGCTGTGAAGATGAGCTGGGTGGCTGAACACATGCCGGCAACGGAATTTTCGTGTACGGCTAAATTCCGTTACCGTCAAGTGGACAGTGGCGTTTCGGTGAAAGTATTGGAAAACGGTGATGTCGAAGTCGTATTTGACGAACCGGTCCGTGCGATTACACCAGGTCAGTCTGTCGTGTTTTATGACGGTGAAGTCTGCCTAGGTGGCGGTACGATTGATGAAGTGTTTAAAAAAGGTGAAAAACTGACTTACGTAGGGTAAAATAAGCATGTCCCCAGCTGTATTTGCGGTTGGGGATTTTGTTTGCATTGGCGAAAGACCGGCAATGCATGTACATACATAAAAAAAACCAATAGCATATGCTATACTTTTTAATAAAAAAATGGAGCGTGAATGGTGATGGATAAGAATCAACAAGGTATTGAGCTTATGCAACAAGGAAAATATGAGGAAGCGGCGAAAGTTTTTAATGAAGCGATCGAGGAAAACCCGACTGAACCGGTTGGATACATAAACTTTGGAAATGTGCTGACTGCAGTGGGCGAGACGGATAAAGCCGTTAAGTTTTATAAAAAGGCGATTGAGCTGGATGAAAACGCAGCCGCTGCTTATTATTCGTTAGGAAACTTATATTATGAAGTGGATTCCAAATTGGTTGAAGCGAAGGATATGTTCGAAAAGGCAATTCGTTTGGGTCTTGATAACAGTGATGCATACTTCATGCTTGGACTGACATTGATGGCGTTGGATCAGCCAAAATTGGCGATGCCATATTTGCAAAGAACGGTGGAGTTGAGTCCGGAAGATGTGGATGCGAGATTCCAATTTGCACTTTGCCTGGCTAATGCGGAATTGTATGAAGAATTGATCAAGCAGTTGAATCTAGTGGTGGAACAAGATCCAAACCATGCGGATGCTTATTATAATTTAGGTGTGGCGTATGCGGGGTACAAGGAAGATGCCAAGGCTGCGATCGTCTATTTTGAAAAAGCGCTAAAGGCACAGCCAGACCATATGCTAGCGGCACACGGCAAGAAACTGATGGAAGAAATGTCTGCTGAATAAATAGACGAAAGAAACATGTGAAGGGTGGGGAGAAGCGTTGGCCCAGCAGGATTCGATGGATTTGTTTTCAGAAGAGAAAATGTTTATGAAAGGCCGCCATCTAGTGACGATTTTTCATAATGAAGATAATATGTATTCGGTCGTTCGAATCCGTTTGAATGAAACGAATTTGAATTATGATGAGAAGGAAGCGGTCGTTACTGGGTATTTTCCGAGGATGCATGAGGATGAGGTATATATATTCTATGGGGCGCTGAAGGAGCATCCCAGATTTGGCCTTCAGTTTCATGTTGAACATTTCCGCAAGGATCTCCCTCAATCCAAGGAAGGAGTCGTCAGCTATTTATCTGGTGAACTATTCAAGGGCATCGGAAAAAAGACGGCCGAGAGCATCGTTGAAAAGCTCGGGGAGAATGCAATTTCTAAAATCCTGGCCCAGCCTTCCATACTTGATGATATCCCGAAACTTACTGGTGAAAAAGCGAAGAGCCTCTACGATACATTAGTCGAACATCAGGGTCTTGAACAGGTGATGATTGCCCTGAATCAATATGGATTTGGTCCGCAGCTTTCGATGAAGATTTACCAAACGTATAAACAGGATACCGTCACGATGCTACAAGGTAACCCTTATAAGCTTGTGGAGGATATTGAAGGGATCGGTTTTGGACGGGCGGATGAGCTTGGCCATCAGCTGGGCATTTCCGGCAGCCACCCCGACCGCATCAAGGCGGCATGCTTGTATACGCTTGAATCTCAATGCCTGCAGGACGGGAACATATACATCGAGGCCGAACAGCTTTTAGAAGGGGTCAAAAGGCTTTTAGAAGAGAATAAGCGGGATCGGATTGAATTCAGCAGTATCTCCACGGAAATAATCGAATTAACCGAGGCGGGTAAAATCGTTGTGGAGGATCAGCGGATTTATCTGCCGTCCCTCTATTATTCGGAAAAGGGAATCGTGGCGAACATCAAGCGGCTGCTTGCTCAAACGGAGTATGAAGACCAATTCCCGGAATCGGAATTCCTACTCGCACTTGGTAAGCTAGAGGAGCGGCTCAATGTCTCCTATGCACCTGCGCAAAAGGAAGCGATCCAGACGGCCCTGGAGTCGCCGATGTTGATCTTGACGGGTGGTCCGGGTACAGGGAAGACGACTGTCATTAAAGGGATTGTCGAGTTATATGCGGAACTTCATGGCGTATCAATGGACATCAATGATTATAAAAAAGAAGGGGCAGATCCTTTTCCTTTCGTCCTTGCGGCTCCTACAGGTCGAGCAGCTAAACGAATGTCTGAATCGACGGGACTGCCGGCGGTGACCATTCATCGATTGCTAGGTTGGAACGGGAGCGAGGGCTTTGCTCATGATGAAGATAATCCATTGGAAGGTCGAATCGTCATCATTGATGAGGTGTCCATGGTGGATACGTGGCTGGCCCAGAAATTATTTAAAGCGTTGCCGGAAAATGTCCAGGTGATATTGGTGGGTGATGAGGATCAGCTTCCGTCGGTCGGGCCTGGTCAAGTGCTGAAGGATTTGCTCGGGTCCAATTGCGTGCCGACCGTCAGTCTTGAGCATATATACCGGCAGGCGGATGGTTCTTCGATCATTGAACTGGCCCACGATATAAAAAAAGGTCGGCTACCGGATGATGTGACAAAGCAACAGGCCGATCGGTCGTTCATTCGCTGCCAGACTGGCCAGATCGCTCAGGTGATCGAGAAGGTCGTCGCCAATGCCAGGACGAAGGGCTTCACGGCAAGGGACATCCAGGTCCTGGCACCGATGTACCGGGGACCTGCAGGAATAGATGCATTGAATAAAATGCTGCAAGAAGTATTCAATAGCAATAAGGAGGAAAAACGGCGCGAAATCAAGTTCGGTGATGTCGTTTACCGGACGGGTGATAAGGTTCTTCAGCTGGTGAACCAGCCGGAAGAGGGTGTCTTCAACGGGGATATGGGTGAAATCGTTTCTATCCTGTTCGCTAAGGAAAACACGGACCATGTGGATAAGGTGATCATCTCGTTTGAAGGCATTGAAGTGACGTACACGAAGCAGGAACTGAACCAGATTACGCATGCGTATTGCTGTTCCATCCATAAATCACAGGGAAGCGAATTCCCTATCGTGATTTTACCTGTCGTGAAGAGTTACTACCGGATGTTACGCCGGAATTTATTGTATACGGCCATAACCCGAAGCAAGAGTTTCCTGATACTGTGCGGGGAAGAAGATGCATTCCGCCTTGGCATTGAGCGTAATGATGAAATGCGCAGGAAAACGACCTTGCTTGAAAAGCTCCGGGAAACCTTGGATGGAGACAATGAAGCGGTCGAGTCGGATGGAAAAGAAGAAGTGCCCAATCAAGGGGAAAGCTATTTCGATGTACTCATGCATACGGATCCGATGGTCGGTATGGACGGTATGACACCATATGATTTCATGTAGCCGAGGATTTAATCTTCGGCTTTTTTATTGTGTTTTAGTTTATAACTCATAGAATTAGTGGAATAAATATAGAATGTAAAGATACTTAGCTAAAAATGAGGGGGAAACAGAATGAAAAAAGGATGGTTAATCGGACTAGTTGTCGTGGTCCTGCTTATCATTTTTGGCGCGACTTCTTATAACAGTCTCGTCAGTAGCAGTGAAGACGTGGACAATAAGTGGTCACAGGTGGATAACCAATTAAAGAGAAGAGCAGATTTAATACCGAACCTGGTGGAAACGGTAAAAGGATATGCCTCACATGAAACGGAGGCCATTAAAGCGGTCAGCGATGCTCGTGCGAAGTTAGCTGGTGCCAATACTACCGAGGATGCCATCGGTGCCGATCAAGAACTGAGCGGGGCATTGAGCCGCCTGTTGGTGGTAGTGGAGAAGTATCCAAATCTAAAGGCCAATGAGAACTTCAAAAGCCTGATGGACAGCCTGGAAGGGACGGAAAATAGGTTGACTGTCGCAAGAAAGGATTATAACGATGAGGTCACCTCATATAACAAGACAATCAAACGCTTTCCTAAGAACCTGATGGCCGGAATGTTCGGTTTCGATGCCAGACCATATTATGAAGTGAGTGAACAAGACAAAGAAACACCAAAGGTTGATTTCGGGAGCGATAAGTAATGAAAAAGCTTGCTGTGTTTGCGCTCCTTTTACTTTTCACTTTCAACTTTGCAAACGTAGTCGCAGCAGAACCGAATATCCCAAAACCAGTTGGTGATATCTACGTCCAGGACTTTGCCGGTGTATTGAATGACCAGGAAAAAGCCGAGCTGATTGATTTGGGAAAACGATTGGAAGATGCAACTAAGGCACAGGTAGCCGTGTTGACCGTCGACTCCATGGAAGGCTCCGAAATCGAAGAATACTCTGTCGAGGCCTTAAGGGCATTCAAACTTGGTGACGCGGAACTGAATAATGGGGTCCTTCTTGTCCTCGCCGTGGAGGAAAAGAAAATCCGTATCGAAGTGGGGTACGGATTGGAAGGGGCCATTACGGATATTAAATCAGGACAGATTTTGGACAATGTCGCCATTCCCCATTTAAAGGAAAACCAATACAATCTTGCTCTGACTGAAACTTATAAGGCCATCTATAACGAGGTTTTAAAGGAATACGGTTTAGGAGAAGATTTTTATCAAGATTATGCCGTTCAACCGGAAGAAAACACCCAGCTATCGGGCATTCAAATTCTCCTTATAATCATTGTTGCGATTATCGTGGTCTTTTTGGATGCAAAATTCTTCAAAGGGTTTTTCCTTCAAACCTTACTCAACATCCTCTTGATGTTCATAAGCCGCGGCGGCGGAGGAGGCGGCCGTGGTGGTGGAGGCCCTCGAGGTGGCGGAGGAGGAAGCTCGGGAGGCGGCGGATCCAGCAGGGGTTGGTAGAAAAGGAAGGACCGGGTATCCGGTCTTTTTTTTTGAGTATAAAAGTAATGGAAAACCTTTCAGTACATGTATTGGATCGGAGCTAGAAATACTAAAAATGTTCGGAGGGGCGGGATGACTTTGCGGACGTTTTCTATATTGAAAGGGTTGCCGGTTTTTACTGCCGAGGGAGAAAAGATCGGGACGATTCACGATTTGTCTCTATCAGATGCCGGGCAGGTGAACGGTTTGGTCATCCATCGGCAAGCATTGTTCAAGAAGGTTGTTCTTATGACGCTGGATGATATCTTTTCCTTTGGACCGGACGGGGTCGTCTTGCAACAGGATACGACACCGAAGAAAGTGATGGACGATTCCGTTTGGTTCACAAAGGATGAGGTAGCAGGGCGTATGCTTCTTTCAGAGATGGGCGACGAGCTAGGGCTACTGCAGGATGTATATTTTCTGGAAAAAATGGGCACGATTATAGCGTATGAAACAACGGATGGTTTTTTCTCGGAATCGACAGTGATTGAGTCAAAACAGCCACCTACTTTAGGGAAGGATGCCATCATTGTTTCAGTTTATGAACAGTGAGGTGTCCCATTTTGGAAATACAATGTCCGAATTGTCGCAGTAAAGATGTCGGGAAAATTGGCGTAAACCAATTTTATTGTTGGAATTGTTTTATTGAAATGACCGTTTCTGATGGAATCATTAATACGCACCAGGTCGAAGAAGATGGTAGTTTGAGTTCTTTGGATGACTTGTTCGAGGAAAATGACCGCCGCTTCAAATGTAATTAACGGAAGAGGTGCATGTGCAATGGCTAGACGGTTCATGAGCATGATGAATTCTAAAACGATAAACAAGAGAATGAAGAAATTACGCAAGAAAATAAAATCGATGCTCTAATTCATTTAGGCGACGTGCTTCCAAAAAGCGATGCAATCACACGGATTGCATCGCTTTTTTTACTGAAATGTATGAAAAACTATTCCAGTTCCAATAATAAACGGGCGGGGAGGTGGTTAGCATGAGTTTTCGTGTGAAATGGTTTTATCGGCTCGGGTTTATACTGCTCTTATTTTTCATCATCTATATTTTTATGAAACTGAAGCCTATGTGGGGGCCAGCTGTTTCTGTGCTTATTACAGTATTCCTGCCATTTTTCATTGGGGCTTTCATTAGTTACTTGCTGCATCCGGTTGTGGAATTTTTGAATAAAAAAGGGATGCGCCGTTGGTTATCGATCCTGATTATTTATTTGCTTTTTTTCGGTGGGCTTGGATTTGCCGTATACATGGGAATTCCCATGATGACGAACCAGGTACGTGAGCTATCTGAGAGTGTACCGGGACTCGTCGAGCAATATCGGAGCAGGGTTGAAAAGCTCAATCACCAAACAGCGGACTGGCCGTTCGGTATCCATGAACGCTTTGAAGAAGGGGTTGTCCTTTTTGAAAATTGGTTAAGTGCCATGCCGGAAAAGGGGATGGCGTTCGCCTTGAAGCTGTTTGATTTCATCCTTCTGATTGGGTTAATCCCATTCATTGCTTTTTATATACTGAAAGACTTCGCTTCATTGAAAAAAATGGCGTGGTACTTGACGCCGAAAAAGTGGCGCAAGCAAGGCCGTGCCTTCGTTCAAGAGGTCGATGCTTCCCTTGGCGGATACATTCGGGGACAGATCATCGTATGTGCGGCGATCGGTGTGATTTCTTCGTTGCTTTTTTGGATTGTCGGGATGGAATATCCCTTATTGCTTGGCGCCATCATCGGGGTAACGAATGTGATTCCCTATTTTGGTCCCATTATCGGGGCCATTCCGGCAGTCATCATTGCCGCTACCATTTCGGTCAAAATGGTGATTATCATCGTGGTCATCGTGGTCATCCTGCAATTTCTTGAAGGAAATATTTTGTCGCCCCTCATCGTTGGAAAAAGCCTCCATATGCACCCGCTTTTCATCATGTTTGCTTTATTGGCCGGTGGTGAGGTGGGCGGCATTCTTGGAATGGTTCTTTCGATTCCGATACTGGCGGTTCTGAAAGTTTCCATACAGCATGCCAGGGTTCATTTCAGAAAGAAGCCGGCGCTTATTGACAAATAAAAGTCTTGTGAATATAATCCAATACATAAGATAATTCGTTGAAGGACGAAGTATGCTGAAGACCATTTAGAAGAGAGGTGTCCCCTTGGGCTGAAAGGGACTGCCAGGTGAAGGTCAGCAGAAAGCTAGTCCGGAGAGCAGCTAATACCTGCCGTCTTGCCGCGTTAAGGCATTTATGAAGGTGATGGACGTGTTGTTTTGTGTCCATAATCAGGGTGGTACCGCGAGTTGACTCTCGTCCCTGTTTTGGGATGGGAGTTTTTTGTGTGCTCAAAATTACATATTTTTAGAGGAGGATATATAGATGAAGTATTTAACTGGTGCTCAAATCCGCCAAATGTATTTAGATTTCTTTAGTGAAAAAGGTCATAACATCGAACCGAGTGCGTCATTGGTTCCTCATGAAGATCCATCATTGCTTTGGATCAATTCCGGTGTAGCGACGTTGAAAAAATATTTTGACGGACGGGTGATTCCGGAAAACCCAAGAATTACGAACGCTCAAAAAGCAATTCGTACAAATGATATCGAGAACGTGGGGAAAACGGCACGCCATCATACATTCTTCGAAATGCTTGGGAACTTCTCCATCGGGGAATATTTCAAAGAAGAAGCGATTACGTGGGCTTGGGAATTTTTGACCGACGAAAAATGGATTGGATTCGACAAAGAAAAGCTAGCGGTTACGATACACCCTGAAGATGAAGAAGCGTTCGAAATCTGGAATAAGAAAATCGGCATTCCCGCTGAACGGATCATTCGCCTGGAAGAGAATTTCTGGGATATCGGCGAAGGTCCGAGTGGCCCGAATACGGAGATTTTCTATGACCGTGGACCTGAATATGGAGATGACCCGAATGATCCGGAACTATTCCCGGGTGGTGAAAATGAACGTCATCTAGAAGTCTGGAACCTTGTGTTCTCTCAATTCAATCACAATCCGGACGGTTCTTACACACCGCTTCCGAAGAAAAACATCGATACAGGCATGGGGCTTGAACGTATGGCTTCTGTCGTGCAAAATGTGGCGACGAACTATGATACGGACCTTTTCACGCCGATTATTCATGCGGTAGAAGAAATCGCCGATGTGAAATATGGTGTCGATGCCGAGAAAGATATAGCCTTTAAAGTCATCGCCGACCATATCCGTACAGTGGCATTCGCTGTTGGCGATGGAGCGCTTCCGTCCAATGAAGGTCGCGGCTATGTACTGCGCCGTTTACTGCGCAGAGCGGTTCGTTATGCGAAGCAAATCAACATCAACCGTCCATTCATGTTTGAACTAGTGACCGTGGTGGGCGAAATCATGAAAGATTTCTACCCAGAAGTTCTCGACAAGAAGGACTTCATTGCGAAAGTGGTCAAGAATGAAGAAGAACGTTTCCATGAAACGCTACATGATGGTCTTGCAATTCTTTCTGAAGTCATCAAGAAAGAAAAAGAAAAAGGCAACACGGTCATTCCTGGTAGCGATGCATTCCGTTTGTATGATACATACGGCTTCCCGATTGAATTGACGGAGGAATATGCGGAAGAAGAAGGCATGACAGTTGACCAAGATGGCTTCGCAAAAGAGATGGAAGCACAACGCGAACGTGCACGCTCTGCTCGCCAAGATGTAGACTCCATGCAAATCCAGGGTGGTATATTGGGTGAGATTAAAGTCGAAAGTGAATTTGTCGGATATGATCAAGCTTCAGTTGAAGCGAAAATCGTAGCCATCGTGAAAAATGGCGAGCTTGCAACGGAAGCACATGAAGGCGAAGATGTACAGGTAATCCTGGATAAAACGCCATTCTATGCGGAAAGCGGCGGGCAAATTGCCGATAAAGGAACGCTTGTGAGTGAATTGGTGAAAGTGGATGTCCTTGATGTTCAAAAAGCACCGAATGGACAAAACCTGCACCGTGTCACGGTGACGGCTGGTACGTTAACGACCGGTTCAACAGTCATGGCAGCGGTCAATCAGGAAAACCGCATCCAGATCACGAAAAATCACACGGCTACACACCTTCTGCATCAAGCTTTGAAGGATGTACTAGGAACGCATGTCAATCAAGCGGGATCACTCGTGCAAGCTGAGCGCCTTCGCTTTGACTTCTCACACTTCGGTCAGATCACGGCAGAAGAAATCGAGCAAATCGAAACGATTGTAAATGAAAAGATTTGGCAAAGCTTACAAGTGAATACGGATTATAAGAATATCGAAGAAGCAAAAGCGATGGGTGCGATGGCACTATTCGGCGAGAAATATGGCAAGATTGTCCGTGTCGTTCAAATTGGCGATTACAGCCTGGAGCTTTGCGGTGGTGTCCATGTTCCGAATACAGCGGTCATTGGCTTATTCAAAATCGTTTCTGAAAGTGGCATCGGGGCGGGTACACGCCGAATCGAAGCGGTAACTGGAGCTGGTGCCTACAACTTGATGGCGGACCAAATCCATGTCTTGAAGGACGCAGCCGCTAAATTGAAAACGAATCTGAAAGATGTTCCTGCACGAATCGAAACCATCATGGCGGAAACGAAAGAACTTCAACGTGAAAACGACAGCCTGGCTGCAAAACTAAGCAATATTGAAGCCGGAAGCCTTGTTTCGAACGTGAAAGAAATCAATGGTGTCAAAGTCTTGGTGGCTAAAGTCCAAGCTACTGACATGAATAACTTACGTGCGATGGCTGATGACCTAAAACAAAAACTTGATTCGGTCATTATCGTGTTAGGGTCGGCTCAAGGAGATAAAGTCAACTTAATAGCCGGCGTGACGAAGGATTATATCGAACGCGGTTTCCATGCAGGTAAATTGATTAAAGAAGTCGCGACACGTTGCGGTGGTGGTGGCGGTGGACGCCCGGATATGGCCCAAGCAGGTGGGAAAGACCCAGAAAAATTGGATACGGCCCTTAATTTTGTTGAAGAATGGGTCTTATCGATTTCATAAACAGTGAAAAGTGTTGTACAATGAGGTAATGATGGAATTCTAAGACGCTGAGGAGAGGTGTATGATCATGAGTTCCTTTGATAAAACGATGAAATTCAATTTTCCTGAAGAACCTTTCGAAAGAGATGTTCAGCAAGTATTGTCAAAAGTCTATGTCGCTCTACAGGAAAAAGGGTATAATCCGATTAACCAGATCGTCGGTTATTTACTATCGGGTGACCCGGCCTATATCCCGCGCCATATGGATGCTCGCAACATCATCCGCAAGCTTGAACGCGATGAAATCATTGAAGAATTGGTTAAATCGTATCTTAAGAACCATCGAGAGGAATATTAATGCGAACAATGGGTCTTGATCTAGGTTCAAAAACCATCGGCGTCGCGGTGAGTGACGCGATGGGTTGGACTGCACAAGGATTGGAAACAATCAAAATTAACGAAGCTGGAAATGACTTCGGCTTTAAACGCCTCAAGGAAATCATACAAGAACACGAAGTTTCTAAAATCGTCCTTGGTCTCCCGAAAAATATGAACGGAACCATTGGTCCGCGCGGCGAAATCAGTCAAGAATTCGCGACGCGCTTAGAAAGAAAATTCAAGCTGCCGGTGTTTCTCTGGGATGAACGGTTGACAACGATGGCAGCGGAACGTGTCCTTCTCGAGGCGGACGTGAGCCGAAGCAAACGCAAGAAAGTCATTGATAAGATGGCAGCTGTCATGATTCTACAAGGTTTCTTGGACAGACAAACAAATTCAATATGAGGTGAAGATAAATGGAACACGGTGAAAACAATATTACAGTAGTAGACGAGAACGGAAATGAACAGCTTTGTGAGATCTTATTCACATTCGATTCTGAGAAATTTAATAAATCTTACGTACTTTACTACCCAATGTCAGCTGAAGATGACGAGGAAGAAATCGAAATCCACGCTTCATCATTCACACCAAGTGAAGATAGCAAAGATGGCGAACTTGCTCCGATCGAAACGGAAGAAGAGTGGGATTTAGTAGAGGAAATGTTGAACACATTCCTAGATAATGAAGAAGCAGAAGAAGAAGGAAGATAATTTAACGGAACTGACCTTGTAACTAAGGTCAGTTTTTTTTGTGCAATCATGCGCTATCTTTTCTCAACAAACAAGAGAATAAAAGTGGCGAATGGACCTAAAACTAATGATAATAAAAACCAATTTAAGCCCGTTCTGTTTTTACCTTGGGCAAGCCCGGCATTAATCAGTGCCAATGTGCCCCATCCCATGACATATGAATTATCCATTTTTTCACACCCTTCCATACTGGAAGAATTTTACCATGAATAATTAGATTTTTGTATGGGTTCAGATGGCTACATGCAGGGAATTCGGAAAATTCATTGTATTTTACTTAAACTGACCCTAACACTCTTTTCCTATGAAATGCCTATCTTCTATTGACAAAGCTAGCGTTCATTTGCCATAAATAGAGTAGGAATCAAGGTAGTTATACAAAAAACATGTATTTATTTGTAGGTTTTAGTATAATATTCGAAGCAAAGATATAATTAGAGAAAGCATCTTCTAGAAAACATTCTGTAGTTGGTGTGCAGTTTGCAGGGGGAATTGAAATGGATGAAAAGAATCAAAAGCAATCTAAAAAAGAACATATTCGAATGAAGATGCTAGAACAACAAGGGGAAGCCAAGCTTGTCCGTAAAATTGTCATGATTACGATCGCTGCACTTATTTTACTAGTGGGGATAGTCGTGCTCGTGGGGTTCTTATATATCAACTCGGCCATGAAGCCCGTTGATCCAGAAGACGATACGATTAAGACTGTGAAAATCCCTATCGGTTCTACCATTAGCGATATTTCATTATTGCTTGAAGAGCAGGACATCATCAAAGACGCACGTGTTTTCAAATATTATATTAAATTCCGAAATGAATCGGGCTTTCAGGCAGGGGAGTATAAGCTTTCTCCATCCATGCCAATCAATGATATCGTGACCAGCATCAAAACCGGAAAACTCATGAAAGAGGCGGTTCTTAGGATAACGATTCCGGAAGGCAAGCAGCTTGTCCAAATAGCCGACATTATTGCTGTGAAGACGGGTCAGGACCCAAAAGAGATATTCAAGAAATTAAATAGTGAGAAATTCGTCAAATCCATGCAAACGAGATTTCCAGAGCTCCTGACGTCAGAGATTAACAATGAAAATGTCAGGTATCCGCTTGAAGGGTATCTGTACCCGGCAACCTATGATTTTTATGAGGAAAAGCCATCCGTTGAATCCATGGTGGTTGAAATGCTTCAAAAAACGGAAGATACGCTCCAGGCATTCGAATCGCAGATGGAGAAAAAAGAGTATACGGCCCACCAGCTGTTGACATTTGCATCGCTAGTTGAAGAAGAGGCCACAGCTCAGGTAGACCGTAAGACCATTGCTTCGATCTTTTATAACCGACTCAAGGAAGAAATGCCGTTACAAACGGATCCCACTGTTCTATATGCCAAGGGCTCGCATAAAAACCGTGTGTATTACAAAGATCTTGAAGTCAAGTCGCCCTATAATACGTACAAAAACAAAGGGCTTACGCCAGGTCCTATCGCTAACGCCGGTAAGTCTTCGATTGAGGCCGTATTGAAGCCTAAGAAGACGGATTATATGTATTTCTTGGCTACACCTGATGGGGAAGTTCTATATTCCAAAACACTGGATGAACATAATACTAAAAAGGCACAGCATATAACCAACAAATAAATGGTGACGGCACTAGCAACTAAGGGGAGACGGATATTACTTTCCCCTTGTTTTTGTGATAGAATAGTAAACGTGAAAATTTCAGATCCGATTTTTATTGAAAACTGTAACTCGGCTTTTGCCGGGTTTTATTTTGAAAAGATAAGGAAACGTAGACAGTCAGTGATGCTGGTTCTAGTTCGTTTTGAATATGATGCGACGCTTCATGGAGAGCCGGCCAAGACGCTTTCGTTTTTCTTATAATTGGAGGAAATGTCTTGAACGGAAAAATAGACCAATATCTTCACGACTTACTTCCGGAACGTACCGGATTGATTAAGGAGCTAGAGGATTTTGCAAAGGAACATAATGTGCCGATCATGGAGCCTGAAGGTATAGAGGTATTGCTACAGATTTTGAGGCTTCACCAACCAAAGGCCATATTGGAAGTGGGCGCAGCGATTGGATATTCGGCAATCAGAATGGCCGAAACCTTACCGGATGTACAGATTGTTACGCTGGAACGGAATGAAGCGCGTATAGAACAGGCGAAAGCCAATTTTGCAAAGGCCGGTCTATCGGAGCGGATTACCCTCATAGAAGGCGATGCACTAGAAGCAGGGGCACTTGTGAAGGATCATGGTCCGTTCGACATCATCTTTGTGGATGCGGCCAAAGGGCAGTACAAACGTTTCTTTGAGCTGTTTGAACCTTTCCTGAATCAAGCTGGCATTATCATTACTGATAATGTATTATTTAAAGGCTTGGTTGCTGAAAACATTGAAGAGATGGAAATGACGAGACGCAAGCGAGCGCTCATTAAGAAAATCAAAGATTTTAATATCTGGCTACACAACCATCCTCATTACGATACCGTGATTTTACCGATTGGTGACGGTGTGGCTATTAGTAAACATAGAGGTGACAAACATGAAAAAGCCTGAATTACTGGTGACTCCGATAAATATCGCACATCTTACAGAACTTATTGAAGCAGGCGCCGATGCATTCGTAATCGGTGAGCAGCGTTATGGACTCCGTTTAGCGGGGGAGTTCACCCGGGTGGACGTTAAGAAAGCGATAGAAATTGCGCACGCCGCAGGTAAAAAAGTATACCTATCCATGAATGCAATCTTTCATAATGATAAAGTGGACGAGCTTGAAGACTATGTAGCTTTCCTAAGTGAAGCAGGAGCAGACCGCATCATCTTCGGTGACCCCGCTGTCTTGATGGCTGTACGGGCTGTTGCCCCTGATATGCCGTTGCACTGGAACACGGAGATGACGGTAACGAACTGGTATACCTGTAATTACTGGGGGAAACGTGGAGCGGTAAGAGCCGTAGCTGCCCGCGAAATCAGTTTGGACGAGGTCATTGAAATGAAGGAACATGCCGAAGTCGAAATGGAAGTTCAAGTCCATGGCATGACATGCATGTTCCAGTCCAAGCGTACGCTGCTTGGAAACTATTTCGAATACCAAGGCAAGGCAATGGAAGTGGGTAATCGTACCGAGCAGAGGAATATGTTCCTGCACGATACGGAACGTGAAAATAAATACCCAATATATGAAGATGAAAACGGTACACATATCATGAGTCCAAATGATATGTGCATGATCGATGAGCTTCAGGATTTGATGGAAGCGGAAATGGATTCCCTGAAAATCGATGGAGTCCTGAAGACGCCTGAATATATTGTGGCCGTTACAAAATTATACCGCGAGGCGATTGATCTATGTGCGGAAGATCCAGATCGCTATGATGATGTCAAAATGGAATTCCTTGAAAAAATCCAAGCGATCCAACCGGATAGCCGTGAGCTAGATACAGGGTTCTTCTTTAAAGAATCGGTTTATTAAGTAAGGGAAAGAGGAGGAATAGCCTTGAATGCTATTGCTGATAAAATTTCCAAGATTGTAGATGGAAAGAGAGTCATTGTAAAAAAACCGGAGCTGCTGGCTCCTGCTGGTAACCTGGAAAAACTGAAAATTGCTGTCCATTATGGTGCAGATGCCGTATTCATTGGCGGACAAGAATATGGTTTACGTTCGAACGCTGGGAATTTCACGTTCGAAGAAATGAAAGAAGGCGTCGAATTCGCTAAAAAATACGGTGCGAAAATTTATGTGACTACGAATATCTTTGCCCATAACGAAAATATCGATGGTCTTGAAGAATATATGGAAGGTCTTCGTGAAACGGGCATTCATGGGATTATCGTGGCCGATCCATTGATCATCGAAACGTGCAAGCGAGTGGCTCCGAATATTGAAATCCATTTGAGCACGCAACAGTCACTATCGAACTGGAAAGCTGTCCAGTATTGGAAAGACGAAGGTCTGGAGCGTGTGGTGCTAGCCCGTGAGACAAGCGCTGATGAAATTCGTGAAATGAAGGAAAAAGTCGACATCGAAATCGAAACCTTCATTCATGGGGCGATGTGCATTGCCTACTCTGGTCGCTGCACACTATCGAACCATATGACGGCACGTGACTCGAATCGTGGAGGCTGCTGTCAGTCTTGCCGTTGGGACTATGACTTATATGAACTGAATGAGGACGGAGAAAAAGCTTTATTCGATAAAGACGATGCTCCTTTCGCGATGAGCCCGAAAGATTTGAAACTTATTGAATCCTTGCCAGGCATGATTGAAATTGGGATTGATAGTTTAAAAGTCGAAGGCCGCATGAAGTCCATCCACTATATCGCAACGGTTATCAGTGTTTACCGTAGAGTAATCGATGCGTATTGTGCCGATCCGGATTCTTTTGAAATTCAGCCTGAATGGTTGGAAGAGCTTGATAAATGTGCAAATCGTGAGACGGCTTCTTCATTCATGGAAGGAGAAATCCCTGGGTATAAACAACAAATGTTCGGGAATCATACCGTAAAGACTCGCTTCGACTTCGCTGGACTGGTACTTGATTATAATGAGGAAACTCAAATTGCGACCTTACAGCAGCGTAACTTCTTCAAGCCTGGTGATGAAGTGGAATTCTTCGGACCGGAAATTGAGAACTTTACTCAAAAAATCGGCACCATCTGGGATGAATTGGGTAAAGAGTTGGACGCAGCACGGCATCCGCTTCAAATTGTCCGCATTCAAGTAGATAAGCCGGTATATGTGAACAATATGATGCGTAAGGAGAATTAACATGACAAGGAAAAAACCAGTAGTTATCGGGGTCACCGGTGGGTCGGGATCAGGTAAAACAAGTGTAACACGCTCCATTTTCGAGTTTTTTAAAGGACATTCAATCTTGATGCTTGAACAAGATTATTATTATAAAGATCAAAGTCATCTTCCATTTGAAGAACGGTTGAAGACCAACTATGATCATCCGTTTGCATTTGATAATGATTTATTGATTGAGCACATCAATGCACTGCTGAATTATGAATCGGTTCAGAAACCGGTGTATGATTATGCAAACCATACGCGCTCAGATGAAATCATCACTGTTGAGCCGCAAGATGTTATCATTCTTGAAGGGATTTTGGTGCTGGAGGATGAACGCCTAAGAAACCTGATGGATATGAAGCTTTATGTGGATACAGATGCAGATTTACGAATCCTTCGCCGGATGACCCGTGACATTAAAGAGCGCGGCCGTTCAATGGATTCTGTCATTGATCAATATATCAGCGTGGTTCGCCCGATGCACAATCAGTTTATCGAGCCGACGAAGCGTTATGCGGATATCATCATTCCTGAAGGTGGACAAAACCATGTGGCAATCGACCTGATGGTGACAAAAATACAAACAATCCTTGAACAAAAGTCTTTTTTGTAATAACATAGCATAAATAATGATAGGTGCGATTTTCCCTCATTTATATAAAAAATACCAATTATTTATTGGGAAAGACTGGACAAATGTGGGAAAACACAATAATCTATTCTTGATACAGAACGAAAACCGGCTGCAATGCAGTCGGTTTATATACTAAGGGACGATTTGTTTCTTAGGGTAGATGCGCGCTTATATATATTTTTATTCGGTTAAGCACTTATAGAGTACATAAACTGGTCACGGCAAAAGTCAGCTGTGAAGAATTTGAAGGAGTGAAGGGTTTTGGCAATTGAAAAAGAATATCCAATGACTATCGAAGGTAAAGCGAAGTTGGAACAGGAACTAGAACAGTTAAAATCGGTTAAACGTAAGGAAGTCGTAGAAAGAATTAAGATCGCCCGCAGCTTTGGGGATCTTTCAGAGAACTCGGAGTATGATTCTGCTAAAGAAGAGCAAGCGTTTGTTGAAGGTCGCATCACAACAATCGAAAACATGATCCGTAATGCCAAAATCATTGAAGATAATAACTTGAATACTGATACTGTATCACTTGGAAAGTCTGTAACGTTTGTAGAACTTCCAAATGGTGACGAAGAAACGTATTCCATAGTAGGTAGCGTTGAAGCGGATCCATTCGAAGGAAAGATTTCGAATGATTCTCCAATCGCGAAAAGCTTGATCGGAAAAAAAGTGGGCGATAAAGTATCGATCCAAACGCCAGGCGGCGAAATGAGCGTCAAAATCGTTTCCATAAGCTAATCGGCTTTTATTTAGAGGATGTCCATAAGGGCATCCTCTTTTTAGTGTTTAAAAATCAAAACCTCGTCAACAATGGTAACGAGGTGTTTCTATATGAAAAAGAAACGAATGAGGGTAGTTGCCATCAGCATCACCATTTGTATGCTGTTACTGATTGGCAGGATAGCATATATCCAACTTGTGGGTACTGAATCCTTCTCCAAGCATGATGTGAATTTAATAGAAGCGAGTGTAAACCAGCGTTCACAGATTTTAAAGATTGATGATGGCCGTGGGAAGTTTTACGACCGAAATGGAGAGCCGCTTGCCCATGAAGAGATTCCGACACTTGTTTTGTTTCCATTTTTAAATAAAATGACCTGGCCCATAGATAAAGTAGCCTCGATAATCGGCAGGACCGAAGAGGAACTGAGACAGTCGATTTCAAAAGCGAAAGACCCATTCGTTTTTGGTGGGGATGAACCAATCGAGCTGACGATGAACCAATCGAAAGACATCAATGAATTGAAGATTCCCGGAGTATTTGCCGTGAATGAAAAGCTCTATCATAATCAAATACCTGCAGCCCAACTGATTGGTACAACGAATATATCGGATGCCGAAAAGAAAAAACGTTATCCCGATATGCAACTTTCCCCGGATACGAAAATTGGCAATACTGGTTTGCAAAGGACATTTGATGAATTTTTGCTTTCCGATGGAGAATCCAAGCTCGTGTTTCATGTAGACGCTAGTGGAGGTCCGATGTTCGGTGTGGATGTTAAATATGTGGAGCCGGCGAATCCCCTTTATCCGGTGAAGGTCGTTACGACGATCGATAAAGGCATTCAAGAAAAAGCAGAGAAACTCGTGGATGAACGCAGGATAAAAAAAGGCGGCCTCGTACTGATTGACATTGAAAAAAGTGAAATCGTAGCCATGGTGTCACGTCCCGCCCTTAATAAAAAAGACCCGAATGGCGAGGGGGCCATCAATATGATGCTGACTCAAAAAACACCTGGGTCAGTCTTTAAAACGGTTACGGCTGCTGCGGTCATTGATTACGAGTCCGCGAGCCCAACAAGAACGTTTGATTGTGATAGAACGATTGAAGGGGGGATAGATAAACAGAGGGAGCTCGGCCGGTTGAATTTCGAGAATAGTTTTGCTCAGAGCTGTAATAGGACGTTTGCCGAGTTGTCTAAGGAAATCGCGGTAAAGGATCCGGCCTTTTTGGATAAATATGCAGAAAAGTTAGGGGTTATCGGTCAATCGGGATGGCAGGGTGATGTCTATCATACGGCCGTTACCCAGTTGTATCATGAACAAAAAGGTAAGGTATGGCATGATGACCAATTGAAGAAGGATCCGAAAATGATCGCGAAGACGTCGATCGGGCAACAGGATGTCCAGACCACGCCACTTGCCATTGCCAATATGATGGCGACCATTGCTAGAGGCGGGAAGAAAGAACAGGTGAAGGCTGTGTCGAAGGTTGAATTCGACAATGGTACGACAGTAGTCGACTTTCCTGATCAAACATTGGCTGGTGATACCTTGAAACCTTATACCGCCATGAAGTTGCAACATCTTTTAAGAAAAGTGGTCACGGAAGAGAAAGGGACGGGGGCTTCTTTACAGGACCTTCCTGTGGAGGTCGCAGGTAAGTCGGGGACCGCTCAGACGAACATCGAAAAAGGTGAGCTAAATAAATGGTTTGCCGGTTATTTCCCCTATGAAAACCCTAAATATGCCTTGGTCACGGTGAATCTTGAAACAAATGAAAGTAGTTCCAGCATGACACCTCTATTTTCAGATATTGTAAAAGTTCTATATAGCAAGGACCAGGATATACGCGAGAATTGACGAAAAGTGTAGGAAACCTTCCCCTTCTATCTCCGGCAGAATCATGATAGAATGAGGCTGAAAGTAAAGGTAGGGAGGAATGGACCTTGGGCTCAAGATTCCATCAGAGAGATCAAAAACGAAAATTAAATAAAATATATAATATTGCGATTACGGTCGTGTCGATTTTAATTGTCATTGTTGCAGCCACAATCTTCCTTAGTGATGATGATTCACCTGAAAAGGCCACAACCGAACCGAAACAAATCACGGAAAAGAATCAGAAGAAAGCTGAAAAAACCGAGGAAAAAGAAGATGCACCGGGAGTCGAGGATGAAGATTCGGAAGCGACAGATCCTACGGATGAAGAAAAGGACAAGGATGCCGAGCTTGTTGAAGTGGAGGCCAGCGGAGATAGCAACGTCGAGAAGGCTTATACGAGTGAGAACTGGCAACCTGTTGGCACAGAACAATCCGGTGAACATGCGACAAGCTTCGAAAAGGATTCAGTGGACTGGAATGAAATGCGACAAGCGATTGCTGCTGGAGCCGGGGTGGACGAAGGTAGCATGAAGCTATGGTGGTTGCAAAACGGGGGATCCCCCAATACGGCCATCGGCACTGCTTCAGATGGAAACGAATCACAAACGTACCGTGTACATATCGAATGGGTGGACGGCTCCGGCTGGAAGCCAGTCAAAGTGGAAGAATTGAAAGTGAATGATAAAAAGTAATCCCTTGTGTGATGAATGAGTGTAGCACCCCCGACTAGCGTTTGCTTTTCGGGGGTTCTTTTTCATTTTTTCGCTTTAAAGTGGACGACGGCGCTATAAAAGCGTCGACCTTCTTCACTTACATACATTTGATGTGAAACGGAGTGCACCTGTAGCAAGATCGCTTTGTTGATCTCAATTTGGGATTGGACTTTTTCTTCTAGGCTCTTGATGCTTTCCGCTTCGAAAAATTCAATTTTATCTTCAAATAAATTTAAATCAAGTTGAAAATCCATACTATATTCCTCCAAGGTTTTGATAGTGTTAGTGTACCATCAAATCTGGTGAAACTGCCTAAAAAATGCGAACCGTTTTTGTTTACTCTCATATTCTGTTACTAGGTATGGTAATTCCTCATAAAAAAGGTGATTAATATGGGCAGGGAGTTTTTGGAACTATTCGATGAATGGTCTAAATCATATGATGAATCCGTCGAGGGACAGGATATTGAATATCAAGAGGTCTTTAAGCACTATGACAAAATATTAGATTGTGTCGCAAGCCGGTCTCGCGGTCATGTATTGGAGTTTGGGGTCGGAACGGGGAACTTGACGGAAATGATGATAAAAGCCGGTCTCGTGGTATCTGGAATCGAGCCATCTCCAGCCATGAGAGAAATAGCTATCAGAAAGTTACAGGATAAAACGGAAATCGTGGATGGGGATTTCATCAACTTTCCGATGCCGAAACAGGTGGATACAATCGTTAGTACGTATGCTTTCCACCATTTAACGGATGAAGAAAAAGAAAAAGCCATTGCCAACTATGGAAAGTTACTGAATGCTGGTGGTAGAATAGTGTTTGCGGATACCATGTATCAATCAAAAGAAGCGCAGGATCAGGCGATTCGGGATGCAGAGGATGCAGGCTTTCATAATTTGGCGAAGGATTTGCAAACGGAATATTACACGACGATTCCTTTTTTTGAAAAAGTGCTTGTAAAACATGGGTTCATTGTGAATTTTGAGCGTTGCAATTCATTTGTCTGGATTATGGAGGCGGAAAAATTATAGGAAGAGGTTTTTTACTAATGAAGGTAGCCATAATCGGAGCAATGGAAGAAGAAGTTACGATTTTACGTGATAAATTGGAAGGATTGGAACAGGTGACGATTGCCGGTTCTGAATTCAACACAGGATCACTTAACGGTATGGAGGTCATTTTACTTAAATCAGGAATCGGAAAAGTGAATGCAGCTATGTCGACTACGATCCTTTTGGAAAAATTCAAACCTGATGTGGTCATTAACACGGGTTCTGCTGGAGGATATCATCCTGATTTGAATGTCGGTGATGTCGTCATTTCAACGGAAGTGCGCCATCATGATGTTGACGTAACGATTTTTGGCTATGAATACGGTCAAGTGCCACAATTGCCCGCGGCTTTCATCCCGGATGAAAAGCTTTTCGCTATAGCGGAAGAAGCGGCTAAAGAAATCAAGGATATCCAAGTCGCGAAAGGGTTGATCGTGACGGGAGATTCGTTCATGAACGATCCTGTCCGGGTTGAATTCGTCAGGGGAAAATTCACTGATTTATATGCTGTGGAGATGGAAGCGGCAGCTATTGCCCAAGTAGCATACCAATTCGAGACACCGTTTGTCATTATCCGTTCGCTTTCAGATATCGCTGGTAAGGAGTCCAATGTTTCTTTTGATCAGTTCTTGGAAACGGCGGCGCTTCATTCAGCGGAACTGATTCTGAAAATGGTTGAAAAAATGAAATAAGTAATAAAACGGCATGTAATCAGCGGGAATCATCCCGCTGATTATTCTTTATCTTTAAACCAACTAAGTTGGTATGAAAACTAAGAGAGGATGTCCACTATGAAGGTCATTCATAACATTCATGAGTTGATCGGAAAGACGCCATTGATGGAAATCACTTCTTTTCCATTTCCTGATGATGTCCGGATGTATGCCAAATTGGAGTTTTTCAATCCTGGTGGAAGCGTGAAGGACCGACTCGGTCAAGAACTCTTGAAGCAAGCGTTTGCTACTGGAGAATTAAAACGAGGCGGGACCATCATCGAACCGACGGCTGGAAATACAGGGATTGGCTTAGCTTTGGCTGCGATTAACCGCGGCGTCGATGTGATTTTTTGCGTACCGAAGCAATTCAGTAGCGAGAAGCAGGAGTTAATGCGTGCCCTAGGGGCCAAAGTGGTGCAAACGCCAACGGAAGAAGGCATGAAAGGAGCGATTGCGAAATCAAAGGAACTCCTTGCCGAAATTCCGGGTGCCTATTGCCCGCAGCAGTTTGCCAATCCTTCCAATCCCGAGACGTACTATAAAACACTCGGCCCCGAAATATGGGAGCAACTCGATTGTAAGGTTGATGTGTTTGTTGCCGGTGCGGGGACAGGGGGGACCTTCATGGGGACATCACGTTATTTGAAAGAACAGAATCCGGCTGTCAAAACTGTCATCGTCGAACCGGAGGGATCCATCTTAAATGGTGGGAAAGTAGGACCCCATAAAACGGAAGGAATCGGTATGGAGTTTTTGCCAACCTATATGGATGAAACGTATTTTGACGATATTCATACGATCAGTGATCAAAATTCCTTCGCCATGTTGAAAGAATTGGCCCTGAAAGAAGGGCTGCTCGTCGGGAGCTCCTCCGGTTGTGCTTTTGCGGCAGCATTGATCGAAGCGGAAAAGGCCCGGGCAGGTACAAATATTGTCGTCGTTTTTCCGGATTCCAGTGAACGATATTTAAGCAAGAATATTTATCAGGGAGGCCAATGACGTGAGGAAGAAGACACAATTGATTCATGGTGGCATTTTTGGTGATGAAAAAACGGGAGCCGTTTCGGTACCAATCTATCAGGTGAGCACGTACAAACAGGATGGCCCGGGGAAACACCGAGGCTATGAATATTCCCGTACCGGCAATCCGACCCGGAACGCTCTTGAGGAACTGATCAAGGAGCTGGAAGGGGGAAGCCGGGGATTTGCTTTCAGTTCAGGGATGGCGGCCATGACGGCTGTGATGATGCTCTTTAATCAGGGGGATCACATCTTACTCACCGATGACGTATATGGTGGCTCTTTTCGGGTGATGACAAAAATCTTGAACCGTTTTGGGCTGGAGGCCACCTTTATCGATACGAGTGATATGGACTCTATAGAAAAAGGAATCAAGCAGAATACGAAAGCACTATTCATTGAAACCCCTACGAATCCTCTATTGAAAATCACCGATCTTGAAGAGCTATCTAAAAAAGCGAAAGCAAACCAACTGCTTACCATCGTAGATAATACGTTCGGTACCCCATATTGGCAGAATCCTCTTACACTTGGAGCGGATATCGTCCTTCATAGTGCAACGAAGTATCTAGGGGGTCATAGTGACGTTGTAGCGGGCCTTGTCGTCGTAAATGATGAAAAACTAGGTGAAGACCTGCATTTTGTCCAAAACTCGACAGGAGGCGTGCTGGGGCCTCAGGATTCCTGGCTATTGATGCGCGGAATGAAAACACTCGGTATCCGAATGGAAGAACACGAAAGAAACACTTCGGAAATTGTCCATTTTCTAACGGGGCATGAAGCCGTTTCAAAGGTGCATTACCCAGGACTGGTTGACCATCCCAACCATGAAATTTCCAAAAAGCAATCCCGTGGTTTTGGCGGCATGGTCTCCTTCGATGTCGGCAGTGGGGCAAAGGCGGAACGGGTGCTCCAGAAAGTGAAATACTTCACCCTTGCCGAAAGCCTAGGAGCGGTGGAAAGTCTCATATCCGTTCCCGCCTTGATGACGCATGCCTCGATTCCAGCCGAACGACGCGCAAACTTAGGAATCACGGATGGATTGATTCGAATTTCGGTCGGTCTAGAGGATAGCAAAGACCTGATAGAAGATCTCGAGCAGGCACTAGAAGGGTAACTTAAGAGTACCAGCACACATCTTCTTGCCATTATTTACACCTAATCATCTGGAATTAATATGGTAGAATGAGATAAGAAACTAATAGTTAGAAAGATGGTGTGATTGGTATGAAAAACAACCGTAAGAAACCAACCATGGTAGCACTACGTTCAAAAATGGCTGATTTCAAACAATTCGCAATCACCTTATTATGTGTAGGAGCTTTCTTTTATATAGGAACGATACTCCCTACAAGCGGTAAAACGGAAGTATACATCAATGTCTATATGGGAGCGACTGTCCTGTTCCTCAGTTTGTCCATCCTCTTTTTTTCTGTATCAAAAAAATACAAAAGAATCTTGGACGAAAGTGATGACCAGGATTCTTTCCAACAATAGAAGTAAGCCTGGTTTTTCCTGTTAAACGGGAGGATCAGGCTTTTTTAGTTTTTATTTTAATAAAAATATAAATAAAATTTTCAAAAAAATGAAAAAAGTCTATTTACAAATCGCGATTTATTGGATATACTTACCAAATAATATTCCAAAGGAGGTCGAAGAAGATGAGAACATATTTATTGGATGCCAACATTAAGCAGATTAGCTGGAGCGTACCTGCAAACAACCAAATACCATTCGACCTGTGTCAAGCGGAATATTTTTAAAGCAAATGGGCTTTATTAATCATTTAGACATAATGACCGCAGGGAGAATCCTTTTACCCTGGGGTCTTTTTATATTTTTTTAAAAATCCCGCAGGAGGAAGGAACTTTCTGCGGTCTTTTTATGCCTTTTTGGTAAGCCGCCCCCTTAAAGGAGGTGATATTATGACACTGCATATGCTGTTTTTTACAATCACGATCAAAATGAAAAAAATGACGGCCAAGGAATGTTTGCAAGAAGAAAGAATCAGGAAATTACGTGATGAACACCTGGATAAAGCAATGAAGCATCGTCCTTTTTTCTAATCTAAAATGCACGTAGGGTTTTAAAAATTTAAGAAAGGTGGAGATCATATGATTAAATTGACGAGTATAAAAGGAGAAAAACGTTGCTACTGGCAGGAGAAGGATACCGGCTAACCAATGAAGGGCAACCTTCACATTATCGCCATGGATTGTATGAAAAGTGTTCATAATAGCAGCGGTCGGCAATCGTAAAAACATGGTAAATTGGTGGTAAGTTAAAATAATAAGGAGTGATTCAAGATGTTCTCAATCGTAATGGTCCTGGTTGTTACGACCGTCATTGGAACAGTGATCGCTGTAAATGTTTCTGTCGATGCCGATAAACCGCTGCATAACATCATGGACTATGTAAAATAGAAAAACTCGGCATTTTAGCCGAGTTTTTTCTATTTTAACAGCATGGCCCCGGTCCTCCGCAGCCCCCGAATCCGAATCCACCAGGAATGAAGCAGAATCCGAATAACAGCAGTAAGATGACGAGGACGACGATCAAGGCGATTCCAAGACCGAATCCACCTCCGCCATAACAAGGTGGTGGGCATGGAGCACCGTAATTATATCCGTATGGTCCATAGCCGTAGCCCATACAAATCCCTCCTTTCCATTAATTTCCCTACTATTATATGTAAGTTTGTCTATGTTTGATTGGGATTTTAAATGAGGAATTTTTAAATGGTTTACGTTCTATACAATTGTGTGAATGATTCCGATGTCCTTCTTATTTTAGACATTGGGCTGAATCATGAATCGGTAACCAGTTTACTTAAAAAGAATGGATGTTATTGAAGATGTGGTTCACTATTTGACCGCCAACGAGGATTTCTTTTAGTGGTACAGACAAGAACAAGCCCGCTAGCGCATAGGTATGGATAGGGAACATCCAAAGAGGCGGGAGGATGAAACCAATGCCTGGAATACTTACTGCAGTCGGTTATCTCATCAAGGAATTTTACTTATTAGTTTCCTATGTGAAAAATAATGCTTTTCCCCAGCCATTATCATCACAGGATGAGAAGAAGTACCTTAAGCTTATGAGTGAAGGGGATGGGGAAGCCCGTAATATTCTCATTGAGCATAACCTTCGGCTTGTGGCCCATATCGTCAAGAAATTCGAAAATACCGGTGAAGATACCGAGGATCTGATTTCAATCGGTACAATTGGGTTGATAAAGGCTATCGAGAGTTATTCCGATGGAAAAGGAACAAAGCTGGCCACTTATGCAGCACGTTGTATTGAAAATGAGATACTGATGCATTTACGCGCAACAAAAAAAACCAAGAAGGATATTTCCCTGCATGATCCAATCGGTCAGGACAAAGAAGGAAATGAGATTAGTTTAATTGATGTGTTGAAATCAGAATCGGAAGATGTCATTGATACGATTCAGCTAAATATGGAAATAGAAAAAGTGAAGAAGTATATTGGCATTTTGGATGAACGTGAAAAGGAAGTCATCGTCGGACGGTTTGGGCTGGATTTAAAAAAGGAGAAAACGCAGAGGGAGATTGCTAAAGAGCTTGGCATTTCTCGAAGCTATGTATCACGGATCGAAAAGCGTGCCCTGATGAAGATGTTCCATGAATTTTATCGGGCGGAGAAAGAGAAGGAAAAGAAGGCGAAAGGATAAGTTTATGTAAACGAAGAGAGTGCGGAGTTTTGCTTCCGCACTCTTTTTGGTGTGCACGGCATGGGTGCAATCTATAGGGTGTGAGTCCCGAACCATGAAGGCAGTAGTAGTGGTTAGCTTAATGCAAGGGTGTCCACGGTGACGTGGAATC